>JAJSLL010000013.1 GCA_026127935.1 Thermoplasmatales archaeon | reverse complement strand
TATCACCTTGATGCTATCACATCAATTTCTATGAGAACCCCCTCTGAGGCAAAACCAGTCACAAGAGTCGTCCTAGCAGGAGGATTGTTTGGAAAGTATTTGCCAAACAAATCATTCATTTTGTTAAAATCACCTTTGTATGCAAGATAAACTGAAAATTTTACTACATTCTCCAGGGTGCACCCAGCAGCTTCCAACACTTTCTTAATTTTGCCGATTGCATTCTCAAACTGCTGATCAAAGTTCAGTACTGCGTTCGAGACCTGCCCAGTCTGTCCAGACAGGAATATGAAGTTCCCTGAAACTATGGCATGAGAGTATGGACCGCCCTTGGGGATATTGTCGATATTTATCGCCTCATTCATAATCTATTAGTACGTTTCTGAATATTTAGCTCTTTATAGGCTCGTAGAGAGAATGACCATATTCCGGAGTGTAGCAACTGAAAGAAACCTGAGATTATTTTCTTCAGTCCAGCGATACACAGTTCCACTACGTTCTCCCCTAATCCAGAAACATCGAGTACAATATCGTCATTACGGATGTTATAGTCACCAGCGTGGCCGATCCCTATGAATAGAATTTCTTCGCTTCACTCTGCTTCCGTTGTACCCTCTTTGTCTTTCATTGGGCATATCACTCTTGTTGGGCCCATGATGTCGATGAGAGATTACTTTGAGGTCTCTGAATGGTTCTATATCTACTTCTATTCTCTTGATTTCTATTTTAGTCCTCTTCTTTATTTCATTAATCAATATTCTTTGGGAATCGTTGATTATGGTGAACGCCCTTCCCTCTTTTCCCATTCTCGCACTTCTTCCGATTCTGTGGATATAAGCAACAGGGTCGTCAGGTGCATCATAATTTATTATGTCCGTAATTTCAGGAAAATCAAGACCTCTCGCAGCAACGTTCGTTGCCACCAAAACGTCCTCCCCATTTCTGAAGGCACTGAGCGCTCTTTCCCTTTCTGCTTGTGATTTCCCACCGTGGAGAAGCGAGACACGTAGTCCTCTTTCCTTCAATGTTCCTGCGATCCGGTCCGCCATGCGCTTCGTGTTTGCAAATATGATAGACTTTTTAGGTTCGTATTCTGAATAGTATGCCATCAAGAGTGGAAATTTGTACTCCTGCTGGACAACACCATAAAGGTGAGACACATTGCCAACGATCTCTTGCTTTTCATCTCCGACTATGATGTTCTTTCTTTCCTCATTCATGAACTTTGCCGCCAATCCCACAATTTCTTTTGGCATTGTTGCAGAAAAGAGGAGTACTTGTTTTCTTCTAGGAGTATGAGATAATATGATCTCTATGTCGTCAATAAACCCCATATCGAGCATGACATCTGCTTCATCCAGCACCACAAATTTTAAGTTACCAAGGCGGAGCTCTCGTCTTTCTATAAGATCTAGAACCCTTCCTGGAGTCCCGACTACGATGTTTGCACCATTTCTCAGAGCATTTATCTGCATGCTCATTGATGCACCGCCATAGACCGTAACAACTTTCTTTTTATAGACGGCCCCTATCTTTTTAGCCACCTCAGACACCTGGAGGGTAAGCTCCCTCGTAGGCGCTATTATTATCGCTTCGAGCAGATTACTCCTTCCTAAAATGTTAATTATAGGTATCAGAAATGCTCCTGTCTTACCAGATCCTGTCTTGGATCTTACAGATACGTCTTGTCCGTCTAAGATCAAGGGAATTGCGATCTCCTGAACTTCAGTCGGATTCAAAAAACTCATTTTGTTAAGGGAAGAGGTGAGTTCAGACCCTATTCCCAGTCTTTCAAATTTCATCTAATTATACCTGCACGGTATGTCGACTTGGTTATTGAGCTTACTGCTTATCGAATAATCGCGAAAATGCTAGTAAATTTTCCTCCACCTTGAATTCATATACCGTCGAAAAGGAGATCAAAGTGGGCAAGTACGTGCGCCTCACTGGTGACAGATTTGAAAGGAAGTAGTAAAGGTTAAAACAAGACCGAAGGAGGGAAAATGGAGTCATGAATCCGAAGGACTATGGACCATCCGTAATGGACTGGTGGGGACTCAGTGTGAGCTTAGGAGGAGTGTTATTGTAAATTTGTTATCGTTTGACCTGTAGTGAAAACAAGTCTGACTCAATTAAGACTTAAGACTCCCAAGTTTCTTAACGAGCTCCTCGAAAACTCGATACTTCTTTTCTTTACTCAAACGAAATACCGTTTTAATGATCGCTTCATTTGTAATCGTAAAAATGTAATTCAATTTAATTATACTGTCTTGGGCCGCCCCCTCACTCATGGAAATTGGTATTCCTTTCATTCTAGTATTGGTCGTTATTCCTGCTATAACAACATTACCGAGTTCCTCGAACAGTATCATAGCGGGACGGATTTTTGAGGTGTCTGAATCCGTGAATTTGACCCTTGTTATAATTATGTCTCCTGATTCATGCACGTTCCCACCCGGAATAGTCTCCTTCTTCCCATAACTCTTTCATCTTGGCTTCTTGAGCCTTCTGGACAAATATGCTGAACTCTCTTGTCTCTTCTTCATTTCTTATCAGATTCAGGATAACCTCATTATATGTCTCCCTTGGATATCTTTTGACTCGCTTGAGTGCCTCAACAACTGATTTATCCAGCTGTATTGTCGTAACCTCTGGCCTGCCCATTATTAGTTAGCTATATTTGATATATAGCACTTTATGTATCAATACATAGAACAGGTTCCAGTCTTTACTGGACTTCGTTTACGTCAGGGACTGGATAGAGGAGAATAAAGATTTCAGGGAACTGATGGACAAATACAACAAGCCCAGGGTGTTCTTGTATCTTGACCCACCTCACCTGTCATCAAGGAAGAAGTACAGGAATAATTTCACAGTTCAGGACCTGAAAGACCTAAAGGGAAAGATGGATTTTGCATCCTGGGTTCTACCTCCTAAATCTATCAACTTTCGACAGCGGGATGGAGGGAATATTCGGTTCACCCAATAAGGTGATCGAGTACGCCAATCCCCTCACTGAATACTGGAGGGGAAGGTGGGAGTGCGGGTACGGATGGAAATTCTGATCTTCTAGTGCCATTCAGTCCGTATCTTGGACTACGTTATCAAGGGACCACTCTGATGAAAAAATCCATTTCATCCAGAGAGGAAGCAAATTCGTTCAATTTCAACGTGTCGCCATAAAAATTAGCCATTGCATAAACGAATTCTTCTTCGAGCTTGATGAGGCTCATCAGTTGCTCAACAGCATAGGATTCTTTATCGTCTGGCTCATCCTTAAGAATCGTTTGGATACTTCTGCATAGACCTTCCAGTTCTCTGTGCTCCTGGTCCATGACTCCACCTATTGATTTATACTTCCTTCTCGCTGTGATTACTTTTTTGGTGTCTCCAGTATTCTCCTCACCTTCGAGACATTTCTCCAAGAGTTTCACGATGGGTACGATCGTGACGCCCTCATTCCTAAAGTGCGATTCCAAGATCGTATTCATCTGGGAAAAGATTCTTCCGGTACTCGTTTTCCTTGTGGACAATTCTTTAATCAGTTCATGCAACTCACCTCTCTTTTCCAAAAATCGTACGAGAATCGTTTTCATGCTTCTAAATCTAATTTAGCGTATATAATATTTTCTTCTTAACGAGTTTTGCAGTTTCAATCATAACTGAACTACAAAGGCATCTAACGCTATCTTATTACAACAGCAAAATTTATTTATTCATATTTTTCATTTCTCAAAACAGGCAATAAGTTTCAAATATCGAGTCGAAAATTTCAGGTTGATGTGCATGAAAAACAACGTAAACGACAGCGAATTTGACAAGCTGGTTGAAGGAAGGATGAAGAAACTTTACAGGATAAACCTGAAGGAGGAACTTGATTTCAGGGAGAACGTTTCTTTGATATCCAGTACGGACGGCGACGAGGTCTTCGGGGAATAGGACAGGGAAATGGAAATAAGGGAAACAGGAGGGATCAATGTGAATAACAACGGGTTCAAGAAGGAGTACGTGACGGGAAGGAAGGACCACTACGGACTACATGGGAACATAGCGGGGAGGATCTCTGCAAGGACGGGAGTGAAGTTTTCTGGCACAAGTGCAGGCACGCCTACGCAAAGAACATGGTCCAGGGAGACGTGGACCTGCAAACCATAAGTCAAATGCTGGGCCACGAGAGGCTTGACACAACTGCAATCTACAGCGTGCTCGATACGGAAGAGGGATTGGAACGGATCCGGAAGAAGGAACCAAAATTCTACAAGGAGAGTGAAAGGTACAAATCCCCCAAATCCTGGGACAGTCTTCAATGGACTGGCGGGGATTTGAACCCCGGGCCTCCTCCATGCCAAGGAGGCGATCTTCCGCTGATCTACCAGCCCCCGTCGTTAACTTCACAAAGATATTAAATTATTCCGCACCGATAAGACACTATAAATTTATAGCGTCTGATACTAACACCTCAATGGGGAACTTCGTTAGTGAATTCGTAATCATGACAAAGCCTCGGGTTTGGGTTTTCCTCTTAATTACAGGAATTGCAGGCGAAGTGTTCTCATTGAGCATTTTGAGAAGTCTGGACATTGGAGGATTTTTCTACGTCACGATTTATATTGCCTTGGGACTGATGGGCTCAGAATCTATCTCGAACTACTTTGACCTCTCGATCGATAAGAAGATGAAGAGGACCATGAACAGGGCTCTTCCATCTGGGAGAATGAGTCCCAAAGTAGCTCTCTATGGTGGACTAATACTGGTTGCGATTACTCTAATAATGGCAATTTTCATATCGGTTCTGTCATTTGCATTCATGGCGACTGGAATCTTTGACTATACGATTATCTATTCAATGCTAACGAAGAAGCGAACTTCTTGGAACATTATCCTTGGGGCATACTCCGGAGGCGCCCCACTTCTTGCGGGGTTTTATGCCTTTACCTCTTCCTACAATGTGGTTGCGATTTTGATGTTCCTGACCATTTTCATCTGGACTCCGCTTCACATTTGGTCTCTCACTATCCGTTACAGGGATGATTACGCAACTGCTGCAGTACCGATGCTCCCAGTGAACAGGACGACAAGGGAGTCGATGAGAATCCTTTTTCCTATTGCACTCCTGGCAATGATGATTACAATCCTGACTGGACTGGAATTTGGATACTATTTCAGTTTCTACGTAGGTCTGGTAATCTTTCTGGTCTATCTAATGCTCGGAGTTTCACTTCTAATCTCTTACTTCAGGGCACTAACCGATCCTGACAAGAGAATAATGAAGCTGTTTGTTTCAACCAACATTTTCATAGGAATATTTTTCGCTTTCATCGCAGTATTTTCCATCCTCATCCCATTCATAGGTGTCGTTAGATGAGGACTGAACTTGTCTATCTCAAGGACTCTTACCTCAAAGAGCTGGATGCCGAGGTCGTTCAGATCGGAGATGGAGTGATTCTCGATAGGACCATATTCTATGCAGCTTCTGGCGGACAGCCTTCTGACTTCGGCAAGATGGTTGGATCTCTTACATATGAGGTGAAGGATGTCACAAAGCAGGAAGAAATAGTCCACAAGACTGATCTTCTTCCACCAGTGGGTGAGAAGCTCAAACTCTTCATCGATTGGGACAGAAGATACAAGCTCATGAAACAGCACACCTCAATTCACGTCGTTTCATCAATTGCGATGAGGGAATTTGGTGCAATGATAACGGGCAACCAGATCTATCCAGAATATTCCAGGATAGACTTCAACTTCAAAGACTGGAACAGTGACATCTCCCGTTTGCTGGAGAAGAGGGTCAACGAAGAGCTGCTCAAGAACCAAGATGTTTCTGTTCTCTCCATGAAGAGAGAGGAGATACTGAATATGGAAGGAGCCTTGAAGGTCGATTTGAGACTGTTGCCACCCATGGATATTCTCAGAGTTGTAAAGATTGGGGATGTGGACATCCAACCAGATGGTGGGACGCACGTCAAGAACACTTCTGAGATTGGAAGAATTGAGATTTACAAGATAGAGAATAAGGGTAAGAACAACAAGAGGATGTACTTCTCAATTCATAGATGAAAACCGGAGAAGAATCCTTTCTCGTTTTTGAACTGTTCCAACAGCTCCCTCTGTTTCTTTGATATTTTCTTTGGGAGGGAAACCTTTGCATGGAGGATTACATCTGAGTTATCTCGACCACTTTTCTTTGTGATTCCCTCGCCCTTGAGGACCAGCCTTTCTTCCGGTTGAGTACCTGCGGGAATATCTATTTCCTTCTCGCCTCTCAGGAGTGAAACTTTCATTTTTCCGCCCATTATAGCCTCAGTAAAATCTATCTGAATGTCTTTCACGAGGTCGTCGTGCTCTCTCCTGAACTCCATATAATCGATATCGAACTTGATCCTCAGATCTCCCGACCCTCCCGGCCTATAGTTTCCTTTGTCCCTGAGGATATAGATTTCTTCTTCGTATATCCCTGCGGGCGGCGAAATCTGTATGTTGTCCTTCTTCCTGGTGTACCCAGCACCCGAACAGACGTGACAGACCTTCTCGGGGATCTTCCCCCTTCCATTGCAATTCCTGCAGACCTCCGTCGTCCTGAAAAGGATGAACCCCTGATTCGAGGATCTTTCAACGTACCCCCTTCCCCTGCAGATCTGGCAGGTCAGCAACTTCTTGGTCGCAGAACCCGTTCCATTGCACTCATCGCACCTCATTTCCCTGAAATAGTAGATTTCAATCTTTTCGTTCCTGGCGATTCTCCTGATGTCGATGGGAATTTCCACAAATGCGTCCGCTCCTCGAATCTCTCTCTGTTGCGTGGAGTAACCTCCGAACGGATTGCCGACCCCCCCTCCGCCGAATCCAAACTGTGAGAATATATCCCCAAAGATGTCCTGGATGTCCTGATAGTGATGGAATTGGTTCCAGTCAAATCCTCCTTGGAACTTGACCCCCTCTTCGCCATATTGATCAAACCTGGCCCTCTTCTGATCGTCCATGAGCACTTCGTACGCTTCGCTGATCTCCTTGAATTTCTCCTCAGCCTCCTTCTTGTTCTGGGGATTCAGGTCAGGGTGATACTTCTTCGCTAGCGCCCTGTATGCCTTCTTGATATCATCCTTGGAAGCCTTCTTGTCTATTCCCAGAACGGCATAATAATCCTTGCCCATTCATATCAGAAGTTCATTGTTCTTTATTTTCTTTATCTTCGTGAATCTCAGTCTCACCGGGACTCGGACCGGGAGGTGTTTCACCCTCGGCCTGAGGCTGTGGCTGCTCTTCGCTCTTGACGTTCTTGTACATGTGCTCTCCAATCTTCTGTATCTCTTTCGTCAGGATATCCATCTTCTCCTTTATTGCGGTGAGATCTTTCTTTTCTATCTCTTCCTTGAGTTCCTTGAGCTTCCCGTTAACGTTGTCCTTGATCTCCTGCGGGATCTTATCACCATAGTCGCTGAGCGTCTTCTCAGTTGAGTATGCGAGGGCCTCGGCGCCGTTAATGGTTTCAATTTCCTCTCTTTTCTTCTTGTCTTCCGCTTCATACTTCTTAGCCTCCTCCTTCAACCTGTTTATCTCTTCCTTGCTCAGCTTTGTGCTGGAAGTGATTGTGATACCCCGTTCCTTGCTCGTGGCCATGTCCTTGGCCTTGACATTCAGGATTCCGTTAGAATCGATGTCGAATGTCACCTCTATCTGGGGCATTCCTCTCGGTGCTGGAGGGATCCCTTCTAGCATGAACCTTCCGAGGGATGTGTTGTCCTTAGCCATTGGTCTCTCACCTTGCACAATTATTATTTCGACAGCGGTCTGATTATCTGCAGCAGTTGAGAACACCTGTGATTTCTTTGTTGGTATAGTTGTGTTTGCAGCTATGAGCGGGGTTGCGACCCCGCCAAGAGTTTCAATGCTCAGGGTAAGCGGTGTAACGTCCAAGAGTACTATCCCTTTTATCTCGCCCGCAAGAACGGCTCCCTGAATAGATGCTCCGATAGCAACGCATTCCATTGGGTCAACGCCACTCTCCACTTTCTTTCCCATAATCTCTTCCACGAACTTTCTGACAATAGGCATCCTCGTGGGACCTCCCACAAGGATCACCTTGCTGATCTCTGAAGCGGATAATTTTGCACCTTTCAGGGCTTCATCTACCGGTTTTCTTGCCCTTTCAATTGTGGGTCTGACCAGATTCTCCAGATCTGCCCTTGACATCGTTATCAAGAGGTGCTTCGGTCCATCTGCACCGCTGGTGATGTAGGGAATGTTGACTTCGGTCTGGAGTGAGGTTGAGAGTTCTATCTTTGCTTTCTCTGCCGCATCCTTCAATCGAATGTACGCATTCTTGTCCTTCCTCAGATCAATTCCGTTCTCCTGCTGGAACTTTGACGCTAGATAGTTTATCACTGCCTCGTCCATGTCCGTACCACCCAGTTTTGTATCACCAGAAGTGGATAGCACTTCGTAGACGCCAGAACTGAATTCCATGATGGTGACATCAAGCGTACCTCCTCCCAGGTCGAACACCATGATCCTGTGCTCTCCCTCTGTCTTGTCCAGGCCGTATGCAAGAGCGGCCGCCGTAGGTTCATTTATTATTCTGACAACATCGAGTCCCGCTATCGCACCAGCGTCCTTCGTCGCCTGTCTCTGGTTGTCGTTGAAGTATGCGGGAACGGTGATGACCGCCTTGGTGATCTTTTCACCCAGATATTTTTCAGAATCATCCTTTATTTTCTGAAGCAGGAATGCTGACACCTGTTGGGGAGTATATTCCTTCCCCCTTACCTTGAACTTGTAGGTCTCTCCCATCTTTCGTTTGAACGCATACATCGTTCCATCCGCATTTGTCAGAGCCTGTCTTCTTGCCGGTTCACCCACAAGCAACTCACCATTCTTCGTGAATGCTACATAACTCGGAAATGCCTTTCCACCCAGTGTAGTGCCTTCTGAACTTGGTAGTACAACCGGCTTTCCTGCTATCATAACTGCTGCCTGAGAATTGCTCGTCCCAAGATCTATTCCTAATATTTTTTCCATTTTATTCACCTTTGTTGAGAATTACCAACTCTTGCCTTATTACCCTGTCACCTAGCGCGTATCCCTTTCTCACCACTTTCTTGATCGTATTAGCCTCTCCCCCGTCTTCCATTCCAATGGCCTCGTGTTTGTTGGGATCAAACTTGGCGGTATCATCTATTGCGGTTAACCCCTGTTTCTGCAGTATTCCTTCGATCTGTCGCCTTATTGCCATTGTTCCTTCATCCTTCACATTGTCCAGACTGTCCAGAACCGGGAGAAGTTCTTTTATTATCCTCTCAGAAGCGTAGCTTACGAGTTTTAGGTTCTCTTCGCCTACTCTCTTCTGGAAGTTGTCAAGATCCGCTGAGAATCTTAGGTTTTGCTCCTTCAGCTCTTTGATCACTTTCTCCTTCTCATCATTGCTCTGTTCAAGCAGCTTCAGCTTTTCCGAACACTCTGAAAGTGATTGTTTAAGAGACCGATAATAGGAGACAGTTGGCACTTTCCCTAATTTTGCACTTCTATAATAATGTTATCATCGGTTGGTTGTGTACCTTCGGTTGTGTTAATGCCACGCATATCATGACATGGCATTCTAACTCGACAGAGGGGAGAGCTCTTTTCCTTGATCTGTCTGATACTTCCTGTCTTTGGCAAGGTTGTGTTTATTGGGGTTCGGTAAGATTCGAGGGTCTAACGGTCGACCCCTTCCTTTTTCTTCTGTTTCTTCAATAGCATTTCCTCAGTCACTAGCCAGCTATCTCCGCCGTCAACACTGCTCTCTGATCTCCATTTGAATGAATCCGGCTTTTTGTCGTAGAATACCCATTTCACTATCTTCTTGTTCGTCACCTTTGACTCGAGGACTATGTTCTTTCCCTTCTTGTTCCCTACAAATGCCAGCACCGTAGACTGGTGAGGAGATATCCATACGCTGTACCAGCTCTTTAACTCTTGATCGTAGAAGTGTATTGTTGTTCCACCGGTGTCGCGGATTCCATTTTCGTTTGACTTCCAGATGTCTTGGATTGCAGTTCCTCCGAGGATCCACCCCGCGTGGAATTCCCCTCTAGAATTCTTCCATGAACCGTCCTCCTGCAAGCCACGGGCCATTGCAATATCCCAGTCTCCTACGAACTGGCCAAGTAGCATTAGCCTGTCCTTCAGCGGTCTGTAAGGACCAGATGCGTTCAGGTACTTGATTTGCTCAAATTTCCCTGAATTTGTCCGCTTTTTCCCCGACATAATTTCCTATACTGAAACCTAGGTATTTCTATATAACCTGTCTAATTTTGCAAATTCTGAGATCTCAAACTTCACAAGCTATCTATAGAAACCACCGATTGCTCTTGATTGATGGGAAAATCATATATTGAAATCTCTATAACTGTCCTAAACAACTGTAAGGAGAAATGACCTAAAATGCCTGAAAAACGCGAGTTCCCTGCTGCACAACTCACCAGCTTGGTTCTTTTCATTGCATCGTCAATATTTGCCGTCTATCTCGCAAGCATTGCGTATTCAATAGAACCCTCTGTCTCTGCAAGCAGCACCACTTCGGGTTTCGGTTACGTCATCTATTACCTGGTTGCGGCCATCGTTTTTTCAGTTGCACTCATTTTCCTTGCAAGAAGGTTCAAGCTGAATTTCCTGAAATGGTTGTTTGTCGCGGCGATTGCCCTCATGGTGTTTTACGTCTGGAACTACCTTGGCCTGGTGATAGCTAATACCTATGACGAATACTACGTAATCATAATTGCCGCTCCTGCGATAATGGTACTTGCACTCGTCTTCCACAACAGATGGTATGTCGTCAACATAGCGGGATTTTTCCTCACATCTGGAATGGCATTCGTCTTGGGGTTCTTGCTGGGATTGTGGGCAGCAGCCGTTTTCCTCGCTGCTTTTGCGATCTACGATTACATATCTGTCTACAAGACCAAGCACATGATCGGGCTAGCAAAGATCGCAATCGATAGGGACCTTCCCATGCTCTTTGTGTTTCCAACCGATTTTTCAAAGAAAGTGGGGAAGATAGAAATAACCGATGAGGGAGTTGCTGAGCACGCTGCAATGGCATTGGGATTCGGTGATGTAGCATTTCCGGGCATAATGGTGGTAGCCTCTGCCATATATGGCCTGAAGATCAATCATTTTATCCCGTTCTTCATTCTGCCGCTCCTTGGGGGGATAGTCGGAATGATTTATCTCGTGTTGGGCAATGTCAAGAAACCGGCTCCTGGTCTGCCTTTCCTGAACACTGGAGTCATCGCTGGAACTCTGTTGTCGTATTTGATATTTGTCGTTATTTTGTAGTGACAATGGAACCTGAAACAATCTCATTTCACTCTGTTGGTTCAGCTGCTTCTTTTCGTTCTTTCCACCATCAGTTGCAAGAGTTCCATTCTCTTCACGTTTCATGCCAAATCTCTACTACTTTTCTTTGAGCCGAAATTCAGCCAAACTTGATTATTTGAAAGTAGCACCACCACTTTCAAAACCCTTTTTGAGCCACGGTAGCACTGTAAGGTGCAATTCACAAAAAATGATTTTTCGAGCTGGATCTACGAAATGAATATGGACAGTCTAAAGACGATAGATATCACTGAGTGTGATGTGAAGAAATAGTGGAAAAAGTGGATTTCGCTTTCAGACAGGTGCAGAAGGCATTCTCGCTTTGGCTTCATTCATAGTTGCTATTACGGTCTTCTTGAATTCCGGGAATTCGGCTGGCGACGTTGGATAGTTCGCGTATATAGCATTCAGCTCCTTCATCTTGTTCGTAGTCCATACCAGGTCCTTGAAAGCCCTTATTGCCCCTACGCTCTTCACAAGCTTGCTCACCTTCTTAGTAAGCGAAAGCTCCGGGATCCTTCCGTACGTGATCTCAACTGCTTCCTCATAAGTTATGAAGTTCTTCATCCCGTAGTCAATGTCCTGGTTGTTCATTGATTGAAGGAATATCCTGAATATTTCCATTCCTGCCATGCTTTTTCCATACTGCTTGACATATTCAACGTTGTAGTTCCAGAGTCCCTCCAGACTTGTGTCTCCTGTCTCTACAGCAGTTGCGGCAGCTTTTCCAGCCAAGACACCACCTATCAGAGCGGGACCTATTCCTCCAGCGCTGAGCGGGTTCGCTGACGCCATGGAATCGCCGGCACCCAAGTAACCCGGATAGGCCATGCCCTCCATCTGTCTCCTGACGCTAACGCTCCAGTATCCCTCTCCGTTCTTGTGAGAACTGTCCAGTTGATAATTCTTGAATACAGGGTTCCACTTCACGTACTTCTCTATGAGCGATTTCAGGTTGTCTGTTGCTCCAAACTTCTTGTTCCTGGCTTCAAGACTCCTGTGCTGAACCCCCAGTCCAACATTGACTCTTCCATTTGTTTTGGGGAACACCCATCCGTATCCACCCGGTGCCATCTGTTGGTTGAGGTGTATGAGTGCGTTCTTCTTGTCATAATACTTTGGATCGTCTACAGATTCGTCCGTCTTGTAGATGAACCTGCCTGTCAGTTCCAGATCCTCGTAGTCAATCTCCTTGTCAATGTACTGGTTCTCCGGAAGTTTTCTCCTGAGAAGCGAAGCTATTCCCAGGGCATCTATAGTTATCTTGCCTGTTATTTTTTCTGCCTCCCCCTTCTCGTTCTTTCCGAAGACTCCCTTCACCTTGTTGTCTTCAATAATCGGTCCCTCGACACTAAACTTTCCCCTGAATTCTACACCGTTCTTTATTGCCTCGTCGAATAGCTCCTTTCCAAATACGGGTCTCTCAAGGCTGTATCCCTCTCCGTCAAAGGGCAACTTGTAGCCCAAGTCTGGGGAGAGAGCAATCACCCCGTCCACCTTCAGACCGAGTGCTTCATTTGAGAATGTGTTCCCTAGATTCTTTTGAGTAAACGTGATGTGTGATCTAGCCACGGCATCGCCACAGACCCAGCCCCAAACCGTCTTCTTTCCGGGTTCCAGATCCGTGTTCCTGTCCAATAGCAGAACTTTCTTTCCCAACTTTCCCGCCATAGCTGCAGCGGTAGCACCAGATACTCCAGCGCCTGCAACTATCACGTCGTAATTGACCATGGTGCTGAAATATCACTTCCTATTAAAATCGTTGGTAGTCAAGTCGGGACAAACATTCATTCCCGGCTCCTAGTATTGGTAGAGGGCCTTGTACTGTGGAGAGTTGGAAGGAATGTAGAATATTATCATTGCCTTCCAAGGATGATACTTATCCACAAGCACTATCCCCGCAGCTTGAGTGAGGTTGAAGAAGACCACTTTTACATAAGACATCTTGTCCGCTGATATCGTCAGATAGGTGCCGTTTCCAGACGTTCCAAAAGTGCCGTTTATGTAGAAATCAGAAGAGCTGTTGAGCTTGTAGACCTCCAAGAGTGCAGCGGACCCTTGGTTACTCAAGGACAAGCTGAACACTGCCTTGCTGGAGTAGTATGGGTTCGTATTGTTTGCGGTCAGATTCGAATCTAGTGTGACTACGGTCAGGTTCCTATTGTACGTTTTTGTAAGGGTGGACGCCGAGACAGTGACAGAGAAATTAAAGACCCCTATAGAGGCTACGCTTCGGGGCCATACGGTGATGTTGAACGTTCTTTTTTCGAGGGGTTTCATGGAATCATTGAAAGATGGCGTCGTGGCTAGACCTACCGGTGCCTTGATTATCACAGTCAAGGGTATTGTGTAATTGTTGAAGTTGTCTACGATGAGATTCAAGGAGTCATTGTTGAGGACTGGATTTCCATATACCGCGAAATTGTTTCCTGCGGTCAGGTCTGTGGTTGCATAATTCGGCAACACGTGTTCTGCAAATGGAATTGGCGAGAAGGATACTGCAACCAGAGCTATCGCTATTATGCCCACCATTATCTCCTTCTTTCCGGGCTTTGAAATATCGTTGAGCGGGGGCGGGTGTGTTAGACCAAGGATAACGATGATGATCGCAAAGAGTATCCATGAGTAGTAGTATATCCCAAGTATTACCAGGATTATGATGAATGCATAGCTGAAGTATTTCGCATTCGTCCCCAAAAGACCCCTCGCGATGTGACCACCATCAAGCTGTCCGATAGGAAAAAGATTGATCGCCGTGACCAAGAAGCCTACCCATGCTGCGAATGCGACAGGGTGGGCATTCTTGATGAATATTCCTGGAAATATCTTGTAGATGTATGGAAGGTAGATGACTAGGTTGACATCGGAACTGGTGACGGTAACAGGCTTCTGAATAGTCCCAAGATATGCACCAATAACCCCTATGACGAGGCTCATGACAAATCCAACCAGGGGACCGGCTGCGCCGATCTTTATCAAAGTTTTCCTGTCAGGGAGAGGGTCCCTGAGGGAGATAAATGCACCCAGTGTGCCAAGAGGAGGAATGGGTGCGGGAATAAAAAATGGAAGAGACGCTGCGACACCACTCTTCTTGGCCATATAAAAGTGTCCTAGTTCGTGCGATCCCAGGATGATGAGAAGCGGAAGTGAAAAGTAAAGAAATCCGTAGAAGTATGATACCCATGTATATATTCCAAAATACGCGGTATACAACCCCCTTCCAACATATATCGTGGAGGCGAGCGTTGCAATCAGGAGGAGCAGGTTGATCCATATCCCAAATGGTTTGGAATTTCTCTTCTTGATAACCGATATGACGTAGTCCGATCCATGATCACGAGATTTTCCTATGACTGGTATGAAACCAATCGGCTTCAGGTCCACGACAAGTTTCTTGAAATCAGCTTCCAGACTCTGGTCTACCAGTGTGTAAAATTCGTATACTCCGTCCTGTACCTTGACTTCCCCCGTTACGGTAAAATATTTCCGCACGGCAGAACGAATCGATATCAGATCATCTGTTGCTATTGGAAATCGCCTCTACTACGTCCTCCAAACTTAGATTTTGCTTTAATACTTTTCCTTGAGCATAATTCAGGTTCCCGCCTCCCTTTACAAACCCCCTTTCCTCAAGGATGTGCATGATATCTAGAGCTGAGACGTCCTGGTAAGAAGAAGCGATCCTTATCTTCTCTCTCGAAATTACTACTCCTGATGATGCTGTGAGACTTCTGGAAATGGATTCTGCGATGGACTCATGTACATCGAAAATTTTCAGTTTCCTTTCTCCTGATTTGACTTCCGCATATCCGAAACCAGACTCTATGGCCTTCCTTGTCTCCTCGAGTGTACGGCTCATGGACTCAAATGTCTTCCTGGGATCCTCGCCGAGCCTCTCCCTTATCTCCATCAAGTTATTGCTCTGTGAATCTGAATACTCAACGGCCGATCTACCCGAAGCAAAGTGGAACCTCATTATTCCATCCTGTACTCTCTCGACCTTCACAATCTTGATGAATCCAACCTCTCCGGTATAATCGAGGTGAGTTCCACCACAGCCTTCGGCGTCTATCCCAGGTATTTCCACCAGCCTGAGCTTGTTGCCAACGGGAATACCGCCCTGATACAGGGTAAAGCCAAAATTGATTTCCGCCAAGTCCCTGTTTACAAACTCCTTGTGGAGCGGTAGATTCATCCTGATTATCTCGTTTGCTCTTTCCTCGATCCTAGAAATCTCCTCCTTGGAGATGTCCTTGAAATGAGTCACGTCCAACCTACTGACTCTCTCGTCCTTCTGTGCTCCGGCCTGCCATATGTGCGGACCCAGCACATCCCTGATGGATGAAAGAATTATGTGGGTAGCTGTGTGGCTCTGCATTAATCGATTCCTTCTGTCCTTACCGACCATTCCGTGCGCATTCTCACCCACTCTTATCCCGTCCGAGTCTTCAACTTCGTGAATGATCACATTGTCGACTAACCTGACATCTTTGACTGTTGCCTTCTTGCCAGAAATCATCAATATTCCGTGGTCTGAAGGCTGTCCCCCTCCCTCGGGATAGAAGTACGTGTTTTCCAGAATTACGGAATTCCCTTCTATTCCAATGACCTTGCTGTTGAATTCGAGTATCCTTTCGTTGAGGTAATATGACTTTTCTGTTTCGGGATATTTGTTCTTGAGAACCTCCTCTTTCTTCTTCGGTTCTCTTCGAATGTTGTTGAACCCTTTCGTCTTTACTAGCTTCTCCGGGAATTTGATGCCCAAGGATTCGCACCTCTCCCTGACGTATTCGATCGGCAGACCATTGGACTCGAAGAGCAGCTGAACTTGCTCGGAACCGATTTCTCCATTCTTGGAATATTTCTTAATAAGGCTGTCCCCTCTTCCAAGCAGTTCGTCAAACCTTTCCACTTCAAGTTCCACTATCTCTCTTGCGGAACTTTCAAGTCGCAGATCTAATATATCCTTGAACCTCTCCTTCTGACTCTCTATCAGATCCCAGAGTTCGGTTTGAATTCCTATTTTTTTTCTAGCAAGCAATGCCCTCCTTATCATCATTCTCAGTACGTAACCCGCTTTAGAATTTGATGGGACGAGCCCATCGTAGAGTAGCATTGTGATTGCCCTCGAGTGGTCTGCAAGAATGTAAATGTTGGAGAGTATGTCCAAGTTCGTCCTGCTGGTATCATCAAGAGACGTGAGGAAACCCACCTCAGAACCGTCCTCCGCAGCATATGCATTAATGAATTCCCTCAGGAAGTTAGGCCTCTCGAGTTTGATTTCCCTCATCAGATTCTCGACCATTTCCGGATAGAGGGCTTCGAAAGCGGTGTCAGTCCCTTGCGACAGCCAAGTGAGTCTTTCGATCCCGTATCCGGTATCGACAATTCTGTTCTCCATTTTTCTGTACTTTATTCCATCGATCTCCACATCGCCGTCTGGTACCTCCACCATGTCCATGAACACGAGAGTTGCAACCTCTAGACCTCTAACCATCACTTCCACGGAGGAACCTGCATTACCGCCTCCGGCCCAGGGTTTCTCTGTGAAGACTATTTCCAATTTGTTCACTCCGAGATGTTCAAGGAATTGGAGTGCAAGTTCTACAGTCCTATCTTTCCAGTAGATCTCTTTTCCTGGGAAATTGAATGCTTTAGCACCTCCCATTTCGAACACCGAAGTGTGCCTTCCCGTCTTTCCAACGTTATCAAGATCTACCGTCCTTATGCAGGGTTGCGAAATAACGAGTGGGTTCCCTGGTGGGGGAACCTTACCGGAAGTCACGTGTGGCTGGAAATCATAAATGCTAGCGTTTACGAGATAGACGTCTTCCCTCCACCTAGCCACAATCGGGTATCTGTTGACCCTCTTGTGACCTAACTTCTCGAAGAACGATAGGAAATCCTCCCTCATTTCTTCAAGCGAATACTTCTTTCTTGTAGGTGGGTTTCCAATGAACGAATAAGGATCGCAGGGAACCTCCCCGCAGGTCTGTCTCGCCGGGTCTATGGTCCAGAATACTTTCTCGCACTTGGTGCAGTTCTTTCTCTCATACCCATTGTCCCTGAAATATCCAATTATCTCTTCTTGACCGGACACAATGGAGGAAGAATAACTATTTTAAATTCTTTGTTCTGCTCAATTTGTGCTTGTCACTCTTTACAACGATGGAGAGATATATTCATTCTCTGACAGGGCTGGTCTACTTTACATAAGAGATTTGGGGAACCTGGACACGTCTAAATTCCCAATATCGTCTGAAGAAATCGAAATAGGGTCGAGGAGGTTCAGGACAAGAAGATCCACTTTGAATGACGTTTCGTCCTCCATAGAAAGAGGGCCGCAGATAGTACTGCCGAAGGACGCCATATCGATATCTTACGATCTCGATCTCCCATTCGTCCCAAGGATGCTTGAGATTGGAGGCGGAGCTGGAGGTTTTTCCATCCTGGCTGCCCTGATGTACAAAATAAAGATAGTGAGCTACGAGCTTGACGAAGATTACTTTCAACTCATGAAGAGGAACATCAAGAGGTTCGATGTGGAAGGTCTGATAGAAGCTAATAACAAAGATGGAAGGGAAGCGAACTTCGATGAGTATGAGAGCATATTCATTGACAACCCAGAACCATGGAATTTTCTGGATGTGAAACTCACGGGGACAAAGAAGATAGCTTCCACGCTTCCTACGTACTCGCAGGCCGAGAGATTTTCGCGATTTCTAATAAACAAGGGTTTTTTAGTCAGCGTCCATGAACTCATCGATGTTCCTATCAAGCTCAGCGCCATGGGAATGAGACCTGAAACGTCGTTTCTGTATCATACAGGATTCATCGTTTCGGGGGTGGGTGTCAATCTGAATGGATGAAGTCAAGAAGAAGGCATTGGAAAAGCAGGGATACAAGATAGTGGGTAACCACTCTGGAGTAAAGCTCTGCCATTGGGTAAGGCAGGACCTGTATTACAACAGGCCATGCTACAAGAATACTTTCTACGGGATAGAGAGTCACAGGTGCGTTCAGATGACGCCATCCGTCGACTGGTGCTCGGAGAACTGCACTTTCTGCTGGAGGTCGCAGGGCTGGGAAGGTGCAAAGATCCCCCATGAAGACGAAGCTGAGGATATTCTGGAAGGATCGATCCAAGCACAGAGACTGCTGCTCACTGGTTTCAAGGGAGATTCGAGGACAAACATGAAGAAATGGCTCGATGCACAGCAGCCGAAGCACATGGCCATCTCACTCACCGGCGAGCCCACTCTGTACGGGAAACTGGACGACCTCCTGAGGGAAGCAAAGGAGAGACACATTTCAACTTTCGTAGTCACAAACGGCACTCAGCCAGATGCACTTGAAAAACTTAAGGTGCTCCCGACACAACTTTATGTCACGGTAGCAGCACCGAATGAGAAAATTTTCAAAGAGACGCTCAACCCGATCTACAAGGATTCCTGGGAGAGATTGAACAGAACACTCGAAATGCTACCTTCGCTGAAGACGAGAACCGTGATAAGACACACCCTTGTGAAGAACGTCAATCTTGGGTACATAGAGGAATATTACAGACTGGACAAGAAAGCGGACCCCGATTTCATCGAGAGCAAAGGATACGTGCACGTTGGAGGGTCCAGGAACAGGTTGACAATTAACAACATGCCTTCTCATGAAGACATTAGAGACTTCTCATCGAGGTTGAATGGATACATGAATTATGATTTCGGTGGGGAGAGAGAAGATTCGAGAATAGTGCTGTTGAGCAAGGATAGGAGAAAGAACAAGATAGATTTCGCAGCGATCTAGAGGACAGATTTTGTCACTTTTCAATTGGTGAAGTAAACTAAATAAGGTCAACGTCGCTAAAGATTTATATCACTTCAGACGATGAGCGAACAACCAATCGAGCTTGATGAAATTATGAATGCACAATTCATTAAACACGAAACGGATGTCCTAATCATAGGAGCCGGAGGAGCAGGAATGAGGGCTGCAATTTCCGCGTTCGATTCCGGATCTAGCGTGACATTACTATCTAAGTCACTCCTGGGGAAGGCACACACGGTCATGGCCGAGGGTGGAATCGCGGCAGCACTTGCGAATGTTGATTCGAAAGACAGTTGGGAAACGCATTTTGCCGACACAATGGAGGAAGGCGTTTACATTTCAAACTACAGGATGGCGGAGTTGTTGGCGAAGGAAGCACCCGACAGGGTCAGGGAACTGGAAGAGTATGGTGCTCTCTTCGACAGGACACCTGAGGGGACCATCATGCAGAGGGCATTTGGAGCACACACTTACAGGAGACTGTGCCACGTCGGCGACAGAACGGGTCTTGAAATCATCAAGACGCTGGAAGACCAGATACTTCACAGGGACATCAAATTCTTCGACGAAATGTATGTGACAAAACTACTCAAGGATGCAAATAGGGTCGCCGGTGCCGTCGGTCTGAAACTCAACACAGGGGAATTTTATCTTTTCAGGTCCAAGGCAGTAATAATTGCAACGGGAGGATGCGGCAGGATATACAAGGTCACGTCCAATTCCTGGGAGTCAACTGGAGACGGGCTCGGACTCGCCTACGAGGCAGGTGCCGAACTGATGGATATGGAAATGATACAGTTCCACCCTACCGGTATGGTGTACCCACCTGGAGTGAAGGGATTGTTAGTCACCGAGGGTGTCAGAGGTGAGGGAGGAATTCTGCTGAACTCCAAAGGAGAAAGGTTCATGCAACAATATTCTCCGAAGAAAATGGAACTTGATGCGAGGGATATCGTAGCCAGGGCAAACTACGCGGAGATCATAGCTGGAAGAGGTACGCCGCACGGCGGAGTTTACCTAGATATAACCCACAAGGGATCCGACTTCATAAAGAAAAAATTGCCTAGCATGTACAAACAATTCCTGGACTTTGCCGGTGTCGACATAACGAAAGAAAAGATGGAGGTTGCACCCACTGTCCACTATCAGATGGGTGGAATAAAGGTCGACCCTGAGACGACGGCTACCAATGTGCCCGGACTCTTCGCTTCGGGTGAAGTTGCCAGTGGACTCCACGGTGCAAACAGACTTGGTGGGAATTCACTAGCAGACATTCTCGTGTTTGGTAAGAGAAGCGGAGATGGTGCTTCGTCCTTTTCCAAAACAGTATCTCTGGGAAATTTTGCAGAATCTGATGTCATAAAGGAAATCGAGAGAGTGAAATCATTGACGAATAGTAATGGAACCAACCCTTACGATTTAAGCGCCAGTCTGGAAGAAAATATGAGCGACAACGTTGGAATAATCAGAAACGAAGAGGCGCTCAAGAAAGCGCTGAAAGTGATACTGAATCTAAAAGAGGATTCAAAAAAGGCCTCAGTCCAAGGAGGACTGAAGTACAACAAGGGACTGCTTCAGGCGTTGGAATTGCCCTCAATGCTAACCGCTTCAGAAGCGATAGTCAGAGGAGCATTGGAAAGGAAGGAGAGCAGAGGTGCTCACGCGAGAAGCGATTTCCCGAAAAAAAATCCAGATATGAGAAAGAACATCATTTACAAGAAGGGAGAGGATGGAATGAAACTGGAATGGAGAGATGTCCCGAAAATACCAGATGAGTTAAAGAAAATTATCCCGCAGGAGGTGTACTGATGGATACTGTAAAGGTAAGCGTTTTCAGAAGAGACCCTGCTGTTGAAAAGGAGGGGAAGTATGTCGATTATGAGGTTCCAAGAGAAGATGGAATGGTCGTCCTCGATGCAATGAAGTACATCGAGAGACACCTAGACCCGAGTATGTCTCTCAGGTGGAATTGCAGTGCCGGGAAATGCGGTTCGTGTTCTGCTGAGATTAACCACAAGCCATCTCTGATGTGCAAGACCAGGGTGGACTCATTGAAGGGAGACAAGATCAAGGTCGCACCGATGGCGGCATTCCCGCTCATAAAGGATTTGGTGACCGATGTGTCTGAAAACTGGGCACTCCTGAAGAAGATCCCGAAATTCACCCCAAAGGAGGGCCTGGAAAAACCATGGAGAATATCACAGGTAGATATAGAGAGGTCGAAGGAATTCAAGAAGTGCATAGAATGTTTCCTGTGTCAGGATGTCTGTCACGTTATAAGAGACCACAGCACAGGCTACTTTGGACCCAGGCACGTCGTGAAGGCTGCCTCACTTGACATGCATCCACTGGACACCTTAAACCGATCTGAGTTCATGAACAAAGATGCGGGGCTTGGATATTGCAACATCACGAAGTGTTGCAGTGAAGTATGCCCTGAGGAAATACACATTACTGATAATGCAATAATTCCGGAGAAGGAGAGGGCTGTCAATATTTCATACGACCCCATTGCGATGTTCTTGAGGTCAAGAAAACAAAGGAGGGTGAAGGCATGAGAGCGGCGAGCGATACTTCCCTCAAGCACCTGATACCGCCGGAATTCCTTGAACCGAACTGGAGGTTCTGGTCATTCGTCATGATATCCATCTTGGGTACGGTGCTGATACTGCTTTACAAAGTTCCAGTATTCGATGGACTGACCGATCCATTTTACACGCCTACGGTCCTGATACTTCCACTGGTAGTTCTCTTCAGACTGACTTGCTACGCCTACAGAAAGGATTACCACAGACACCTCTTCAATCATCCGAACAGCTGCGCAACCGACGTTAGACTCGATTCAAAGAAGAGAGGATACAGTGGTGAGACAGGATTCTTCCGGGTGGAAAATGTACATAGGTACTTCATGTACACGGCATGGGCAATCCTTCCATTCTTCTTCTATGACGTTTACGTTTCAATCGTCTACACCGGTGCTGTCACAGTGACTCTGGGAACAATCATACTCGCGGTTAACGCAGTTGCAGTCACAACCTATACATTCTCCTGTCATTCGGTGAGACACCTCATAGGCGGCTACAAGGACTGCGTCAACTGCCCTGCAAACCAGAACAAAAAGAATTCACTTTACAGGCTGCAGTCAAGGCTCAACGGCCATCACGAGGCAATTGCCTGGACGAGTCTGATAATGTTCGTGTTCGTCGACCTGTTCATAAGAGGAATGATCGGCGGAGTGATCCCTAACATCGTGCTCATCCATTCGGGGTTGTGATCGATGCTGAAGATACTTCCCAGCAGATACAGATACCCGCTCTTCTTCCTAGGTATTTTCATCATAGAAATTGCCGGAGTGTTGTTCAAAGTTACCGACATAACGAAGACAGGAATAGTAGGAATGGTGGCAGCAGGATTCGTGATATTCGCATTCTCTATTCTTGCAACTTAATTTGGTGAAAAGGAGATAAGAATAGATTTTTTTCTCCATATTCTTATCTTAGGTTCTCCTAATTTAGTTTATTATACTAAATAGGGAATTTAATTTTTATAGCGTCATGCACTTTCTTACTGGCGATCTATTTGGTCGAAGTCTTTGATTACGATTTAATCATAGTTGGTTCTGGACTAGCAGGGCTTAGGGCAGCCATCGAGGCCGCAAGAGTCAGTAAGGGAAAATTGCGGATTGCCATTATTGCAAAGAATCAGTTGATGAGGCCGCATTCGATATCAGCTGAAGGTGGATCTGCCGCAGTTCTTTACACGGATGAGGGAGATTCCTTTGATCTTCACGCTTACGATACAGTGAAAGGATCAGACTACTTGTGCGACCAGGACATTGTCGAATTTTTTGTAAGACAATCTCCGATCGACATACTGGAGCTTGAACACTGGGGAATTCCTTGGGCAAGAAGAGACGACGGAAGGATCGCACAGAGACCTTTCGGAGGTCACTCCTATCCCCGTGCTACATTTGCTGCAGACAGAACTGGATTCTACGAGGTTCACACGCTCTACGATACCATGCTAAAATACGGGAACGTTGACAAGTTCCACGAGCAATTCGTTTATGATTTCATAATCGAGAATAACAAGTTCAAGGGAGTGATGGCATTCGACATCCCGACAGGACAGATTAGGATATTCAAGGCAAGAGCTGGAATAATTGCTACAGGTGGTCTTGGAAGGTTGTACGGTTACACAACCTATTCGCACCTCGTTACCGGCGATGGACTGGCGATTGCCCTGAGACAGGGAATGAACCTCAAGGATATCGAATTCGTTCAGTTCCATCCGACTGGATTGGTACCCTCAGGGATACTGATCACGGAGGGAGTGAGGGGTGACGGTGGCATTCTGAGGAACGCAAAGGGAGAGAGGTTCATGGAGAAATATGCTCCGACAAAAAAGGACCTTGCCCCGAGGGACATTGTTTCCAGAAGCATGATGACTGAAATTCTAGACGGGAAAGGATTCAAGGGACCAAACGGACTCGATTATCTTCTCTTGGATTTCTCCGCGATTGGAGCTGAAAAGATTAAGGAAAAATTATCCCAGGTGAGGGAGATCGGAAACCATTACGTCGGGTTAGATCCCGTCGATTCTCCTTTGCCTGTGAGGCCATCTGCACATTATACCATGGGTGGGATAGACGTCACTCGCACTGGCTTCACTGGAGTTACAGGACTGTGGGCTGCTGGAGAGACGGCGTGTCTCTCTGTTCACGGTTCAAACAGACTCGGAGCTAACTCAACCAGCGAATGCGTTGTGTTCGGAAAGGTAACCGGAGAAGATTCTGCAAAGTGGTTGTTATCAGACAGCAGTTCTAACAATCTTCCAGAGGGAGAGAGAGTGAAGGCAGAGAACTTCATTTCAAGCGCATACAAAGATACGGGAGATAACGACCCCTACGATATCAAGAGAGACCTCTGGACTACAATGGACAAGGACGCTTATGTTTTCAGGAACGAGAAGGACCTCACGGATGGGTTGAGAATAATAAGGGGGCTCATCGAGAGAAGCAAGAAGATTTCGATCTCAGAAAAGGGGAATGTGTACAACCAGAACCTGATCGCTTCACTGGAAATGAAGAACCTGGTCGAACTAGCTGAAGTTGTTGTGAACAGCGCGCTCGAGAGGAAAGAGAGCAGGGGTTCCCACTTCAGAACGGATTATCCAAAGAGGGATGACGACAACTATCTGAAGCACACGATTGCGAAGAGAGTTGGTGGCAAGTTGAGTATAACTTACCGTCCAGTAACGCTCACCAAATGGAAACCAGAGCCGAGGGTATATTGAGGTGAAATGATGACAATAGAAAACAAGAAAGGCTGGATTTCGTGGTTCAACCCATTCAAGTACGGGACGGACAGATGGATGTATTCTCTCCACAGACTGACGGGAATAATTCTGGGGCTCTATCTGATAGCCCACGTGTGGGAGACATCCCACATCCTGGATGGCCCGATTACCTGGAACTCACTCATGGTCTTCCTTGACTATCCATTCGGACCGCATTTCGGTCCGTTCATCCTGTCGGGCGTTCTGCTGGTCGCAGTATATCATGCCCTTAACGGCATAAGGCTTACGATAGTTGAAAACGGACTGATGCTTCCGAAACCATACAGACCAGAATTTCCGTACAGACCGAAATCACTCAAGGGATTGAACAACGTCCTCAAGATAATGCTTGGAGTTCTCATGATAATTATTAGCGCAGTGGGTATCTATTTCATCTTCACAGGGGTGATCCTGTGAGAGAGTCACGGATAATGTTCATACAGTACATGACGGGTCTTCTCATACTCGTTTTTGGATCGATGCATTTTCTTGCGATCAGTGCACTAGCACCCACCTCGGACAAGATACTCTACCTCTACAACAGTTCGAGTGGTGCACACATCCTCATCGGAGGAACACTCAATTACTATAGCGTCAAGGCCGTCTACACTTCATTGGCCTGGGGATCGGTCTTCGAGCTACTCCTTACATTCCTTGTGTTCCACGTCTTCAACGGATTCAGAGTCATTCTGTCCGAACAGTTTCCGGGAGGTACGAGGGAGAAGATCATAACTTATTCAATGCTCATCGTCGCTCTGATCATTTTCATCTACGGGTCCAACACAATAGTAGCGATGCTAAACGGAGGAGGAATCTGATATGCAAGAACTAGCGCTGAAAGGATTTGGGGAAGTCTTGAAGACGGTCACGTTCCGGGTGAGAAGATATGATCCGGAAAAGAGAGAGCTCCCGAAGTACATGGAGTATAAGGTACCTGTGCAGATGGGTATGACCGTCCTCGATGGAATACTGTACATCAAGGAGCACCTCGACCATTCCGTCTCTGCAAGATATTCCTGCAGGATGGGGATATGCGGGTCGTGCGGGATGATCATAAACGGGAAGGAGCAATTGGCGTGCCAGACACAGATTCTCGAACTCAACAAGGATCTGATAAAGGTTGACCCTATGGGCAATTATCCCATAGTGAAGGACCTCGTTCCAGACCTCTCTAAACTCTTCAGGAATCATGAATCTGTCAAGCCCTACATTATCAGGGAAGAGGAGGAACCGAAGAGCGAATTCCTTCAGACTCCGGAACAGCGTGAAGAGTATGCGATGTTCACGGACTGCATACTCTGCGGAATGTGTCTATCAGCGTGTCCCACGAAT
Organism: Thermoplasmatales archaeon; assembly: GCA_026127935.1. Classification (GTDB taxonomy): domain Archaea; phylum Thermoplasmatota; class Thermoplasmata; order Thermoplasmatales. Next base: position 28,802 of record JAJSLL010000013.1, on the reverse strand, counting down.
GCAACCGACGAACTCTATCTCGGACCCCAGTCACTAGCTCAGGGATACAGGTACATAACAGACAACAGAGACATGGGATTCAACGAGAGGCTGAACGTTCTCGACTCGAAACACGGGGTGTGGAGATGCCACTTCTCGGGAGCGTGTTCGGAGGTATGCCCCAAGGGAGTAGACCCAGCACTCGGAGTCCAATTGCTTCGACAATTATTGGCCTCGAACTCATTTGTCAAGTACAAGCAAAAAGAAGCGACAAAAGGTCCGGAGAGAAAGTCTGTTTCAGGGGTTTCTTAACACTTAACCGTAACAAAACTTTGACAACATATAAATTTGATAAATCACTTATCTGTAGATGAGCATGACCCCTGAACTGGCTGCCCTTGCTCTGGCAGTCATTATTGTACCTATAATTCTCGCGATACTACTCGGAACGGCGCGTCACTTCTCGCCAAAATCGTACGGCAGATACACACACGACAGCTACGAATGCGGGGAAGTATCTGTAGGTGACTTCCAGTCGCCCCTTCCAATACAGTACTACTTCTTCATAATGGCATTCGTCGTTTTTGACGTGGACTTCGTTCTCCTCCTCCCTTGGGCCGGATCGGTAAGGGCACTTGGAGCTGGAATATTCCTAGATGTCGTCCTGTTTATCGCGGTGTTGCTTGGTGGACTATTTTACGCTTCAAAGAAAGGATATATGAGGTGGTCAAGTGTCTGATAATATTCTCGTTACAACGCTCGACGAGGCACTTAGGTGGGGTACGGGAAAATCACTTTGGCCGTTCACATTTGGACTCGCGTGCTGTGCTCTGGAAATGATGAGCGCTATGGGTTCCGATTACGACTGGGCAAGATTTGGGTCGGATGTGTTCAGGGATTCTCCCAGACACTCGGACCTCATGATAGTTTCTGGCACTGTTACAAAGAAGATGGCGCCGAGGATAAGGAGACTTTATGATCAAATGGCATTCCCGAAATTTGTTATTTCCATGGGAGCCTGTGCATCCGCTGGTGGGCCGTACGTCAGAGGTTATTCCGTGGTGGATGGAGTGGACCAGGTTGTCCCTGTGGATGTTTACATATATGGGTGCCCCCCAAGGCCAGAATCACTGATTAAGGCTCTAAAGCTCCTACAAGACAGGATCGCGGATGGTAAGGTGAAACATTGATACCCGTCGAGAGTGAGGCTTCCTCCAAAGACGGAGTGAAAATCATCTACGTTGCAAAGGAGAACATCCTTCAGTTCCTCAAGGAAAAGAAGGATGAGGGATTCGACTATCTGCTGATGATCACTGGAATAGATTACAAGGACCACTTGGAGGTGGTCTATCATCTGCTATCCTCAAAGAGCGGGGAAAGGCTAGTTGTCAAAGCAAAGACAGATGGTGAAATAGATTCAGTGACATCTCTGTGGAAAGGTGCGAACTGGCACGAAAGAGAGACGTGGGATCTTTTAGGAATAAAGTTCAACGGTCATCCGAATCTCAAGAGAATCTTACTGGCAGAGGGTTGGGTTGGACACCCACTCCGCAAGGACTATCCAATGGATAAGAAACAGTACGTCAACCTCAAGGAAGACGGAGATGATACGGTCTCATTCGAGAAAAAGGAGGGGTACTGAGATGCAAGACAAGATTGTGGAAGTCAACTTTGGTCCACAGCATCCGTCTACGCATGGAGTGTTGAGGGTTAAGGTGAAACTGGATGGAGAGGTCATAGTTGACGCGCAACCCGTCATTGGATACCTTCACAGAAATGCAGAAAAACTATCAGAAATGGGTTATTATCCCAAGGCGCAGATCTACGTCGATAGACTCGATTATGCGGCCGCCCTCAATATGGAGCTCGGTTTTGTTCTGTCCGCGGAAAAGCTGATGGACATTCAGGTTCCGGACCGTGCACTTTGGATCAGAATGATGATGGTTGAACTGAACAGGATTGCATCGCACTTTATCTGGCTCGGCACGCACGGACTCGATATGGGAATGCTCTCTCCCTTCTTCTACTGCTTCAGGGAGAGGGAAAAGGTATTCAGAATTCTAGATGAAATAACAGGGAGCAGACTGCTCTACAATTATTTCGCAATCGGTGGAGTCTATTCCGACGTCACTCCAAAATCATTGGAGATGATAAAGACGTGGCTGTCCGATTTCGATAAGAATCTGACTGAAATAGAGAACATATTCAAGAAGAGCTACATATACGTTGCCAGAACAAGGGGAACGGGGAAGCTCAGCCTTGATGACACAATTTCATATGGCGTAACCGGCCCGATGCTCAGGGCAGCTGGCAAGAAGTGGGACCTGAGAAAGAACAGACCATACCTCCACTACGACCAGATCAATTTCGACGTCCCGTCACAACAGGCCGGGGATGTGTATGCGAGGATGCTAGTCAGGATAGAGGAGATGCACCAGAGCGCAAGGATAGTCGCACAGGTCCTCGAGAAGTTGCCTGCAGGCGATTTCTACAACAAGAAATATTCGAAGCCTATGCTTGTCAGGATAAAGGCAACCGGTGAGTCTTACATTCCAACGGAATCACCGAAGGGAGAGTTTGGCATCTACCTGGTTGGAGACGGTTCTGCTATTCCATACAGATTTAGGATCAGGAGCCCGAGTTTTGCCAACCTATCGGCAGCTCCGGCAATGCTGATCGGATACAAGATCGCTGACATGACAGCTACACTGAGTTCCATGGACCCAGTGTTCGGAGAGGTGGATAGATGAATCTATTCTTCTTCCTTATGAGTATCCTCTATGGAATACTGAAATTCCTTCACATAGATTTCGTGCCATTCACATCACACGGTTATCCCATCGGTCTCTGGATAGCGTACCTGATCGTCGCCGTTGTTGAAGTGATACTGGTGTTCGTCCTGGCAATGCTGGTAGTGATCATCCTCATCTACGTCTTCAGAAAGTATATGGCTGACGTCCAGAACAGAATCGGACCTAACAGACTCGGACCCTGGGGATCTCTTCAACTCATTGCTGACGTTTTCAAACTCATTCAGAAACAGGACCTTATTCCGACTGCAGCCGACAAAACCGCTTTCAGGGTGGCACCATACCTCGTCTTCACCCCGGTGGTAATCGGATTCATGATGATACCATTCGGGAATGTCTCACTCCTGAACCTGATGGTCATCAATTTCAACTACACAATTCTCTTCCTTGTTGCAACAATGATAATTTCGCCAGTTGGCGAGATCATCGGAGGACTTGCCTCTCACAACAAGTATGGAATGCTGGGAGCCCTAAGGGCTGCAGCACAGGATATGAGCTACGAGGTCCCGATGCTGATTTCCCTCATATCGGTCATTATACTTGCAGGGAGCTTCAATGCGCAAGACATCGTTATAGCTCAAAGACACATACCCTTTGTAGTACCGGAATTCCTTGGGTTCATAATCTTCTTCCTAGCCGTTCTCGGCAAACAGGTATTTCCACCGTTTGATCTTCCAGAGAGCGCTAGCGAACTAGTGAGCGGATATAACACTGAATATAGTGGGATGAGGTACGGAATATTCTACATGGGTGGCTTTGCCGGTACCGCACTTGCGTCTCTAGTCATAGCTACCATATATTTCGGAGGCTGGGAAGGACCAATATTCCCTGGAACGATCTGGCTAATAATCAAGGCTGGAGTTTTCATGCTCATCTTCCTCCTGATCCAAGTATCGGTGTTCAGGGTCAGGGTGGACCAGTTCCTGGACATGGGATGGAAGTACCTTCTTCCACTGAGTATCGTCAATCTCTTCATAAGCGTTGGATTTGCACTCTTTGCGGGAGGTGTTTTCTAAATGTCTGATGCCGACAGGACTCCCGGCCCCCTACAGGGGATAGGAGGAATAATCAAGGGAATCTGGACCATATTCCTTGAGGGTTTCAAGCCCAAAGTGACAAGACAGGTACCAGAGGAGAAGCTCGAGTACCCCGCGAGAACAACTGGTAGGGTTTACCTAAACACTGAGACGTGCATTGGGTGTACTCTCTGCGAACAGATCTGCCCCAACGGAACTATAAGAATGGTTGATTTTCACTTCGTTAAGAAGCCAGAAACGGACAAGAAATATCCGAACAAAAGAGAGATCTACCCGAGCGTTGATGTTTCAACCTGCATCCACTGCAATCTCTGCGAGGAGATATGCCCGACTGGTGCGATCACACTAGAGGCGGATGTCGAGGAAATTCATTTCGTGAGAAAGAATACGAGGTATACTCCCGAACAACTGGGAAAGAAAGAGGTTGAGTTGTGGGGGGAGGAGAGACAATGATCATCTTTTACATACTCTCTCTTGCTGCAATCGTCTCAGCTCTTCTAGCTGCTTCCAGCAAGAACCTACTTCACTCTTCGCTGTGGTTGACATTCCTCGTCTTCGACGTTGCAGCGATATTCTTCTATCTAGAGAATTTCTTCATCTCAGCCATCCAGATACTCGTTTATGCAGGTGCAATAATTACGCTGCTACTGACTTCAGTTATGCTTTCAAGGAGGTATCAAGATGCGGAATAAGTTTGCACTGGTGCTCTCCGTACTCCTCTTCCTGCTTATGCTGACGTTCATACAGTTCGGAGCATTCCCAAACGGGGTAGTCCCCGTGAACACTGGGACAAGTTCGAGTCCTGGGATAACCCAGTCGCTGTTCACTACATACCTACTCCCGTTTGAGATAATCACTTTCCTTCTCGTTGCAGCCATGCTAGGGGCAATGTACCTAGGTGAGAGGGGTGAACAAAATGGATCTATCTAGTATCATCTCTGCTCCGATGAACATAGGAGCGGTCGAGTTCCTTTCCATAGCAATTCTTGCGATCGGGATCTATTCATTTTTGAGTTCGAGAACCGTCGTCAAGGCACTGATATCAGTTGAAATAATGATAAACGCTGGCCTCGTGAATCTGATAGGGGCATCCAGTTACTATGGCAATCCAGCAGGAGCAGATATGACCCTATTCGTGCTCGTCATTGCCGCTGCGGAGACTGTAGTCGCGATGGCACTGTTCGTCGCAGTTTTCAGGAAGAAGCAGTCAGCTGGGCTTGATGTCCTGAAACTGTTGAGGTGGTAAAATGGATCTATCTATAATTCTGACATTCCTTATCTTTGGACTTCCGCTCGCTGGATTTCCGTTCGTGATAGGGGTAGGCTTCGTCAAGAAGAACTACTCAATGTACCTGGGGACATCACTGATATTCATCTCGTTCCTCATCTCGTTGTATGTAATGTTCACCTACACGGTGAAGGGGATACTCGTACAGTTCAGTTTCAACTGGCTTCCCTCCCTACCTGCAATCATCCCCATGGGAGTCTACGCAGACAACCTATCGATGATAATGGCCCTGATGGTCTCATTCGTGGGATTCCTGATCATACTCTTCTCCGTTGGATACATGAAGGAAGACCCGAACAGGCACGTCTTCTTTGGAGAAATGGTCCTATTCACATCATCGATGCTCGGTCTCATCCTTGCATCTTCACTCCTTATGCTATTCATATTCTGGGAGCTGGTCGGACTCTGTTCCTACCTGCTCATAGGGTTCTGGTATTACAAACCGAATGCGGCATCCGCTGCTAAGAAGGCATTCATTGTCACGAGAGTCGGTGACGTGTTCTTCATTGCGGGAATAGGTGCAGCAATCCTTTATTCCTCCGGGGGAGCACTTTCGGTTGCGGGACTCGGTTCGATCCACCTAATGTGGCAGAAGACGATAGTCTCGTTGCTCCTCTTTGGAGGGGCGATCGGAAAGAGCGCCCAGTTCCCACTGCACGTATGGATACCAGACGCAATGGAAGGACCTACGACCGTCTCGGCACTCATCCATGCTGCCACGATGGTCACTGCAGGCGTTTACCTTATAGCGAGAACTTACACCATCTTCACCCCAGTCTCACTGAGCGTTGTACTCTACATCGGGGTTGTGACAATAATACTCTCAGGATTGATTGGACTGGTGGTTAATGATATCAAGAGAATACTTGCTTACTCGACAATTGGACAGATAGGATACATGGTAGCAGCCCTTGGACTGGGACTGGGCGCGACAAGCATAGGTCTCTCGATCTATCAGTTGGAAGCACACGCCTTCTTCAAGGCACTCCTTTTCCTAGCCGCAGGATCAATTCTTCACGCAATCATGAACGTAAGGGACATCAACAAGATGGGCGGACTGTGGAAGAAGATGCCTATCACGGTCACTTCAATGTTCGTTGGGGCCCTTGCGCTCTCTGGTTTCCCCGGTCTCGCCGGGTTCTTCAGCAAGGATAGCATCATCACCGCGAGCTACGGTGTCTCGATATTTGTATGGGTTCTGCTTGCTATAGGCGGTTTCCTGACGACCCTCTACGCGTTCAGGATGTTCTTCAAGGTTGCCCTCGGGAAACCGAGAAGCAACGCAGCCGAACACGCCCACGAATCTAGCTGGATCATGCTGATACCGATTGTTATACTGGCTGCATTCAGTGTCATATTTGGAATATTCCAGCAGGGTTTCTACACCTTCCTCAATCCGGCATCCGTTGTTGTTTCCCTTGGAATCGCTCCCCTCAAACTTATGGACTTCATTCCGGTGATACTCATGCTTCTAGGAATGGGGCTAGCTTACTACGTATGGGGAAGAAATTCGACAATACCGAAAACGGTTGTAAACGGAGCACAGGATTTCTACCTTCTCGTAAAGAACAAGTTCTACCTGGACGTATTTTTCACGAACGTGATCGCAGAAAGGGGAATAATTGGACTCTCCGCAGTATCAGATGGATTCGAGAGGAGAGCTATCGGTGGTCTGGTGAATCTATCAGGTGACGTGTTCGAGAACTCTGGAAAAATTTTGAGGAAGATACAGACCGGACTGGCTAGGCAATATGCACTCATAATACTCATAGGACTGATCCTTTCACTATTGCTGCTCAGAATAATGATGGGGGTGTGAAAATGATATTCCAGCTCAGCTACCTTTTACTTGCGCTTGTGCTGATAATGGTTGCATCCATGGTTGCTAGAGGAAAGACTGCGAGATATCTCACAGTCTTATTCGCAGCACTCGTCTTTGCTTTCGTCATCTCCAACAACATGACCATGACTACCTTTGCATACGGAACACTGTCGATCCTCACTCTGACTTTCCAGTTGAACTTCGTGAGTTCTGTCCTGCTGTTACTCATATCATTCGTAGGAGTATTCATTCCATTGAGATATGCCAGTTCTCCTGGATTATTCGTACTCCTTCAGTTTCTGCTATTCTCCGTTGTGGGTCTCTTCACCACCCGCGATTTCATAGTCTTCTACATCTTCTGGGAAATGGTGCTGATACCCTCATTCTTCGTTATTGGAATTTGGGGTGGATCAGGCAAGAACTATGCCGCAATGAAGTTCTTCATCTACACCCACATCGGATCCGTTTTCATGCTGCTAGCAATATTCACGATGTACTTCACCGAGGGTGCGTCCAGCTTCGCAATGTCAACACTGACCGCAGGGATGAACGTGGTTCCTGTCTCCTATCAGGCATTCATAATTTTCGGGTTCCTCTTCGCGTTCCTCGTAAAACTCCCATCTGCGCCTCTGCATACCTGGTTGCCTGATGCGTACGTGGAAGCGCCGTCGGAAGGAACCGTGTTCATTTCGTCACTTCTGTCCAAGATGGGTGCGTTTGGACTTTTGGTCATATTTTCACCCATTTTCATGGCGTCTTCATTTGCGGGAAATTCTGCCGTGCCTATTGCACTCATGGCACTCGGGATATTCTCACTGATCTACTCTGCACTAGTTGCACTTTACCAGAAGGATCTCAAGAGGATGATGAGTTACACAAGCATCGGTCACATGTCCTTCATAACCATCGCTGTCGGAGGGTTCCTCTATCTCAATGGAACAAACCCGCTGGATTCACAGCTCCTGTATTACGGTGCCGTGTTCCAGTTGATATCACACGGCATAATCATATCAATGATCTTCGCTCTCGTGGATACTCTTGAAAAGACTGCGGGCACGAGGAGCATACCCTCGTTGGGTGGACTGGCGAGACAGCTTCCTGCACTCTCTTTCCTGATTATCGCTGCGTTCCTTGCATCTATTGCAATTCCTGGGTTCTCTGGTTTTGTCGGCGAGATTTTGATTCTGCTGGGGAGTTTTGCTGTACTCAAGTACTATCTCATATTCGTTCTGATAGGAGTAGTGCTGACGGCATCTTACCACGTCTTTGCCCTACAGAAGACTGTGTTCGGACCCTACAATGAATTCCTCGGGAACATCAAAGCGAAGAGGGAGGAGTTACTGGTAGAGATACTTCCATTGGCACTGATATTCCTTCTGGGGATATACCCGGCACTCATATTCCACACCTTCAACATCCACGTGATACCATTCCTCGGAGGGATACAATAATGATAGTACTGGGTGATTACAACTACCTCTGGAACGTGTTCCTGCTGTTTTTAGGGGCATTCGTCGTCCTGTTTGCCAGCATCGTCACTGAGAAGAGAGGTGTCATGGTAACTCTGGGAGCACTGTTTGCTGCTGCTTCTTTGATCCTGACCGTGCTTCAATACACCGAAAGTGTCGAAATCCGCGGTACCCCAATATTTCTTTCTGGATACACGAAGCTATTCTTCATAGCTATCCTGATCCCTGGTATCCTTTCAATAATTGGAATGGGTAAATCACCATCGACCAAGAAACCTGGCCTGATGATTTTCATATTCCTAATATCGCTGGGTTTCATGCTTCTGGCAATCTCGTCGTTCGATTTGCTGTTCATATTCGTAGCGTTCGAGGGTGTTTCCATACCAACCTACGTGCTTGCAGCCTATGGAAAATCGGACAGTGAACTCGAGGCCGCAATTAAGTACTTCATAATTGGAGCGTTTTCAACCGGGATAATCATCTTCGGAATCTCACTCTACTACATATCGACAGGAAGCCTGTCCCTGGGAGCGACCCCGGGTTTCCAGAGCGTATACTTCCTGGCAATGGGACTCCTGATATTTGGATTTGGATTCAAACTTGCGATATTCCCGTTGCACGGTTGGGCAATCGACACATATACAGGAACTTCAAACCCCGTATCGTCCTACCTCAGCACAAGTTCCAAGATCATGACCCTGATAGTCCTCGTCAACATCTTCTTCACATCTCCGCTGTTCTATGGCTACCTGAAGATCATATTTGCAATCATTGCGATCCTGACTATGACGTTTGGGAACGTGGTTGCGATATCGCAGAACAACGTAAAGAGGATGCTTGCGTATTCATCTATCGCTCAGGCAGGCTATCTTTCAGTCATATTCCTTGTCGCGGGAACTAGCGCAATCAGCCTTGCGATAGTCAGTCTTTTCATGTACGTCCTTGCTTATGGATTCATGAAGGGAGGCTCCTTCCTTGCGATGGAAAGCCTTGGTAATTACGACATCGAGAACTTCTCTGGCATGTGGAAGAGAAACCCTGCTTTCGCGGTCTCCCTATCCATTCTTCTGCTCTCACTGGCAGGATTCCCAGGAACGCTTGGATTCATCGGGAAATACTTCCTTTTCCTATCCGTGCTTTCTACTGGAACTGCGCTGGCGTATCTAGTGGTGATCATATCCGTAATCAATTCGGTGGTATCGTTCTACTATTATGGTAGGGTGATGATGTACATGTTCTGGAGAAACGGTTCAAAGGAAAGGGTTCCCAACAACTACATTCTCTATGCTTCGGCACTATTTACGATCCTCTTTGGTGTACTGTACTTCCTAGTGTTCTCGTACGCCCAGAGCCTAATACCTCACATCACTTCGTTCATAGTGGGAGGGATCTAGATGCTGGAACAGGCATATTTCCAGATGTATGAAACGGAAATGATAGGAGGAGAAGTCGGACGTGCCTTCCATTTCCTGAAGAGGGCATCAAAAGGGAAGGGGTTCTACTCAAAGATCTCATTGGTACTCCTGGAAGCACTCAAGAATAAGTCGGAACCGGAAGAGATCGAACAGAAGATCATGAGCATAGAAGGTGAAGAAGGAGAGAAGAAAGCCATCTATCTGAGGTTCCTCTACTCGGTGAACAGGTACGATGTCGCGTTCCCGAAGTACGATTCAAAGAGGTGCAACGATAAATGACCGAAGACTACGAGTACCTCAGGGAACTTAAAAGAGAGGGCGAGGAAATAATATTCTCGGAGAAAAAGAAGAGAATGACCCTCCTAAGCGAGGAATGGGATACTTCTAAATCCAAAACCATGGAAGCTATATCTCACAAATATGGAATTGACACCAGACAGAAATTTCAGGAGTTCAAGGAAAAGTTCAACATCACGGATTACTGAAGGATTCGAGAGTCCTGATATTCTCGTAAAAGGAAGCCTTCCTGAACGAGCGCATGTTGTCCTCCATCCACGAGTCGAGATCCACCTCGTTTCTGAGCCTGATTCTCTTGATTTCCCACAAGCAATTGTGACAATAGAGACCTGACACAACAACGGTGCCGCAGATTAAGCAGTGTGAAGAAACCATTAGAAGGAAAAAGACTGAGCGTTAATAAATTTTGTCTATTGAATTCGAAAATACCTTAGAAAAGTCAAGTGCGTCAGTAACGTAAATCCATTTATTTTGGTTGGATTGAAATCGCAATTCTAATCTCCCCATCTCTTTATCAATCTGTTTTCTACTCCGACAATGTCCATTACTCGCGAGGTCACGAAGTTGTAAAGGTCATCGAGATTAGAGGGTTTGTGGTAAAACCCAGGACTTGCTGGCAGTATGTAAGCTCCAGCTTCGGAAAGCGTCAGCAGATTCCTTAGGTGTATCGTGCTTAGTGGCATCTCTCTGAAGACTATCACCAATTTTCTTCTCTCCTTGAGTGCGATGGAGGCTGCTCTCGTGATAAGGTTGTCGGATATTCCTGCTGCAATCTTGCTGACTGTGTTCATCGATGCAGGCGCGATAATCAAGGCATCGAACTTGTGAGAACCAGATGCCACGGGAGACTCGAAATCTCCCTCTTCATAGAATTCGTCTGCAATGCCCTTCAATGATTTCTCGCTGACCTTCCCTTTCAACTCATACTTTGCTACTTCTAGCGCCCCGTTAGAAAGGATGAGCACCTTCTTGGACGGGAGTTTCTTTAGAATATCTACGCCGTAAGCTATCCCTGAAGCTCCGGTTATGGCCAAGATATACTCCATGGTCATCAATAGATAGAACCTATAGATATTTTCTTAAGTCCTCTTCGTCAAAATATGCGGCTATGATTTTCTTTATGTAGTTTATCTTCTCGAATTCAGATAGCTCCTGTATTGCGTCCCTCACGTTGTTGGAGATAATTTGTATCGACTTCTCAATTGCTTCTTTCTTTCCGAGTCCACTGTATTCGAAAACAGAAACAATGTTTGGTCTGTTAAATTTCTTATCGTCGTTACCTGGTCTCTTCCCAAGCTCGAAGGAACCTACTGCATTGATTACGTCATCTCTGACTTGGAATGCCACTCCGAGAAGTTCTCCTGCCTTGGAGAGCCTACCAATAATACCTTCTCCCAACTTCTCGGTGACTGCAGCTATGCTTATGGAGGTAGAGATTAGAGACGCGGTCTTCTTCGTGGCTATATCCAAATAGGTTTCGAGATTCATGTCAAAGTTTCTTCTCTGAGTGCAGAAATCCATAGATTCCCCATCGCACATGAGGAAAGCTGCCTCTGCAATCTTCTTAACCACATTCTCACCATAAGCTGACGATAACGCTACCGCCCTTGCGATCAACGCATCACCCGCCAGGATTGCGTTTTCGAGCCCATATTTATTGTGAACTGTCTCTATTCCCCGCCTCATCTCATCCTTGTCAATTATGTCGTCGTGTATTAGGGAAGATATGTGGAGATATTCTATTGCTATTGCTAGGTCAACGAATTTCATTGAATTAAGTCCAACTGATTCTGCACCTACGAACACAAGTGTAGGTCGAAGAAGCTTCCCATTTACATTCAAGAGATGGAAAGTTGACTTTTCAAGATTTTGACTGGAGAATTTCCAGTGGAACTTCCCATTCAGGTCGTTCTTAACCTCCTGAAGCGCGACCATGGAGTTTTCACTGATGTGAAGCATATTCATAGGTATTCCATTATCACAACAAAATAGTTAAATATTGTCAGATTACGTGCTTGAAGAATTGATGGCATTAGAGGTCAAGAAACTCGAGGGATGGTTTGAAAAACAGAAGTTGATGAAGATCCTAAAGAATGACTATGACAACTTCTATATGCTTTTTGACCTCGACAACTTCAATTTTCTTCTTGGGAATAGCTCTTTTCTATACACCAAGGAAGGAGGAGAGATAACTGGTATACTCCTAAATTATTATCACTCTACAGGAATAAAAGATATTTGGTTGTATGGAGATAACGAGTCCATGGAGAACCTCCTCACGTACGTGGACAAGAGCACTTCGGTGATACACGTCAGGAACAATGATAATGTCCACATATTCAACGATGCCCCAAATGTATACAGGGAGTACTGCATGGTCAACGAGAGACCTTCCGGCAAACACGACGAGAATGTGAGACTTCTGACGCAGGACAAATACACCCAATATGCAAAGATGATATCCCAGTGGGACAACACAAGATTCAAGACCATGGAACTCGATGAATTCAGGAATCTATTGAACTACAGCACCATATTCGGTTATTTTGCTGACGGCAGTCTTGTAAGCGCAGCTACACTCGGCGCGATCTGGAAAGACTGGTTCGTGATTTCATCAGTTTTCACCGATCCCGCAAGCAGAAATAAGGGATACGTACAAAAGTTGATATCCTCTATGCTGGACCATTATAGCAACCTAGACAAAGCCATATTGTTCGTAAACAAGGAAAACGCACCTGCAGTCAAGGCTTACTCCAATCTCGATTTCAAGATATATTCTGAAGACCTCTGGGTCGACTATGGTACTGGACTGGTCCCCTAACTCTTTACCCTAAATTCTGTTATTACTCCGTCCTTGTGTCTGAAGAAGTATTCGACCCTCTTGTCTCCATTCGTAGCAACACAATCCTTCCCCTTTGAGTAGTTGCCTTCTATCGATACTGAATCTATCTTTTTCCATCCCGTCTCTTTCTTGACTCTATTCACCACGTTCTCAAATGCGTCAGCACAAATGGAACTGCAGAAAAAAGTGTTCTTCCTCTCTATTTCTTTCCACATGCAGAACACAGGTTCATTAATATTTCAACGGAACTGTAATCATAAAGTTGTTGTATTATTGCGGTTCAATTCGAGAAGAAAAGAAATATACTCCTGACATATTGACGGCCAGCGGAGGTTGCCGAGCCAGGTCAAAGGTGACAGATTTAGGGTCTGTTCCCGCAGGGGTTCGCCGGTTCGAATCCGGCCCTCCGCACTTTCTTTCGTGAAGACTATAGTGAACCAATTTGTTGAGCCGAATTTATCAACTTTGTTTCCTAGAATTCTTAAAAGTCCACCTTGTTTACAGATTTTGGAAGGTCAGTTTAGTACCCTTTTATTAGAATCCGGGTTCCTCACTAAGTCCGTTAACTCAATAAGATTGTAGTTCCTGTAATGTTGCAACGCTTCGATGCTCTTTCAGGTTTCTGCTATGGGTGCTCCAATCGATTGAAATTTTCAAAACTGTTTTGCTTCAGTAGGTTCCTTCATTGCAACAGTAGAACTCTCTGAATCTGGTATTAGTCTCATTATTTTATCAAAGCAGGAAGTCCATACGAGACTGTGGTGCTTAACTTCTGCAATTATGAGTACGGTTTCATCCCTTGTTCTCGGTACCCTGCTTCGATGATAATCATATCTTCTTGATATAGCTAGTCTGCAGGAAACTGAGCTGGACCTGATCAATCTCCTCTGAGCCTCGGTCTTTAGAGGAACTGAGATAATTCTTTGACATCTGATATTATTGGGATTTTCTCAGGATCTATTGGCACCACATTCTGATCTTTGAGACCGCTTCCAGTACAAACAAATACCACGAGAGCATTCTTGTCAATGACCTCCCTGAGGTAAGGCAATACTGCCAGGGGTGCGGCGCTAGCAGGCTCCACAAATATGCCTTCCTTTGAAGCAAGATCCCTTTGCGATTTCAGTATTTCCTGATCTGATACCGTCAGAAGCTGACCCTTTGAATCGATTACAGCCTTTAATGCTTTTTTCCAGGAGACTGGATTTCCGATCCTAATAGCTGATGCCACAGTCTCGGGATTCTTCCACCTGACCACGGTCTCTTCCCCTCTGAGGAACGCATCTGCTAATGGGGCTGCACCTGATGCCTGTACCCCTATCATCCTTGGTGTCTTGTTTGAAATTCCCCACTTCTTGAGCTCTGAAAATCCCTTCCAATAGGCACTAATGTTACCTGCATTACCCACTGGTAGGATGACATAGTCCGGAACCCTTCGGCCTAGCTGCTCAAATATTTCAAAAGCTCCTGTTTTTTGACCCTCAATTCTGAATGGGTTTACAGAATTGACCACGTAGAGATCTTTCCTGACGCTTGCTTGAGACATCATGATTTCTAGCGCAGCATCAAAGTCACCGGCTACACGTATGACGCTTGCACCGTGGATCACGGCTTGAACCAATTTTCCTCCAGCTATCTTCCCAGAAGGAATGAGCACAATTACTTTCATGCCTCCACGTGATCCGTAAGCAGCGGCTGACGCAGAAGTGTTGCCTGTAGACGCGCATACTAGAGTCCTGGCTCCAATTGACTTGGCCCTTGTAACAGCAACAGTCATCCCTCTGTCCTTAAACGAGCCAGTTGGATTTTGGCCTTCGTTTTTCACAAATAGTTTTAATCCTGTGTCTGTTGCAATCTTGTCAAGGCGGATCAGGGGAGTGTTCCCTTCATTTATTGTTACGGGTGTAATTCCATCCTCTATTGGTAGCACCCTTGAATATCTCCAAACTCCAGTTCCTTCAAAATCTTCGAGCTTAGGATTTCCAGCATCAAGTGTCAGTTCCAGAACTCCACCGCAATCGCACTTAGAAGTTATTGGTTCTTCACTGAACTCCCTCCCACAGTCAAAACAGTGCAATGACCAGTCGCTATTGTTCTTCAACAATTCTAGCTCCTCCTCCAACTGTTGTTATGAGACCCTTCGCTGAGATTCCGTGGTCAGCGAAACATTTTGCCATTGCGCTTTGAACTCTTCCTGGATCGATTTTCTGTCCATCTACAACTGCAGCTATGCTTGGTCCTGCACCACTGATAAAAACTCCTGCTGCACCTACTTGCAAAGCAGAGTCGCGAACCTGATCAAACCACGGTATCATAACCTTCCTTGCTGGTTCTACAACTGAGTCTTCGAGTCCACTTCCTATCATGGCAATGTCACCCTTTGCAAAACCGGCTACTACTCTCGTTGCGAACGATATGTTCTTGGTCATTTTGTCTAAGTTTACCTGTTTCGGTAGCAACGATCTCGCATATTCTGTCTTTCTATTTGGAAGTTTTATTTCTGGAGTAACTACCACGATAGTCATCCCCAAGGGCGGGGAAAACCCCACTGTGTTTAGGGGCATTTGCTGCACTATTCTGAATCCTCCCAGAAGTGAGCCTGCGATATTGTCGTAGTGCCTCGCTCCAGATGCCGCGTACTCTCCTTCCACTGCGACAGACAACAGCATCTCATCAGAAAGGCCCAGGTCGAAGATCCGGTTCATGGCCACTGCCGTGGCGACTGATGAAGCAGCACTGCTTCCCAGTCCAACTCCTATGGGTATCCTGTTATTGATCGTCACTATGATCTTGTACTTTAGGTTGAACTGATTTGCAACTGCCTTAGCAACAGCACCTGCAGCTGTGGCATCTATCCCAGGTATGACGTACCCGTTCGTGTAGTTCAGATTTACTTCGCTTTCCTGTGATTCAAGAGCTAGGAGTTCAATGCTATCTCTTGGATCATTTAGGCCAATGACAAATACATCAAATCCAGATCCCAAATTTGCTGACGAAGCAGAAGCTTCAACTACAATACGCTTCATCATTCATCCCCTCCAGGGGTGTCGAAATATGGTAGGACTGTGAAGAATATTCTCAAGCAAACAGAGCTAAATCTGACAGTTTTAGAATTTTCAATATCTTCTCTCATTTAGGGTTCTTTTCCTTAAACATTTATGTGATGAATATATCAGCTGACTTCCTTATCACGCTAAATCTGGGTCTTGTTGAAACCTCATACCATGCATTTTCCTGGTATGAGATAAAGGCAGCTGACCTTTATCAACTTAGATTTATTCATCTCTCCGCACATCTTGGTACGAATTCCAGAATATGACCCTATATGTGCCTGTACTAGACCTAGTTGCAGTTCCCGTTTGAGTTGTTGCTCCTGTAGACGTAGAAATGGAGCTATTTGTTTCCGGATAAGCCGTCTCAATGGATGTATACTTGGATCCTGTTGCAACCTCTGTAGTAATGGTTTCTGTCAGGGGTGTCATCAGAGTCCAGTCTACATCAGATTCATTCTCAACGAACGAGGGAAAGTGCTGTACGCTTTCTGGTCTAGACATAGGACTTCAATCTGTGATAATACATTTCATATTTAAATCTACTGAAATTTACTTTCATATAGGTTGATCCATGTTTTTCCCAACTCCGTAACTCATTACCATATCTTGTGGATCTCTGGTTCGCCAATGTTTTATGAATGTTGTGCCCCAGCCTCTTGTTGAATAAAATCTAAGAAGAGTTATTCTTTGAATACACTCTCCTCATCGAAGGAATGGCTCCATGCATTTTGTTATTGGCCTCGTGTCATCCTGATCGCTTAAAACTGTGATAGCGACTCTTCTCTTGGAGGGCAATATCAAATATTGTCCATTTGTTCCATCAGCAAAATAAGTTCCATCGTCGCCTATCCATAAGTAGTATCCATAGTAACTTTTTCTAAGGACTGTTGGCTTGTCTTTTGGAACCTGCAAGCGAACTTGTGGGGACCTCATCTCATCAATCCAGTGTTTAGGTACTATCCGCTCATAGCCGTATTTTCCATCTTTAAGAAAGAGGCATGCGATCTTTTGTAGGTCCTCGTGATACAATTTCAGTCCCGTTGAGCCTGCACAGTATTTTCCATAATTTTTCCATTCAAACTTCTCAATTTCCATTGGCTTGAACAAAATGTCACTGATCCAAGCGGAGAGATTGATGCCCAACTCTTCCTGGATAATTACAGAAATCAAGAAAGGTCCGGCATTCGAATAGACAAAAAGTTTTCCTGGTTCACTAATCAAGTCAGAATTCAAAATGTAATCCAGCAATTCTCCTGGAGGAATATTCGTGATGTCTTTGCTGAACATCAAACCCTTTGCTTGCCCGATAGTATGAGTCAACAGATGTTTCAGTTTTAAATTATCCAATCTCGGTAAATTTGCTATGTTGGTAAGATTCACCAGTCTCTTCAGGTAAGGCCAGACCGGGGTCTCTAGAGTTAACTTCTCGTTACCGATGATTAATCCTTTCTCAATTGCTATTCCTAGGGCCAGTCCAACTATTGGTTTGCTAAGCGATCGTAGTTCTTGTAGAGAACCCTTCCCTCTGAAATAATGTTCAAATGTTTCCCCTTTGGAAGTGGTAGCCATAATACTGTACACATTGACCGCACGCCCGTTTGAATCCTTCATTACGCTGAATCTGTTTACTACTTCATCGAAAACTTCTCCAAAATTGTCCTTGCTTGATATCACGTTTTGACCCTTCGTTCCCGCAATTTGTCCGTCTTTTATACTTATCCTTATACCACTAATCAACGTTTCTGTCCTGTATTGTTTAATCTATTGATTAACTACAACGCTGAAATTAAGGCGATTGACTCTTGGCATCGTAAGAAACAATCGGGTTGAAATATTTTAAATAGCAACTTTCCCTAACATATTCAATGTCTACAGATGCAGATCTTATTTCGTTAATTCAGTCTTCGAGAAAGTCCTCAGAGGATGGTTCCATCGTGGTTTATAACCTCACAAATGGCTTAGATTTCTCCAATCCGAAAAAGATAGGTGAAACGCTTGCGAAGGTGTTCTTTGAAACCGACGGAACTAAATGGTTCAAGGTTGAAGGGGATCACATAGCTTTCAATCCCACATTTAAGGTGAAAATCCTCTTGGCAGAGGAACATTCAAAACTACTGGGCCAAACGGTCAATGATTTTCTGAAAGATTTGAAGAGTGATGAAGTCAACAAAGAGTTTGCCCACCAAATTCATGATATCTCAACCAATGAGGAAAAACAAAGAACTGTAATGGGATTTGCCGCTATTGGCGCTCTTCTAAACAAGCCATTTTATCTAAAAGATGATAAGACTGAAGTTGAGGATCAGCTGTTTACTCAAATGCTGGGCTACCTAGAGATCAGAAGCCCTGATGACAAGGATCTGATTGACTGGGAAAATTTACCAATTTGAGGTTGCAAAAAAGCGAATATTCATTGAGGATTTATTATACTATTCAAGTTGATCGCGTTTGAATAGTCGAAATCCTTGATTATATTGTAAATCTGTCTAGTGTCCGTTCTCTCTATCTCTTTAATTTCGTATAGCTTGTCCAACACAGATAGATATTCTGTCCTGTTCTTGTAAACTGCAAAAACCACGAAATCTATGTCTCCACTGACATTGTAAATCGAAAGAATTCCCGGCAGTTTCTTGAGTTTCTCGCCCAAGGATTCTACGTAATTCAAACCATACTTCCCTCTTACAAAAATTACTACAGGATAATCCAGATTGCATTTCTCGCAGTTAAGCGATGCCTTTATGCCACTAATCAGTCCGCGTTCTTCGAGGGATTTTTTCCTCTTGCTCACTGCCGAAGGAGAGAATATTCCAATCTTTTTCCCCAATTCAGAGTTGGTCTGAGATGCATCCGTAGTCATCTGTTTAAGCAACCTGAAATCAAAAATATCAGTTTGTGTTCCTTTTTTGGCATTCATAAGAACACCAAGGTGACTTGATATATAAGTTTGAAGAAATTTCTTTCTCTATTTCATCAAGCAACGTGTTTTTATTTCCCAAATGGGTTGCCGCTAAATCTTCCAAACATGTTTAAATAAGATGTAAAATATTTGCAAACTTATGGCTGTGGAAGATTCACGTGTTGGTCTTAAAAAAAATACAGGCGGCCTTTGGCTCGGGGTTTTTCAGAGTTTGGCTTTTGTTGCTCCCGCAGCCACTGCCGCCTCGTTCTATGTAGTCGAAGCAGGAATACTCGGAGCTTCGCTTCCGATAACCTATGTAATAGCGGTCATAGGAGTTCTTTCTGCAATGTATATGAACTACTCTTTCTCAAAGAGAATTTCACACGCAGGGGGATACTATGCATACGTCTCAGCTGGGTTCGGTTCCGGAGTGGGAATTTATGCCTCTTGGCTGTATCTTTTTAATTTACTAGGAGCCGTCAGCGGCTTTTCAATACTGTTCTTTGCAGGGGTATTGCAGCCGTTAATTCCGGTATTGGCTACAAATCCTCTTGGCTGGATCCCGCTGATGTTTATCCCGTTCCTAGTGATCACATTGCTACTGTTAAGCGGATTGAGACCCTCTCTGTTTTACACTATGATAGGGGGAGTACTTGAGGTAATTTTTCTTGTTGTCATCTCCATAATAATCATAGTGAAAGTTGGACCAGGCAATACAATCATCCCTTTCACCTTCACTGGTCATAGCTTCGGCCAAGTGGGATTTGCCACCGTTTTCGCGATCCTTGGATACGTGGGTGTGGGTTCGGTGATTACACTATCTGAAGAAATGAAGCAGCCGAAGAAGACTGTTCCAAAGGCCATCTTGATTGCAATAGGTATGGCCGCTGGGGCGTACATATTGAGTACATACGCTTTCACGGTTGGTTGGGGAGTGAACAATATGGCAAACTTTGCTTCTGCGTCAAATCCTGGATTCATAGTTGTGGCTAAATATGGCGGACCAGTAGCCCTTATAGTTTTCATTATTCTGACTCTGAACAGCTTCATCTCTAACGGCATTGCCGAAGGGAATGCACTTAGCAGGACAGGTTTTGCAATGGCAAGAGATTCAATACTCTTCCCCAAGAGTCTTTCAAAAGTTGGAAAGAAAACTGGAGCTCCTTACAAAGTGATAATTATAGAGATGATCATAGTACTGATTATTGCACTCGTTGGAGGTATCATTTGGGGTCCATTTATAGCTGCTGCAGTAATTACAACCATGAACGGCGCTTCTCTATACATAGTTCATATTATTGCTAATTTCTCTCTCCCAGTCTGGGGTAAGAGAACTCTCAAGGCTTCTGCGAAACAGATCTTACCGTTTGCCATATTCCCATTGGTTGCAACCGTTGTCTATGCATTTGCGGTCTATGGAGTATTCTTCCCATTCCCGGCATATCCGCTTAACGTTGCAAGTATATGGATACTGGTCTTAGCAATCGGAGGCATATTCGTTGCTCTAGGAGTCTGGTCTTACAGGAAAAAGAAGAATTTGGGCACAGCCGGAAAAGAAGTAGAAACATTCAATTAGATAATAGGTGAAAAAGATGCCAATTAAGAACTTGAAAGTCGAAAGACTCGAAACCAAGAAAGAAGAAACAGACTTGCAGAAACTTGTGAGCGATGTGATCTCTGAAGTCAGAAAAGATGGGGATAAAGCGGTAAAGAAGTACACTAAACAATTCGACAAAGTTGATCTGAAATCTCTGGTGATGGAGAAGGACCAAATTGAAGATCTGATAAACAAAGTCCCTGACGATGTGAAGGAGCTTATCGACACTAACATCTCTAGGATACGTAAATTCGCTGAATTCCAACTCTCCATGTACAAGGACATGGAATTGAGGGTGGACAACGGCGGGACAGTACTCGGTCAGAAAGTGATACCGATAGAATCAGTTGGAGTGTACGTTCCTGCAGGGAGATTTCCATTGCTTTCATCCGCACTCATGGGGACGGTACCTGCAAAAGTTGCTGGAGTTAAGAGGATAATTGCGGCAACTCCTCCGGGAGAGGGGAAACCTGATCCTGCGGTCATTTATGGAATAGCAAAGTCTGGGGCAACGCAGATCCTAAACATCGGAGGAATTCAGGCGATAGCTGCAATGGCGTATGGAACAGAAAGCGTCGAAAAAGTCGACAAGGTGATCGGCCCGGGAAACAAGTTTGTAAACCATGCCAAGAAGACTGCCTTCGGTAGCGTCGGTATAGACCTTCTGGCTGGACCCAGTGAAGTTCTGATAATTGCTGATGAAACTGCTGATCCCGTGAAAGTTATGTACGACCTGCTTGCTCAGGCTGAACACGATGTGGCTGCAAGAAGTTCCCTCATCACAACATCTAGAAAACTGGCAGAGGAAGTGATTGAAAGAATGGATCAGTTCATAGATTCACTTGCCACAAAAGAGATTCTCAAGACTTCCTGGGAAGAAAAGGGATCAATATTCCTGTGTGACACCATAGATGAAGCTATTGAGGTTGCTAATTCATATGCACCAGAACATCTGGAATTACATCTTTCTGAGGAATCTGAAAGAAAGGCATTCCAAAATCTCAGGAATTATGGTTCTCTCTTCCTCAACCAAAATACTCCGGTCGTTTTCTCTGACAAATTGATAGGAACAAATCACACTCTTCCAACCAATCAGGCCGCGAAGTATACCGGTGGATTATCGGTCGGTGCTTACCTGAAGATTCTTACATATCAGAAAGTGATAGACAAGGAAGCGGTGGAGAACCTTGCGAAAAGGGCCTATAAGCAGAGTGTGACAGAGGGCCTCGCCGGACATGCAAAGTCTGCATTCCTGAGGATGAGCTGAGGGATAGCGAATGATTTGGAGCTCAGAGAATGAAGTTCTTTTCAGTTTTTTCACTTTTTAATTATAAGATTTTCAAGACTTCGGAGAGGGATTGAACAATATGGGTTGGATAGACCCCATCTCTCGGGGATTCTTTGTATCTATTTACCCAGATTGTCTCAAATCCCATATTGGATGCAGGGATAATATCGTGGTAGATGCTGCCAGCTATGTGTATCACCTGCTCCCTTTGTAAATGGTATTTCTTCAATAGTTCCTGCCAGTGACCTGTTTGAGGTTTGTACGATTTGACATCTTCTGCGGTTATGAACCCGTCCACCTGCATCTTACTTCTTTCTATCGTGCCTATTAGAAGGGACCTGTCAATATTCGAAAGGATGATTCTCATGAAGCCATTTTCACCGAGAATCTTTAAAGTGGAAACGGTGTCTTCAAAAGCTGGCCACTCGGATATGCTATCAGCAAACTTTTCTGCCTCTTCTTCAGTTGGGTTCAATTTCAGTTGGTGTGCTAGTGCTAAAAATGTTGTGGAAAGTATCTGACGATAGGTTGAGTAGTCATTCTCATTTTTTGACTCGAGTTCTACATACGTATTGAAAATGTCTAAATCATTAGAATCTCCTAAACGGGAAAATCTCCTAAAATTATCAACTATTCCTCTTTTCCAATCGATCAAAGTACCATAACAGTCGAACGTGAGAGTATTTGGCTTCACAAGTATGAATGAGAAGTTATCACAAATATATAGACTCTTATTGACCAACTTCTTGAAATTCTCTGGTACAGTTGAATTTCAAAACTAGGATATTCTTATATAACAAAATGTTTCAGTTATTAAATGGTAAGTTACCAAAGTAATTTCAAGAACCTTCTATCAAGAAAGCCGTTGGTATTTACAGCGATTCCATTGAGGGACAGCAAAACTGGTGATCAAGCACACGACGACAAGATAATGAAAAATCTCAACAATAGGAAAGAAGAGTTGGGGACTGCCCTCAGTTCCTTTTCTAGGCTCAACGCAGTCAGCGTCCCGGAGTTAGTCGAAGAGAACCATGAGGGTAAACCCAGATACAATAGCATATACACGAGAATGCTTTCAAGAGGTACTGCTGACATACTTCACATAGACGCACTTGTCAACAAAGTCGTAGCCCACATCGAGAACTACGAAAACTTTGTGGACTGGATCAGAGAGACACATTCACTAGGGATCAGCAACCTTATTTTCGTCGGGGGAAACACTAGGCATCATAGGTATCCCGGACCGAGTGTTTCAGAAGCTAATGTAATAGCAAGGCGACTTTGGCAGGAGTTTCATAGAGAGGAGATAACGATAGGAAATATTTCGTTGCCTGAGCGTAAGGATGAGGCAAAGAGAATGCTCTTCAAGACAATCGCAGGAGCGGAGTTCTTTACGACCCAGCTTCTTTTTGATAGCGCCCTGGCTATTCATCTGATAAGCGAATATAACAAGCAATGTGATGTTGCGGGTGTTAAACCTGCTACTGTACTATTCAGTTTTGGACCCGTGAGAAGCATTGCAGATCTCAACCTTCTTGATTTTCTTGCTGTTGAATTGCCGAATAAAGCAAAGGATTACATACTTGAAAACAACGATCTTGCAGAGTCATCTAAACGATCAATAATCAATTCCCTAAGAGTTTACAGCGAAATTGTTGCTACTATAGAAGAAAAAGGAATACGAGTTCCGATAGGAATTAACATCGAACAACTAACGAAGTCTAATTTCCCATCTTCTGTAAGTATGCTTGAAAACTTCTCAAAGGTCATAGACATGAACGGATCAGATGTAGCGGATTTTGTCAAGAAGTATACGGGAAACTAACGCTCGACATTTAGACTCGAATTTAGTCAAATGAGCTTAAAATAGCTCGGTCTTGATAAGAAGAATCCTATTTTTCTGTATTACAATTTTTAAACTGCTTCCATTCCGAGAACTTCTGTTATGCTGGATTCCGGTCTACATCTCTCAATTGCTATCTTAAGTTTTACTAAATTATCAACCATTTTTGGACCCATGTTTGTGCATATCACTTTGTTCACTCCATTGTCGGTCATTAATTTTAGCACCATTCCATGTCCCATTTGGTCGTCAGATTCTCTGTTGTGGGGGTTCTCGTGCAGTCGTCTTTCGATCAGCTTTCCGCTTTCGATTTTAACAATCAGAAAAAATTTAGACCTTCCAAAATGCTCTGACACTTTAACTTCGTCATCGGTAGGAATTCCAATTATCAACTTAGATCACCGGTGGTGTCGACAGTTTTTTTTCGTAGATTATAGTTTCTATCCCGGGTATGATATAACGTTTTCAAGGATGTCTAGACCGTTCCCGTTAAATGTCGTTCCGTTGTCAGTGATCAATCTAATAATAGGGCCTTGGGAACACATGACAAGTCTATCTTGAGAGCAAAAACACAGTGACTAAGAGGTGCATGGTACTGAAGTTTGCCTTTGAGTCGTTTCACCAAAGTACGTGTTTTTTCTGTATTTCTTTGGTTTCGTCTAGTGCTGGCTCGACGCATTCACAATTAAATTGACTCTCCTTGAGTGCTCCCAAATCAAAGCTTGTATTAGTAGAACCAGCGTAGGCATAACAGTTAAGGGTTAACAAATAACCCCTTCCCAGAGAGAAATGCATCCAGCTGCTCTTCTTCGGGTGAAGTGCAATTTTGTGGCTGCAATTTTTGCACCATCCAATTTGAAGAGTTACCATCAGTTATTATTCCAACTTTCAATTTAAAGATTCCCGTTCAAATTTCGGTCGAACAATACTAGGTTTTATTGTTACATTCTTTGACGTTACAGTGCACGTAACTTAGAGAATATTTACAGGGCGCTTGGTTGCCAACAACACTATAGGCAGGCTGATTGTATAAAGAGAATTCCCTCGACTTCCTCTTCTTGGTGGGTTCAGGGGAGTTTGGAAAGATACTCAGGGAGGAGAATCACCTAAAGTGATGTTCAAACAGAATCCGCATCGTATCCATTTACTTATTTATAGTAAATTTTCATAGTGAACAGTGACTAGTTCTCAGGAGAGGAACCTAAATCAGATTTACCTGGTTTTAATATTGCAGGGCGAAAAGCAATTTCCAGGGTTTTGAACAGGTGTCAATGCAACTTCGAACCAATGTCGATTTGAGACTTCTCTGGAATAGTTGGAGAGATAGTACAAGAGCTTTATTCGGGTACTTGAAGTAGCAGAAATCCACTAAGATTAAATAAAGCGAGCCAATTTTACCTTGAGGTAGATTTAGCGATGAGTTTAATGTCAGTTTTGATGGAAAGAGTAGGAGGGTGGTAAACTATGCCAATGACTTCTGGACTAAAAAATGCAAGAGTTCTTGTTACAGGTGCAGGTGGAGGAGGTATTGGGACAGGGGCAGCCCGTAAGTTCCTTGAAGAAGGCGCTCGAGTAGTAGTGAGTGATTTGAATGCAAAAGGACTGGATTCGGTTCTAGACCTGTTTAAACCACTAGGAGAAGTACACGGGGTAGTCTGCGATTTAACACAACGAAAAGATATGGACAATCTAGTTTCAGAAACAGTCAGAATCTTGGGTGGAATTGATACGTTTGTGTACGTAGCGGGATCCCCAAAACCTGGAATTTTCATGGAACAAGACTATGAAGACTGGGAGAATGGTGGACGGCTGCTAATGGTCAGCCCTGCTTATATGGCTAGGCGGGTAGCTGAGCAGATGCTGAAATCTGGCACAAAGGGGAGGCTTGTTTTCACAAGTTCATTCGCAATAAGGGAACCTATTGCGAATATTGCACTTTCTAACGTGGCAAGAGTTTCTATTTATGGACTCGTGAGAACCCTTGCTCGCGAACTTGCACCCAAGGGCATAAGGGTAAATGGAATACTGCAGGGTTACGTTAAAACAGCCAGAATAGACCAGGTAGCCTCAGACACTTCCAAGAGAAAGGGTATCACTGTAGAACAAGCAATAGCAGACATTGAAAAGGAAATACCCATGGGTCATATGGCGACGACTGAAGAGCTCGCGAGATCCATTATATTCCTAGGAAGTGAAATGTCTGAATATGTGACAGGCGCCATGCTACCAGTTGACGGTGGAATCCTGAGATCAATTGGATGAAAATTAGAGAGGTTTCATACACATTTTTTCAATGAAATCAATCCCGAATTCGACGCAATTAAGAGTTGTGGGGAATCGGGAATACTATTTATTTTCCTGAGAGCAGAAATACCAAATATATCATTAGCAGATACTATATATTTCTGAAAAAACTATCTCGGATTATGATTGTCAAAAACAAATTTAGTGGCGATCAGTTTATTGAACTAAAGGATACTGATTTACCCGATGCGAAAACAGTTTTGAACAACGCTAAAAAGGCTTTCCAAGAGATGAAGGAACTTCCTTCGTTCGAAAAGTACGAAGCACTTATGAAAATCTCAAAGGAATTAGTTAACAGGAGAGAAGAGTTTGCAAGGATCATATCAAATGAAGCTGGTAAACCAATAAAGTACTCACGAGGAGAAGCAAGAAGAGCTTCGATAACAATGCTGTTCTCTGCAGAAGAGTCCAAGAGGATCTATGGAGAGACCATACCGATGGATGTGGAATTACGTGGCAAGAACCGATGGGCTTTCTACAACAGGGTCCCAATAGGGCCGGTCTTTTCTGTCACCCCATTCAATGATCCTCTTAACCTAGTAGCACACAAAGTTGGACCTGCTCTCGCTGCTGGAAATTCTATAGTGAACAAGCCTGCTTCCCTCACTCCTTACTCTGGATACAAACTTAACGAGTTAGTCAACAATTCAGGATTGCCTAAAAATGCAATGCAGACGGTAATTGGTCCTGGAGGAGGAGAAGTCACCGATTACTTCCTTAAATCTGACGAAATCAAGAAGGTAACATTCACAGGAGGCCTTGAGGGTGCTGAGAGATTGATCAAGAAAGCAGGAATAAAGAAGTATTCCATGGAACTAGGAAGCAACTCACCAGTCATAGTGTGGAACGATGCAGACTTGGATATTGCCACCGATGCAATAGTCGATGCATCTATGGAGTCCCAAGGACAGAATTGCATACATTCTCAAAGAATTCTGATTCACAAGGATGTTTATAATGACCTCTCTAGGAGATTGGTCGAAGGAGTTGCAAAGTTGAAGATTGGGAATCCATTGGACGACGCCACTGACGTTGGACCTATGATCGCTGAGAGTGAGGCAATCAGGGTAGAGAAAGAGGTCAACTCTGCGGTGAAAAATGGAGCTGAGGTTTTAATCGGGGGCAAAAGAGATGGGAGATTCTATCTACCTACACTTGTCACCAAGGTGAGACACGACCAAACCCTTTGGCACAATGAGATCTTTGGCCCTGTCTCAATTCTTCAGCCAATTCAGAGTTTCGAAGAAGCTATCACTATGGCTAACGACGTTCCATATGGATTACAGGCCGGCATTTACACACACAATTTGGACATAGCAATGAAGGCAGTTCAGAACCTGGAATTTGGAGCCGTTTTGGTCAACGATACCTCTGACTTTAGGGTGGATGTGATGCCATTTGGTGGAATGAAACTCAGTGGACTTGGTAGAGAAGGAATAAGATTCGCTATCGAGGAAATGACAGAGATCAAATTAGCAATTTTCAGGAAGTGAAGGAGTCCGAATAAAGATCTGTGGAAAAATTTCAGTTCAAGTGCTCCTTATTTCTAGCTGCTCAGATGAAGGTTTCAGAAATTACTGATGGCACCGAATATTGACTGAACTGATTACTTTTAGAACCTCAGGGGCTCCCTTGAGTGCTTCAGGAGGAAGACTTAGTTCTTGAACCGAGGAAACGACCTAACGCGTCAATTCCGAGATCAATAGTTTCGAATGAGCCTGCGAAAGAAATTCTGAAGTGTCCTTCTCCTGCACCACCGAACGCAATTCCAGGCAAAACTGCTACCTGATATTCGTTCAGTAACGCCTTTGCTAATTCTGTGGATTTGATCTTTACTTTATAGGAGGGGAAAGCATAGAACGCACCCTCTATCGGATATGTCTTCAACTGGCTAATCTCATTGAGCCTCTTTTCAACGTGCTCCTTCTTCTTATTGAAATCAGCTCTGAATTCTCTTATATATTCGTCCCCATTTTTCAAAGCGAATGCAGAAGCTTTCTGGATAAATGGCGGAGAACATGTGGTTGACTGTTCTATGACCCTTGCAATATTGGAGACGGTCTCTTCGTTTGCGATAGTGTATCCTGCCCTCCACCCTGTCATGGAATAGCTCTTTGACAGACTGAATATTGATATGACTAAATCTGGAACAGGCTCAAGGGAGCCGATTGAAAAGTGTTCCACATTGTACACGATATCTTCGTACGCCTCGTCGCTGATTATCCTGATACCATTTGATTTACACGCAGAGTAAAGTCTTTCAAGATTTTTCTTGTCTATTACCCTTCCGGTGGGATTTCCAGGGGAATTTATCATGACAGCTGCCGTATCGTTGTCCAACAGAGAGAGAACATTGTCGAGATTGAACGATAGGTCCTCGCTCGAGGTATAACTTACAGGTTTCATCCCTGCAAGAAGTATTGGTTCGGTGTAAAAATATCCGGGATCAGGTATCAAAACTTTGGATCTGCTCCCTGCTATGGCCATTAATGATGCGTAGATAGACTGCTTTGACATTATGAAAATCGAATTCTCCAATCCTGCCTTAATCTTGTTCTTCTTGTTGACTTTCTCAACTATTGCTTCTCTCACTTCTCGTATACCGTATGAAGATGTGTAGTGGGTGTCCCCATTCTTCATACTCTCGAAGGCGACTTCCATTATCTTTTGGGGTGTCTTGTACACGGGTTCGCCGATTGCAAGCGATGTTATCTTTTCTCCTTTTGAAACTTTCTGAAGTACTAAATTTACTACCTCGAGTGAGGGAGAACCTTTGAGATCTCTTATGTAGGTAGTTTCTGACATAATTGAGAATATTCTGCGAATATATAATTAAATTCTTCAACAATATCAATTTGT
>JAJSLL010000012.1 GCA_026127935.1 Thermoplasmatales archaeon | reverse complement strand
ATCCGTAAAGTCAGATGGCTTAGCATGAAGGACAAAGTACCTTCTGGCCGAGGGGAATTCAAGCCCATGGAGATTCCGCCAGCAACCTTTGAAGTGGGAAGCTCCCTGCGAAAGCTGGGAGAGGAGGTCACAATTATTTCCTACCATATTCTTTTCTCGTCCAGCATCGTACAGGATCTTTAGGTTTATTATAGAGCGTCCCTATGAGTAGTTTATTCCAATTTCAAGAATTCGTAGAGCAATCTAACTCCATAGCCAGTCGCTCCCGCAGGTAGATAGGACCTGTGAGAATTGTTCTTCTGTGTCCAGGCAGTTCCCGCTATGTCCAGATGTACCCAAGGAGTATCTCCCACAAATCTGCTTAGGAACGCACCAGCTGTCTCGGCCCCTCCCTCCCTTCCGCCAGTATTCTTTATGTCTGCGACCTTGCTCTTTATCTGGTCCTGGAAATCCGAATCTATTGGCAACTCCCAGACTTTTTCCCAGGAATTCTCTGATGCTTTCTTGATTCTGTTCTTTAGAGGCTCGTTATTGCCCATGAGCCCCGCATAGTTATTTCCCAGTGCGACGACACAAGCCCCGGTGAGAGTCGCAAGATCTATCACTTCCGATGGTTTGAAATTCTTGGTTCCATAACTCAAAGCATCAGCTAGCACCAATCTTCCTTCGGCGTCAGTTGACAAGACTTCAGAAGTCACTCCATTGTAATGGGTGAGTATGTCACCTGGTTTGTACGCATTTCCACCTGGGAGGTTTTCCGTCAGAGGTGTCATACCGATGACGTGTTTTTTGATCCCTAATTCGGAGATGAGTTTCATTATCCCGATAACAGCAGAAGCACCACACTTGTCAAATTTCATTTCATCCATTCCTTCCGAAGGTTTGATTGAAATTCCACCGCTGTCGAAAGTTATTCCCTTGCCCACGATCAATGTTGGTTTCTTATCTCTTGGACCATACTCAAGGATCAGTAGCTTGGCCGCCTCCTTCGCAGCTCTAGATACACCCTCCAAACCTCCCATGCCCAGCTTGAGGAAGTCTTCCCTTACGAAAGACTTGATAGTTACGCCTTCGAGTTTCCGTGCAGTCTTCTCAAAAAAGGAAGGAGTTCCAACAGAAGGGGGCAGGTTGGCGATATCTCTGGTAAAATTCACTGCATCTGCTGACGCAATTGCTTCCTTTATTGCAATTTCCTTGGCCTTAGTTTTTATGAGTATTTTGTCTACTTTGGCTTTATTCTTCTCACTTCGGTACTTGTCGAAGTCGTAAGCAGCGAGAGAGATGGAAAAGATTACTTCCTTTGTCTCTTCAGTTGATCCTTTAGGAAGGATGACTTGTATCATTCCCTTAGGAGTAGATTTGACTGCATTGAATGCAGAAGAATAGGATCGGCGAAGCACTTCTTTATCAATTGCTCCCTTCTTTCCCAGCCCGATTAGAATAATTCTCTTCCCGAGCTTATTGTCGAAGATATCAAAAGTTTCCCCAATTTTTCCAGAAAATCCAGACTTCTTTGCATTGGCCAAGGCAGAACTCTCTCTAGTAAAATTCAGAGTATCAGCCGGAGTAAAATCTTCGAAAACGGGTGCGATAATCGCACTTACCTTACTGGAATATCTTTCAAAGAACTTTTGAAATTCCATTTTCAAGTATTATATGATTCAAAATAAAAGTTGTGTGAAACTTCGTCGACAGAAAATTTGACTTTTTTCTTAGAAAAGTGAAACAATTGTGACAGCTAAAATCTCAGTCTAAACAGCATCGGATGACAGAATTAAGGACGTATAACTCTGACATTTGTATGACAATAAGCAGACAATTATTTATACTACTATTCTATGTTATTAATTGCAATGGCGAATGTATTGTCTGACGGATTGAGCAATAGTGTTATAAGTCAAAGGTTATCCGTCAA
Source organism: Thermoplasmatales archaeon (assembly GCA_026127935.1). Lineage (GTDB taxonomy): Archaea > Thermoplasmatota > Thermoplasmata > Thermoplasmatales. The sequence goes on along the minus strand of JAJSLL010000012.1, from coordinate 54,296 downwards.
GAGTTACAGCGAGGCGATATCTATAATCACCATAGTGGACTTGGGTGTTATAGTACCATCTATTGTATTGTTTCTCGCATTCAATTTTAGGTCTCTCACTGTTTTTGGACTTCCATTTCTAATAGTCATACTCTCCTTCTTGTTGTACCTACCATTGGCTATACTTTCTGCTTCGTTCTACTTTGCAAAACACGCTGCCAAAAGAGAGAACAAAGTTTCGAAGAGCAATGTACTTCCAATTCTGTTGTTTCTGATCCTAACCTTTACAATTCTAGGCATCTACATCCCATCTATCGAGAAATTAACTCTCATCATACCATCTTTCGGTTCACTCAATATTGTTGGGTTTGTAATCGTGGTAGTCAACCTAATATTCATCATAAAGAATTTTGCTAGGACCATCAAAGAGTAGTGCGGATTCTGGGTCATCTGAAATATTCTCGCTTATCATATAAATAAGAATTATGAACGGAAGTCTGGTATTTGCAAGATACCAATACAAAATGTTATAACTGATTAGGAGCTCTTTAGAGAGCGATGGTACCTAGAACCGACGAGCTACTGCTGTTACTCGCAGGAATTATGTTACTCGGGTTTGTAGGAGAAATAGCGTTTCGAAAAAAGAGAATACCTGACATGCTGCTCTTATTGCTGATCGGTATTCTGATCCACTATTCGGGTATCATTCCTGGAGTCTACATATCTCTATTGAGGCAACTTCTCAGCTTTGTCGGTACAATCGCCTTGATACTTATCGTATTTGGTGGACTACTCAAGCTGGATCTTCAGAGATTTGGTCATGCATTGTCAAAGGGTATTTGGATCGCAGTTGCTGATTTATTATTTGTTATTGGGCTATTGTCTCCCCTGTTGTATTTTGTTTTTAAATTACCGCTACTAATTTCACTACTAATTTCGACAATTCTGAGCGAAGCAGCTGCTCCCTTCATCATCCCTCTGTTGAACCGAATAAAAATCAACGAGGAGATGAGACACTCAATAGAGGTTGAAACCATATTCAACTCGGTGTTGAATGTCATTGGTGCCCTTCTTCTTTTGAGCATCATAGATCAGCAAAGCTCCTTGGTTGGGGTGGTTGGAATAGCGAGCTATCTCTTTGGAAGCGTGTCCGAAGCGATAGTCCTAGGAGGAGTCTTAGGAATCGTCTGGTTGATCATCTTGAAACAGGCATCTGCGCCTCACTATTACATAGCGACCATTGCAGTTCTATTGGGCATTTGGGGTATGTCAGACTACATAGGCGCCTCTCCAATTCTTGCTGCTTTCGTTTTCTCTATAATTATCGCAAACTCAGGACCTATATCCAAGATTATTAAGTTGTCCGGAATAGTTGATACGGCGCAACTTGATTATTTCAACCAGGAGATTACTTTCATTTTACTGACTATCTTTTATGTCTATACAGGAATTCTAGTCAATATATTTGACTTTCACGCCTTCATTTTTGCACTGATATTTGTCGCTGCCCTCGTAGCAATTCGGTTCTTTGAGATCTATGCGATTAATGGTGTTACCAAGTGGTTTGGCAGCGACAGTATGTTAGTGGCAACCTTTGTTCACAGGGGCCCAACTGTCATTGTCCTTCTAGGTATAGTCCTCACTTCAAATCCAGCAATCTTCAGTTCATTTGGAAACATCATATTTTATACGGTTATTCTGGCAATTCTTGCAGGTTCACTCAGTTTTACGGCGATCTCAAGAAAATATGCAAACAGCGCAGTAGGCGTCTCCACCAACACTATTCAGGGTGAAAACGTAAATCCTCAACTGAAGCAGCAGTAATCTTCCTCTGTGAATCCAGTTTTCCAGATATCCTTCTCACTTTTGCTTCCAGCTGAATAGTTTCACCGCAACTGCAAACAGGATGGCTGAACCAAGCAGCAACCAAACTATCTGGAGTGTGACGGCTGATATGTTCCCGTAGTCCAGTACAGAAATCAAAGAGTTTATGAAGTATGTGAGCGGCAGGAATTTTGATATTGTAACCAAGTAGGCTGGGGCGAAGTTCAATGGAAAGAAGACACCCGATAAAAACATCATCGGAAACATCACAAGGTTCCCAACTACGGATACTGTTTCTTCGTTATCAGAGACCAGCCCTGCAAGGATACCGACGCTGGTGAAAAAGACCAAACCTCCGAAAATTATCAAAGCAGAAGCTAAGATAGTCTCGATGTTTAACGTTAGGGAAGCACCGAAAACGAATATGCCTATCGCAACCAGTACGATATCAGAAAGCACGAGCATCAGGAAGGAAAACAGCATGTTTGCTGTTATCCACTCTGACTTAGTCAAGCCGCTGAAAGAGAGCTGTCTGAAGAGTCTCTCCCTCCTATAGTTAGGAACGGTGTAGACCATGTTGAACATCGTGCTCAACACGGTAAATCCAATCAAACCAGGTACGTAGAAATTTATGGTCTTTCCAGAGTTTCCGAGTGCAACCTGGGAAGAGAGAATCAGTTTTTCAGAGGCATTACTAGCCTTGAAATTGAGTTGGGTAAGGATCCCATTGATGGTTTGATAATCTGCGCTAGCCACAGTTGGGTTGGTGTGCCCCTTAAGAATTAAGAGTCCGTATCCATAAGCATAATTGGTTGTAAAGTTTGAAGGAATCAACAGCGCAGCCTGAATGGAATGAGAATTGATGTAATCAGATATATTCTGGTTCGCACCGATCACTTGGACCTTAAAGAGTCCAGATGAGTTAATCGCATCAACAACTTCCCACGATATTGCAGAAGGACTCTCGTTTTGGACAATGAGAGTGGATGGGGAATAAGAAGAACCAGAAAATATTGCACCGAATAGCAATATGAGTATCACCGGGAATGCGATCTGAAAGAAGAGGGCGGACCTCGATCTCATGTACGACTTTGCGTGCAATATGAAATAAGCGCTAACTCTACTCGGCTTCATCTTCCTCTATCTCCCCAACCATTCTTACAAATACGTCTTCAAGACTTTCCCTCTTTAAAGTGAAGTCTTCAAATTTAGCTTTTCTTTCATAAAGATAGTTGATTATCTGAGTTGCATCTTTGATGTTCTTCATATTTATCTTAATGTACGCTCCTTCGCGTTCGAATTTGTATCCTCCGGTAGTCAGAAGTGCTGAAACTTCTCCATCTCCTCTAATGATGAGTCTGTCGTCCTCGTGATGTCTTTCTATGATTTCCATCGGTGTACCGGAATCTATGATCTCGCCTTTGTTCATTATAGCCACCCTGTCCGCCAAAAGTTCCGCCTCCTCCAGATAGTGAGTAGTCAGGAGAATGCTCTTCCCCTTTGCCTTCAATGTCTTGATAACATTCCAGATGTTCCTTCTTGCCCTTGGATCTAGCCCGGATGTAGGTTCATCCAAGAACAATATTTCCGGGTCATTAACCATTGAAAGCGCAAGACCAAGTTTCTGCTTCTGACCCCCAGACATCTTTTGAAATGGGGTAGAACCTTTGTCCGATAGATCAACCATTGTGAGAATTTCATCAAGGTCGGTAGATGCTCTCAACGTCCTCTTGTAGAAGTTCAGTGCCTCTTTTGGAGTGCTGTTGTAGATAAAGGAAAAATCTTGAGGTAAGATGCCCAGCTTGTATATTAACGATTTACTCCGCTCGGGATCCTGTCCCAGAACACGCACGTCGCCGGACGTTCTATTTCTCACTCCCTCCAGAATTTCAACTGTGGTGGTTTTCCCCGCACCGTTCGGTCCCAGAAGACTGAATACTTCTCCCTTGTTAATCGAGAACGAAATATCATCGACTGCTTTTAGATCTGAATAACTCTTGACCAGATTAGATACTGAAATCACTGTCTCAGTCATTTGCCCCTTCAGTAAGTACGGATATTTAACAACTCATTAATTAGATCCTAGACCAACAAGTTCAGAAACCGTGAATAACAGAAGACGGAGATGAGTTACGCCTTTACTGCTAAGCCATCCCAGAATTTCTTCTCATAATCAAGCATTCCAGAAGCCCCCTTTGTAAACTTGTCTTTGGCCACTTTGTCGTCTATGTGTTCTCCCAGAACATTTGCCATTTCCTCTTCATGATGTTCTTCGAGTTCCCTGTGAAAGGTGAAATATTCGATGTCCATAGATTTCAACTCTGGAAACTTGTGTTTGGCTTTCTCGAGACCCGGGAGAAGCTTATCCCACATTGGTATGGCCATGTTCTCGAGTCCGTATTCTGCTCCAAGCGCAGTGAAATGATCGCTCGCAAAGTATTCCCTCATCTTATCCAGCCACTGCTTGGTAGAGGGTAGCTGCTCGCGGAAAATCAGTTCTTCTGGCGAAATCCCTATACTCCTCAGGTACTTCCTGTAAAGCAGTTCGTGCCTCTTTGTAGGGTCCATATCCCCAAGCTCTGATACTAGAATTCTGGTCAGGGACTCCGCATCATTTTCGTTCGGTGTATTTACCAGCAGAACCGACAGGATAGAAACCCATTCCCTGGTAAAGTGGTAAAATTCTATCGAGAAGTTCTCAAACTCCTCATAAGTAATCTCTCCTTTAGAAAACCTATCAATGAAATTGTTGTTCGTTGCTGGATGTTTCTTTACCATTGAGTAGATTTCTTGATAGAAAGAGTTTTCAGCATTCTTAAGTGGCATATAGAAGTTATAGTAAGTCTAAATTAAAACTCTTTTGGTTTTGATCCAATAACCTCGGTTCAGAGTGAGTTTGCTACAAAACAGGTGAGATTCCTTCTTCAAAGTCCAGTTGCCGCGTCAACGTTGATGGCTTGCCCGTTTATCCCATATGATAGATCGCTAAGCAGGAAAAGAGCGGTATAGGCGATCTCGAGTGTGGTGACTTCCTTTTTTCCGTCAAGTTTTTTGAAGTTGAATGGGGCAATTTCTTCTATTTCTTTCGACGAATCGACGTTTCCTGGCATCAGAGCGTTTACACGAATGTTCTTTGGCCTTAGAATGGAAGCCATCTTTTTTGTCATTTCCACGACAGCACTCTTCGAAACTGCATACTCCAGGGAACTAAGGCGATACAATACTGGTGAAGCTCCCACATTCACTATGCTTCCCCCTTTGTTCATCAGTGGGTGAAAAGTCTCTATGGTGTTGATGGAAGAAACAACGTTCCTTTTGTAGAATTCGACGGCTGTATCTCCGTTGAATTCCGTGCTGTGCAGTGCAAATAACCCGTGGTTGTTATAAAGAAAATCGAGAGTGCCAAATTCATGACCTATGAAGTCTCTGACTACTTTAAGCGATGTCACATCAGAAGAATCTCCCTTCAATGTGCGAAGGTTATCGTGCTTTAGATCAGGCTTGTTACCGCTTCTAGAAAACGCTACTACTCTTGCACCACTCTCAAGAAGCAGCTTGATGACAGCTTTTCCCTGTCCCTGCCCAGCACCGGAGACTACTCCAACTTTTCCCTCAAAGGATTTGGAGAAATAATCCATCGAAGGTTATGAGAATTGCAATTTAAATGGTTTTCTATAATAAAATTTCAAAAATTAAGAATGATTCATTTGGTAGCTACTCGCCAAACATAACTCGCCTGTATATTGCAAGTACTATCCCAGAGAAGATCAAAACGGTGCCGAGTGCCATTCCAACTGTCATCGCCTGTGTGACTGGGTTCAGTTTTAATGAGATCCCGAGCAGCACCCAACACATGAGAGTCAACAGCACGATCGCTATGTAGGCTCCGGTAGGTATCTTCTTGAATTTCTGGTCCGGGAGCTGGGAGCTGGTTTTCGCAGTACCGATGGCTAAAAAGCTTGTGGCTCCGCCAGTAAGAATCAACCTGCCGAGAGACAGTAAAGATGTGTGCACCACGAAGTATGAAAATGAATAACCAGTGAGAATCACTGTCACCACCAACCCCAAAATGAATATCAGAAAAGATGTGGTGGATGACTTGTTTCCTATCTTCAATTTGCCTTTCTTCCACAATCTTGAAATTCCCATCACGGTCCCGAATGTGACTATAAGTGGTGGAAGTAGAACCTCTGCGACTACCAGCGGTTGTATGATAACTCCCGGTGAAAACGCACCCCAGATGCTGAATATTATCATGTAGACGATACTTATTATTCCCAGCGAAGTCGTAATCGGTCTGTGGAGAGGATGAAGGGAATTCCCTCTATCCAGGAAGGGGATCAAGAGAAAGTAGATCAATGGCAAGAGCCCAAATATTACAGAAGCCGTGAGGGGACCCATCACGTTCTGGAACATCCCAAAGTCTAGTGCTTTGTACAGGAAAAGCAGAAACCATGGGGGATAAGGAGGTATAAGTGCTGCCAAGGCACTTGTTGGTGAAGGGCCAGGATAAGGAGATATGAGGATCGGAGCATTGGGGAACAGTCCCACAAAACTCGGGATCAGTATAATGAAACCCATTGTAAATAGACCGAGTTCGATCAGATAAAGGAAGTTAGACGGATACCATGGCTTCATGTCGTGTGTTTCCGGAGTTGTGGCTGGGACCCTATACTTGCTTGCCTTTGAAGAAGGAAGCATAGTATTCGCTTCTGCAAGGTAGAAATGATATCCAAATAGAAGCGCAATCAAAGCTGCCATGATGATGTGATACCCCAAGAACTTGGAAAACAAGCTGGTAGTTGTACCATTTCCAAATCCAATAGACGCGAGCCAAGGTCCTAACACTGGAATAAGGGATGCAATTCCTCTCCCAACGTCCTGGGCATCGACGGAAAGGACATCTCCCGTGAGCGAATATCCGAAATATCCGGCGCCTATTGTGAGAGCAAGCAGAAGTACTCCAATGATCCACTGTAATTCTCTCGGTTTTTTATATGCTCCAACGAAATAGTTTCGGTACATGTGGACGTAAACAAGAACAATCATTGCATACGCCCCATATAGATGTGTCCCAAGAATGAGTTTACCGAAGGGCACAGTGGTTAGGACGTACTGTGTGGAAACGTATGGGTCTGCCGGATTGTAGTAGAGGAGAAGAACCAGTCCCGTCAGAACTTCATAGGTAAACGCGATAGTGATCAGTGCACCTGTCCAGTACCATTTCCCTCCCCATGTTCTCATGTAGTCAGGTGTTTTCCTTAGAGGAAGTCTATCGATGTGAGTTCTGTCCATTAACCATTCTGTTGGACTTTTGAAATTCTTTCTAACCCGATTTATTCTTTCTCTTATTGATGTCATTTGAACTCCTCATACCACCGTAAAGGGATTTCCAAGATCCGTAACTTCAGTAGTTGTTCCACTTATGGCAGTCTCGCCCTGTAGATCCGAAGTCCTTCCGTAAATTGTTGGTCCAACCATGTTTGAAACTGATAGTTCATCTGTACTTGGGTCCCAAACCAACTTGATCATCGGTAGGGGGTGTGTTGTCGGACCAGTCAGTACAGAAGCACCGCTTTCAGGATCATAGGTACTGCCGTGACACAGGCAGTGAAATACCCCGGTATAGGACTCGCTCCCAACAGTTATGCTCTCAACACCGTTTGGATAGAACCTGAGCTCGGGGAAAACACAACCGAGATGTTGGCATATGGCACTATAAGCGACAATCGATTGATCTTTCCCTACTCCGGCATATGAACTATATTTGCTGCCGTCAGCAGGAACCGTGACCTGAGTGGAGCTGATCTTGATAGGAGTCCCACTTGCATCACCCACATTAAGTATATTGTTTGGCGTGCCCTGAAGCGGATAGTTGAATTGAAGGGCATTGGGATTATTAACACTTAAACTTGAAGCGAGTAGTGGATTCCCGTTGGAATCTACCAATTTCAGGCTGGGAAAACTAGCTATCCCCGCTTGCGGCGGGGTCAATGACTTTAAAACAACTCCCAGAGATAAACCGGCGCCGGCTACGATCGATGCAGTGACCATTAACTTGAGAAAATTTCTCTTCGGTTCATCGATCCCCTCATTCATCTGCTGTCAAATTCAAGTATACTATTTTAACCTTTTTAGTAAACCTATAAATTTTAGGGATAATACATTGTAAAATGGAATGGATAAAAAGGTCCTTGATAGGCGCAGATTTCTTATTATTTTTCATAGCTGGATTTTTGTTCATTCTTTTCAACAGCGAATTTGCGAACTATATCAGCATAGCCGCAGGCATCTTTTCAATACCATTGAGTATGGTATTTTTCAGAAATGAAGTGCATCAAGATTTCAAAACTTCAATGGTTCAATTCTCCATATTTGTTTCTGCATTCTTGTTGTTGATAATATTTTATTACATCACGGACCCTAGCTGGGCCAAATTCTTGCCAATAATACTCCTGACACCCGTGATAATAGAAGAATTCAATTTTAGATATTTGATTCAAAGACTCTTGTTTCGGAATATGTCACCATATGCCGCCCTTTTCTTACAAGCTCTGATTTATATGGCCTATTATTCGAAGTATGCTATCGCAGACCACGGAGCAGCTTATCCTTTCCCCTTCAACCTCCTTTTATTGACCTCGGTTCTGGGAATGGGGATGGTTTACGGAGTCATTACAAAATTCTCGAAGAATTTCTTGCCTGCAGCAACGCTGCACTTTGTGATCTGGGCCCTGTTTCCACTGCTTGCACATTATCCAGGAATAGCCACGACCCTACTTCCAACCTGATGAAATCCCCGTCGAATGAGAGAACGTGTTAAATAAAACCGAAGGCTCTCTGATTGAATGTTAAACACTATAGATCGGGGGCTGGAAATGGCTCTTTATCTCTCAATTCCACTGGGCGCGTCTGGACCGCTTTTCTTAGATGAGAACGAACAAGTACCTATGGGTTTGCATTTTAGTGCAAAGGATCTTTACTACGACTTTTTTGTCAAGGAATCTTTAAGAAATTATTATGAGCTTTACAAATACTACAATCCAATACACTTTGGAGATTTTGTATTACTTGCACAGAGAGTAGAATTGCCAATGCTGGTGCCCATTCGGAAGAACATATATTCCATTCCTACAATCGTGATGGGTGGATTATTCTCGCAGAAAGGGAATGTAATGATGGACTTTAGATTTCACAAGTCCGATATTAAGAGAGTGGGTGAACTCGTAAGGCTTCTCGTTTCAATAAATGAAGACATCAAAATAATTAAGATGGAGCAGTCCGAAGGGCTTAAGGCTAAATATGAAGAGATGGAAACTAGATCTCCAATGTCGGTTGTGGAATTCAGTTATGTGGATGAGAGGGATAGTGACCGCATTCTGGAATGGAAGGGGATTGTTGATCCGACAGGGGCAGTCTCTTACAGTCTAGATGGGGCAGGGGAAGTCAGCCACGTGGATGTTTCAAACGCTCCAATAACGCCATTGCTTCTTTCCGTTTTGAGGGATCGAATCCCAGTGGCCGGGTATTTTGAAAACAGGAAGAAGGGTGAAGTTCACTCGATGATGATATTGCCCACGTTCCTGGCAAAGCATTTCCTAGTACGGTACTTCAATGAGACCAAGAACATCGCAGGAATAAATCTACTCAAAATTGATTCATATTGCAACGTCAAGAACAGGCTCTAGATCCGCATAACGTTCATCTAACTTGATAAATTTAACAGGAGTGTTCACAGAAACTTTAGTCTCAATCTTGAGGTAACTGAACCGTATCTCCGAATTTAAAATACACAAATCTTTTATATGTCGTTAAGTCGCGAATGTAGTGTTTGCCGGAGAAATTGCAGCATACTCAACGATTGCGTTGATGGTTTGGATCATCGTCTACGTTGAATACTATTTTTCAACTGGCAAAGCATCAAAAAAAGTGCGGTATCTGTTCTATTTTGTGCTGCTGATGATGGCCAGCATGTTCATAGGTCTTAGCTGGTATTTGAGTGAACCCCATGGATTCCTGAACTCAATAATCGCCATAAATATCATCATGGTTCCAATGATTTCTTTCCTGGTTGTTCTCTTCTATTTTTACTCTATGGAATGGAAGACACGAGCGGATGTTAATAGACTTCTACTGCCCGTACTCTTCGTATTGAATGAGATTTTGATGACGTTCTTTGTCTTTAAACTCCTGGGGTTCAGACTGAACGTCAATATTCTGACAGAGCTCCCACAGACAATCAATTCTTTCTACTTCGTGTTGCCGATGGAAGCCGAAATGGTGGCCTCCATACTTTTCTTCAAAATAAAGGGGACAATTCGATATTTGCTAGTTGCCCTGGCAGCAATGGATATTCTGTCACCCGCTCTCTTCTCCACTTTTCACGTTGAACTCCTTGTAGCAAATGCTCTGATAATGGTCGCAGGGATGATACTAATCCTAGAAGAGGTCTCAAATTCAAAGAGCGGAATAACCTCACAAAAGAAGAGAATGATAGACATATCAATCCTCGTTTATGTCCTGAATTCTGTTGGCTTTTTCCTCTTTTATGCGCTTGGACAAAAGAACGAAATTTATTGGCTCCCATACGCACTTTCTGTTCTCCTTGGTATGGGACTTTACTTCTTCTACGTTTTCAGCGGTAAAGAGACCAAGAGGATAAAGGGATGGATTGAGAAGAGGTACTGGTTATTTTTTGTGCTCTCGGCAACTTTTGTCGCCGAGTTGCTCATGAGCATTCCATTAGACATATCCGCTGGCTGGTTCTCAACAAGTGGGAATGGACCAGGATCGCTGTCAAATCTTATCACCAATGTGGTGGGATTCCACTTCACAGGTGGTGCTTACCTGTCCATTATTCCATTCATCGGTATTGTGGCTGCTTCACCCATGTTCCTCCTGCTGATGGGATTAGAGATGGGTGCCCTGGTAGTCTTCAGGATGAAGAGAATCAAATGGTTTGAAAAGAGGATAAACCTTTTATTTGCCCTTATCGCATATTTCACTTACACTCTCTATGGGCCGAGTTATATACTTTGGTGGAGAAATTTACCGCTCTGGGCTAATGTAGGTGCACTTGGATCTGTCCGGGGGGCCTTGATACTACCTCTACTTCTTTCTTATCTGGTCTACGCTATACTTGCACTACTGTTCGGAAGGAGATCCTACTGTGGAACACTGTGTCCATCAGCGGTAATGTATGGGGGAACTTTGGGTCAGGAAATGATCTCTCTGAATTACAAATCGAAAACGAGCAAGAAGAATATCGGTAGCAAGTATTCTCCATTGATCCAAAAGGTGGCGGCAGGTAGCTGGTTGTTCATGCTCGGGTCTGCGTTAGCTAGTTTTGCAATTTCAATCCACCTGGTCAACCTTCCGTTCGATCCGGCAATTCTCTATTCTTTACTAATATGGAACATGCTGTGGTACATTTTCTTCATATCAATACCGTTCGTTGGCATGAGCCCCTGCAGAAGATACGGCTGGTGTACTACCGGAACCTTCGTCGGATTCTTCAGCAAACTTGGGTTATTCAAGATAAAGGCAGTAGACCCGAATGTGTGCCTTAAGTGCCCGACCAAGGACTGCGTGACTGCGTGTGAAGTTGGCCTTGGCGATCTCCCTGCACAGTTCATAAAGAATGGATATTTCAAGAGCCAGAAGTGCGTTGGTGCTGGGTCTTGTATTGAAGCCTGTCCCTATGACAATATCCACTTCTACGATATCAGAAATGTCGTCAAGGACAGGCTAGCTTCCAAAAACCCTCGCACTGAGTAGATAGATGTTTGAAAACCACATCAACGGCAGGCTCACAACAAGAATGAAGACCGAAAAGTCTACGACTGCAATCTCCGAATAACCTGTGAAAAAGGAAACAGAAAAAATAGAGAGGAAGAGGAGTACAGCAGCGATCATTGTTTCCATGGAGAACACAAATTCGAAAATGGTAATCTTGGAAAGAACGTTTCTGTTTCTGAACGAAAGTGAGATCAGGAGGCCAGCGATCATACCAGCGATGGTATAAAGCTCGAACACACTTGGAGAAGTTAGGGCTTCCCTTATAAACGAAGGAGCGAACATGACCATTTGTATCACGAATGGCAGAATAATGATGTAGACAGGCATCTTCCAGTTTATTTTCAACGTCTGTCCTAGCAGGAACCCTGAGAATAGAGTAAGGAATGAGGTAAACCCGAAAACGGCAAGATTGTAAATCATACCCGTATAGATAATTGCGAACTCCACAGCCAGTATAGAGATGAACAAGAGTAGCATCGATAACTTGTTAATTTCTGGTACTCTCATTTTTCTAGGTCTGTGGAGGTAAATGTTTGTAAGTATCAGGAGGGCAACAGATATGAATATGAAATAAGGAAGAATAGAGAGTGCTAGAGAAGATACAGTTCCAGATACGATACCTATGGTGTTTTCACACTGGCAGGCTATGGCAGTAACGACGATTGCACTAACGGAAGTAACCCCCCTAGTTCGGAAGGCGTTGATTATGAGAAACGTGTTAGCTGAAGTGAGATAAGCAACCAGTGGAAAGAGGAATCCTGTGATGGGAGAAATTGTTAGACTAAAAGGACCAAGCACAAATACAAGACCATAAGCATAGGTGAATGGGACGCCAACAGGTGAAGCATCGTTGTAGATAGAGTAGAGATACCCAGTCGATTGGAGAGTGCCCAAGTGAATAAATCGTAAACTAGTGGAAAGCACAAGAAGGAGTAGTAGTAAGCCAACCGAAGCAGATCCAACAGCGAGATCCCCTCTTTCTCTCAGACTCAAAAAGTATCTAGAAGCAATCGCGAGAGCACCAAGATAGAATAGGACAAATCTTATGGAACCGGCAACACCGAAAATGATCGCGAAGACCGCAGAGGAAAGGGAAAGTATGAGGTAAAGAGCGCCCAATCTCTTGAAGTAAATTGCTGAGACTGAAAGGAATGTAAACAAAGAGATCGTCAAGCCAAGTAGCTCTAGGAAAATCGTGCTTTGTATTACAAAGCCCTTAAAGAAGAAAGGAGCATTCCAGAGAAGGAAAATTAAAATGAGAGGAAGGGTATTCAACAAGGACTTCTTCATTTCATCACAACAGTCTAAGAACTGTTCCCAGAATCAGAATCGAAAGAAGTGCAGAGAGGTAGTAATTGCTTGCGAGGAATGCCTTCAACGATGAAGCGAGCAGAGACTTTCCATTCTTGAATCTGAGTGAGAGAACTCTCCAGATCAGGTAGGCTGAAAGAGGAATTAGAAGCAAGTCGTAAAAAACAGGGAAACCCATATTTATGAATACCGGAAGGAATGAAAACGCAACGAGGACAGTTGTGTTAATTAAGATCGCATTCACCGTATATTTTTCATTTTTCACAGCAGGCAGCATTGGGATATTGGCCTCTATGTAATCCTCTTTGTACTTGAGGGCTAGAGTCCAGAAGTGCGTTGGTGTCCATAGGAACACGATGACCGCCACAAAGAATGAAATCATAGAAATTGGAGAGTTCACTGAAGACCAACCAGCAAGTGCGGGGAACGAACCAGCGACCCCACCTATCACGATGTTCCAGCTCGTTCTTCTCTTCAGTAATACTGAGTAAAGTAAGGAATAACTGAGGAAGCCTCCAAATATCCACAGAGTGGTTGGAATATTGAGGTAGATTAACGAAATAGTTAGGGAAATTCCAAGCAGGAGAGGTATAGACAAGATGTATCCAGCCCTGTTTCCAATCGAAGCTCTCCATCTGGTTCTACCCATCCTGGTGTCAATATCCCTGTCAATGAAGTTGTTGGCCAGTGAGGATGAAAAGGACGCAAGTGTTCCAGATACCAGTAGAGGAACAACTTTCCACAGCTCGCTGACACTCTTCAATCCGAGTGAAAAGGTTGTGACGGCAACAAGGTTCAGGAGAATTGCTATTCCGGGTTTGGTCAGGCTGAATACCTTACCAAACTTCGTCATTTGCATCCCTTAAGGAAACTGGTTGATAGATGGAATTGGAATAGCATATAAGACTCGGCGATTGTGGTTGTATTGTCGGGACGGCAGAAGCATTTATTCCGTTGCTAGAAGATGCATTGATTACAAGTCTTCCAACCATCGTTGTTGGGTGAACTTCACACCAGTAAGTGAAAGTTCCAGGGTTTGCGAAGGACCAGTTCAACCAAACGATGGTTCCTGTAACCGCAGGTATGTTAACGCTGAAGACGTCATTGGAAGTGCTTTCATTTGTACCCGGGTTGACAGTAAGTGTGTGTGGGAGATTGTCCTGTTCAATCACTTTGAATTCCAGTAAGACGTGAGTCTTTTCATATAGGGTAGGATTTGGATTTGAAGAGTTGTAATTCCATCCAATTGCGTTAGCGTAAAGGACGATTTCTTTCGTCGAATTATATGTAGCGGAGTAATTTGAGATAGAACTAGGTTGTTCAACAAACCATATGAAGGATCCTCCAGCTGCAAGGAGCACGACTAAGAATAGGGCTATCGGTGTTGCTTTGTTCACGATGTCACCTCCTCTTCTAGAATGTTGGATGTATCTGTTTCAACCGGTTTGTAGGTGGAGTATAGGAAGTTGATAAGGAATATCAAAAACCCAATTCCTAGAATTACTCCTCCGACTGCGGCCGCATCCTGATAGGTCTGGAAGATTCCGAAATAACCCGCTACTCTTCTCGGCATTCCTGCAAATCCACCAACCAGCCAAAATCCAGACATGATAATTGTGCCGATCGTTGAAAGGTAGAAATGAACTTTAGCCATAGGGACATTGTAATTTCTCCCACCAGAGAGTGTTGGGAAAAGAACATAGATTGCTGCAAATGCAACACCCGTTGTCAGCCCCAAGAAAATGAAATGGAAGTGAGAAGTAACAGCATAAGTCCCATGAATCAGCTGGTTGGCGCCCACGTCTGCGAGCATCACTCCAGATACTCCTCCAATAATGAAATCAATAATTCCGTTGATAATGAACATCATAGGTACAGTCAACTTTACTCTGCCAACCCACATAGTCGCGATCCAATTAAAAACGGAGATTGCAGAAGGGACTGCAACGATGAAGGAAGTTGTCGAGAATATGAGGTCCCAAACAGTACCTAACCCACTATTGAAAAGATGATGCCCCCACACAGTTCCGCTCAATATCATGAGCATCAAGAGAGATAAAACCCCAGACTTGTAGCTGTAAATCTTAGTTCCCGTGAATCTCGGGAGCATCTCATATATCAGTCCGAATGCAGGAATTACTGCTACGTATACCAAGGGGTGCCCCCAATACCAAAACATAATAGCATAACCGAGTGCGCTACCATTCCCAGCCTGGAAGAAAATTGGGTTGATATTATCGTATATCAGGAACCCATTTGCGATTATAGAGACAGGTGCAGAAGCAATTATAAGGAATGCAGTGGATACTATCGACCAAGCAAACAGAGACATGTTTGAGAGCCTGATGGACGGGTCCCTGTCGAAGAATATCATCCTGAGGAAAATGACGCTTGAAACCGTCGTGGCTATCAGTATCAGCATCACCCCTATCAGGGTTGCAAAGGAATATTGACCTCCTCCCGTAGCCGTCAGCTGATCGACCAGGGGATAGTAGAAGTACCACGTCGCGGTGCTCTTTGAAAATATAACGAACAGGGATCCAACGAGGAACATCCAGTACATTATGGAACTCACAACACCAAAGGAGTCGTTCTTGAGTTTGACGGATGAAGGCAGCAAATAGTAAGCCATTCCGAGAATACTTCCTGTGGCCCAGCCGTACAGCATCAGAGTCCCGTGTGCAGTCAAAAGTATGTTGTATTGAATTGGCGTCAAGAAACTTGGAACGGGGAACCAAAGAGAGATTCTCATTCCTATTCCAGCCAGACCAGCTATGAAGAAGAGAACTAGACTCGTAATTAGGTATCTGATACCAATCGACTTGCTGTCATCCATCATGAATGCAGAAAAACTGAGCTCTCTTTTCATCCTGGACAACACAGTGTTGGATTCTTTCTTTGGAAGGGCGGAACTTACCTCACCTAGCAGATTCCTCTTGTAATCCACTGCAAAATAGTACAGAAGAAAACCCGTCACTATCAGGAGTGCAATAAATGAACCGAAGACAGCGAGTTCAAAAGTCAACCCGAGCGTCATGTCACGGTCACCGTACCCCTCATTTCATAGTGATACTCACCGCAATACTCAACGCACTCGAAAATGTAGGTCCCGACCTTGGTTGGAGTGAATGTTATCTGGTTCGTGTGACCCGCGACTGCATAAACGTTAACCCCAAATTCCGGAATGTACAGATCGTGAATCACGTCCTTGCTCGTGATAACTAGGGTGTAAGTGGTGCCTGCCTTCAGCGACAAGTTGTCAATTGAACTAGTACCGTTAGAATAGGTGAAAGTCCAGGCCCATTGGTAGCCCGTGACGTTGATGACAACCCCCTGAGGATTTCCCCCCACTGGATTTGCAATACTACTGGAGTTATCGTGAAGATATGCAGCATTTGAAACCGCAGCCCACACTAAGATGGTTAGCACAGCAACGATCCACACAACTTCCGCTTTTGTCTTATTGTCCAACTTCTTCACCTGCTTCTCTAAATTTTAATACCGGGTAGATTGTCATTGCGATTGTTGTGAATGCAGCCGCAATGCCGACAGAAATGTAGGCAATTAGAAACGGTAGGTCGCTGACCAAAGGTTGACTCACATAGAATTTTCTGAATAACGGACCTATGATCAAGTACGAAGTGATAAAGTAGACAACGACCCCCTCAACGAAAATTATAATCGCTGCCCTAGTCTTTTTGTCGATATTCACTACAATCCCATAGAACTAAGGTTTATTAAATCTTTCTTAGGGTAGTAAAAGATTACCATCAAGATTTATCTCGAAACATTCAGGAAATTTGAGTTGAATTATAAGAGAGATTAACCTGGCATATGAAACTATGAGGAGAAAAGAAAAAGGAAAGAAAAAATAAAAGAGGAAAAAGAGAAGTTATCAGATGTTTACAGTGACAGATGTTGCTGCTCCATTAACTGTGATCGTTTGGGTTCTGTCAAAGTAGAAGTTTCCGTTAGTGACCACGACAATATAGTAAGTTCCGTTATAGACTGGGACTGTGACGTTAGTGGTTCCGGAGTTTTCGAAGAGGTACTGATAGAAGCCGTCCTGCACTAGATATACCTGTGCATATCTCCCCTGATTATGGCTCAGTGTTACCGTCACGTTATAGAAATTAGGAACGACGGGTGAATAGTCGTAACTGCTTTGCATTAACCCGGAATCATTGTAAGGCTGTCCAGGAAATTCATCCCACCATACATTGCCTGAAACGTAGCCGTTGTTCACAACGCTTCCTGACATCGATATACCGTTGAACATCATGACTGTGGAGGGCGGTACGCTAGGTACGTTGTAGGTGTTGTTATATATTGGAGATCCTCCGTTATAAATGTTGTAATCTAGGGAAACGACTGTGAGCAGTACGTCGAAATTGTTATTGTATATTGTGTTGTTGGAGGAGTAGACCGTCATTCCGATCGGAGATGTGCCGAAAGCCATCGAATTGATATTGCCTACTGGCGCACTCTCTTCAAAATAGTTCCCCCATATCAGGTTTCCAGATCCACCGTACAACTCGATGGAATTTCCCATGCTGAGGAAGTCATTGTGTGCAATGAGGTTTGACGTTGAATTCCACATTATTATGTTTCCAGTTATGGGAAGGCCGAAGTTGAGGTTTGAAGAAAACCAGCCCGTGTAACGGCTGTTGACGATAGAAACGTGTGAAGTATTGTAGAGTTCAGTGGGCATGAAATTGAAGGCAGGGAGCCCGTAATAGGTGAGCTGTGGGTAGGTGAACGACGGATAGTTTATGAGGAACGGTGCCGCATTCGATATAGTGACGTATGCATCTGTGTTCACAAGCATTATTCCAGAGAACACAGGGAACATGTAATCGTTCCACTCCCAGAACAGTGGATTAATTTCAAAGTACTGATTGTTCTGAATCGCGTATGGATTCCCTACAGTACCACTGCCTCCGGAAGATATTGACTGAAGCTGCTGATTGTTCATTGCAACCAGCGGGGTATAGATGCCCTTAGCTGTATTTTTTACCAGAGATACTATCATCGTTTTGGAAGAAGTGAAACTGAAGTTCAGAGGGTTGTATTCGCTCATCAGAATCTTACCAGAGTAAGTTCCTGGCGGTAACTCATAGTGGAATGATCCATCGTTTGAAACGGGAGCCCATCCGGCGTAATAGTTGTTGAACGTTCCATTGCTGATGAATATGAAAGAATTGGAAGGGGTGACCGAGCCTGAGAGTGTTTGATGGCCAGAATTTGAAGATATATTCCACATCGGATAGAGTAATGATGGACCCGTATCCAGGTGAACTGTATTTCCAGACCACCACTCAGCTATACCCGACGAAGTTTCCCCAGTATCAGAACCGAAATCGTATGCTGATGGAACTGAAACGTAGCTGTTTGAGGTTGAACCTTGTGGAAGATAGTCAAGTGTCATAGTCCCATTAATCGAGAGAACATTGGTCTGACTGCCTCCACCCGGACCGCCTAGCATCATTTCCGCATCATAAGGAAGAAATCCGTTAGGGGTGTACTGGAACCCGTTTATCTGGTAGTACGCAAAAGGGGTCACGAAAGTCGAAGGCATTCCATGGGTGCTGTTGAACACTATCCTATCGTAAGATCCACCGTAGTTCCCGTTAGAGGATATCACCGAATAGTTGTAATAAACTGCATTTCTGTTGTTGTGCGTACTCGAGTTCAGGAACAGATGAACTGTGAATGGATACGAGACGTTCAGTGACGGACCGACTGCATAGTAATATGAATAAGGCACAATTGTACCGTTGTAACTATAGAGTGAGTTTGGTGTCAAGTTAAATGCAGAACTCGAAAAATTCCAGAGATTGTCCTCAAAGGAGAGTGTGTGGTTGTGAGCGGTGTAGAGAACTACGTTCTGTGTCCAGAACACAAAGCTAGAGTTGCCAAAGAGCGTCACGTTTCTAAGAATAGTATTCAGCTGCATCGTGTATTGATCCGGTCCATCATTGGTCAAATCAAGGGTCGTAAGGTTGTTCAAAGTTGCAGTTCCCTCAAAACTCGAAGTGTTCAGAACAAATCCCGTAAGGTTCCCAGAGGTGTTTGTAATTCCCCACGATCCAACTCCCATGGGAGCCGGGCTATTTGTATACAGAGGGGAGACTACTCCGTTAGAATCCCTTGTTGCAGGATGGAAATTAGGCGGGAAGTAGTGCTTGTATGTGCTAGGGTTGCTGATTGAATTGCTGTTAATAGAAACGGCAGGTGTGCTGGAGGCAATTGACGGCGTGACTATCGCGCTAGGGGCGTGGGAATTCTGAAAAAGGGAAAGACCCGGGACGAGCATCGCAATGGAAACCACCAGCACCAAAAAGACGAGTAATTTCCGCGTCATGCGTTCTTCATGTTAAGCGGTCTATTTAATTGTTAGCGTAGACTGCGGGACAAATGGATCAAGCAAAATCGAATCAAGCCAACTATCTTTCAATCTTATATCTGGAAGGAATGATCGGAATTTTCATGTTTATTTTTGGAGTGTACCTTTTATGATACCAAAGGGTAATATCTGATAGGAAAATCACGAGAACATAAGTTTCGGAGAAGGAAGATGTGATAACTGTCGGTGGACCAAATGCGAAAGGGATGAGTAAAACATTCCTTGGGGTGTTTGAACCCGTACTCTTTGCGAGACCATATCTGAAGAACGGAACTCGCCTGTTCATATTGGTTATCGAAGCAGGAGTCATCTCAAACGTTTCTCTGTTGCTGGTGCCTGTCTACATAGGGCAAGCAGTGTCGGCTCTGCAGAAAGGAACATTCTCGAGCATACCAAGTATCGGTCTCTTCATCATTCTTGCCTATGCGATTTCGTCAATTGTAAATTTCATAGTTACATACGGGGCACAGTACATAAGTCAGAATTATGCCTTCAATCTTAGGAAGGACTTTGTTGCTCATCTTGTGAGAAAGAAATTCTTGTTTTTCGAAACGCAAACTTCTGGGGATTTACTGTCAAGGGGGAGTCAGGACATAGAGCAGACCAGAAACTTCAATCTGAACATGTTTACTAACTTGTTTCCGACCATCTCCTTGATTGTCGCGGCCTTCATACTATTGTTCCTCATTTCACCTGAATTCGCGCTATTTCTTCTCTTTGTCGTACCCCCACTCATTTACCTCGGGATGATGTCTTCCCGTAAGCAGCGTCCGATATGGAAGCAGATAAGGGATACTTACGGAAAGTTGGGTGAAACGCTGCAGGAAAATATCGTCGGT
This sequence comes from Thermoplasmatales archaeon, assembly GCA_026127935.1. Lineage (GTDB taxonomy): Archaea > Thermoplasmatota > Thermoplasmata > Thermoplasmatales. Next base: position 34,139 of record JAJSLL010000012.1, on the reverse strand, counting down.
CAGAGAGTAGTGAGAGGACTGGCTGCCGAAAAACAGGAGATAGAAAAGTACAGCTCGATGACGCAGGAATATTATGTTGAGAACTACCAAGTGGTCCGATCAAGGGTATTTCACAACAGTCTCATGCCACTTGTAGTTGCTGCGGTTTCAAGTGCGATTCTCGTCATCGTTGGATATGAGGATCTGTTAAACAATTACAATGTTGGAGGTCTCGTTTCTGCAGTGCTTATTTTTGCACTTCTAACGAGTCCAGTATCGTTTCTTGGAAGAATGATAATATTCTCTGAAAATTCAAGGGCCGCCATAGGAAGAATCAAGGAAATAACCGATACCGGGGATGAAGAGTTTGTGGAGCAATCTCATGAATCTCTGTCCCCTGGGACTCTCAGTTTTGATCACGTATGGTTCAGGAGGGGAGACAGGATTATTCTAAAGGATGTCACTTTTAAGGTAATGTCGGGAGAATTCATCGGTATCACCGGGAAGACCGGAGCGGGAAAGTCTTCTCTGGTCAATCTTATCACGAGGTACTATGAACCAGATTCAGGTTCAATAAAATTCAATGAAAGAAACACCAGGGACATCCCCTTGAGCTTGCTCCGAAGTAGAATTTCGATTGTGCCGCAGGAGATCAATATTCTATCTGGAACGATAAGAGACAACATTTTGTTTGGAATCGATGCGACCGACCAAAGGGTGAAGAAGGCTGCAAGTTTGGCATCCATCTCCGACTTTATTGAGTCTCTCCCCTCTAAGTACGATACTATGGTGGGGGAAAGAGGCCTGACACTTTCTGGCGGTCAGAGACAGAGGATAGCAATCGCTCGGGCAGTTTTAAGGGACCCACTGTTACTGATATTGGATGACGCTACATCCAGCGTTGATCCGGATACCGAAATTGCAATCTTCGAAAATCTGAAACGATCGATGAAAGACACAATCATTCTTATGATCAGCCTAAGAGCATCTGCACTGTCTTTCGCAAACAAAGTGCTGATTCTGGAAGAGGGGGAACTCAAGACAGATGTGGGAGGGGAAGAGGGGTTAAATGTCAACAGGATATGATGCGGTAGAGGATCAGTACATTAAGCCGGTGAAGGGACGGAAGACCATGTTCAGGATGATCAGGGACGTCCTGAAACTAAAAAGGGATGCGACTGTCTTCACCATCTCAGTGGTCATATATGCAATCGGCGGGGTGTTGTATCCCCTGGCCCTAGGACTGGCCATCAATTCTGTGAAAGCGGGACAGGTTCGCCCCTTAATTCTTTATGCGGGTCTCTTCTTCCTGTTCTACCTCATACAATTCTTTAGCAACATATGGATAAATCTAAGTTCGGTTAAGGTCGCCCAGGGAGTGATAAAAGGAATGAGAGATGGGGCTTTTAAGAAATTGCAGAGTGTCCCACTGGACTTCTACAGCAATGTTAAGTTGGGTTATCTTATAAGCAGAATCGCAAACGATGCCGAATCGATTTCCGATTTCCTCACATATCAATTGCCCTCAGTGATATCGGGTATCACGACAATAATAATCGCGGCCGTGATAATGTTTGATCTCAACACCAAACTTGCACTCTACTCTCTTGTGGTAATGCCGGTGCTAGCTATCTACACCTTAGCCATTCAACCGAGGGTCAGAAGGAATTATCTCGCGACTAGAAGAGCGCTGGCAGCTATTACTGGCAACCTAGCAGAAACAATTGCAGCGATCCGGACGGTTAAGGCATTCAACGCAGAGACACAGACAGAAGGAAGATTTGGGAACCTGAATGAAAATAATTTCAAGGCGAACATGGTGGCCACTCGACTCACTTCATCATACAGCTCAGTAATAAGGTTCCTGGAAGCAGTTGGTATTTTCCTCGTGATATACGAGGGGTCTCTATCTCTTCTTCACGGGCAGATTAGTTTAGGAATATTAGTTGCCTTCATCGCGTACGTTCAGCAGTTTTTCAACCCTATTGTGCAGTTGACCCAGCTCTACAACATGTACCAAAACTCGATGGTAGGTGCGTCTAGGATCTACGGGATAATAGACAGCACCCCTGAAAAGATGAAGGGGGAGATAGACGTGGCTTCCTTCTCAAAATCGATAAAGTTGAACAACGTGAGCGTTCGATATGATGAAAATGTTGCTCTCAAGAATGTGACCGTGGAAATCAAGAAGGGGGAATGCGTTGCAATTGTTGGCAGAACTGGGGCTGGAAAGACGACATTGACCAATGTCATCCTAAAGTTCAAATTCCCGGACGAAGGAGATGTCCTTCTTGACCTAAGAGGATTGAACGAGATTGAGACAAACGCCTACCGGAAGCTGATAGTTCCAGTACTGCAGGAACCGTTTCTATTCAATGGCACAGTCTTCCAGAACGTAGAGTATTCAAAGAAGGGTATCACTAAGGAAGAAGTACAGCGCCTTATCGACGTCTACGGCATGTCTGAGATTTTCAGAAATTTGCCTAATGGAATAGATTCTCCTGTGGGCGAGATGGGCAGAAACATGTCAGAAGGACAGAGACAGGCGGTTTCTATACTGAGAGCATTTGCCAGGAACCCCGAAATAATAATCATGGACGAGGCGACTGCGCAGATAGATTCAAGGTCTGAAAAAGCAATCATAACAGCGATGCGAAGTTATGCAAAGAACGGAACCCTGATCCTGATCTCCCACCGGTTCTCACTGATAACGCTCTCAGATAGGATCATAGTCCTTGAAGGAGGCGGTGTGGTACAGGAAGGTACCCTCGACGAACTGGCTAAGGAAGAAGGGACTTTCAGGGAACTGTACAAGAGGAGTGTCAGCTCATACGTGAGCAAAGCAAGCGGTTTTTAAGAAGACAAAGAGTTATTCATTACCGTTGAATCCCTTTGTGTTATCAATGGAGAGAGCAAACATTGTTGTGATCGGAGGAGGTCTCATAGGACTTTCGGTTGCTGCGAAGCTCTCTGAGAGAAGTAAAGGAATTTTCGTGTTAGAGAAGAATTCCAAGGCGGGTCAAGAGACAAGCAGTCGCAACAGTGGGGTTATTCATTCCGGAATTCACTATCCAAGAGGGTCCCTGAAGGCCACATTGTCTGTGAGGGGAAACGAGTTGCTTTATGATTTATGTTCGAAGTATCGGATCTCCCACAAAAAGCTTGGTAAACTTACGGTAGCTATTGGAGAGAAAGAAATAGCAGAAATTGAGAGACTCAAGAAACAGGGGGAAGAAAACGGAGTTCCAGGTCTCAAAATGCTTGAAGGGAAAGAGGCTAAGGAACTGGAACCTAACCTGCATTCTGACAGAGCTTTACTTTCTCCAACGAGCGGGATCATTGAAGCGAGCGAACTTGTGAATCATTATCAATCCATTATCAGTTTGAACGGAGCATTCGTCTCAACTTCAACAGAAGTTGTTGGTATTAGTTTGAAAAAAACAGGCTACGAGCTGACCTGTAGGGCTGCTGGTGGGGAATTCAATTTGATTGCGGATACCGTGATAAATGCGGCTGGTCTAAATTCCGATAAAATTGCGGCAATGGCTGGATTGGATATTAATAGGTTAGGATACAGACTATACTACTGCAAGGGTGATTATTTCAGGATACATGGAGCCCCGCCGATAAAACACCTAGTCTATCCAGTACCGAAGGGAGGGGGATTAGGCATACACGCGACCCCGGACTTATCAGGTTCAGTCAAAATCGGGCCGAATGCATATTATGTGGACAAGTTAGATTATAGGGTCACGACAAATGTAGAAGATTTCCGTGCAGATGTGGGGAGGTATCTCCCTACAGTGTTAGATATGAATATACAGGAAGATTCATCAGGAATCCGTCCGAAGTTACAAGGTCCTGGTGATTCTTTCAGGGACTTTGTAATTTCAGAAGAAGCAGATAAAGGACTTTCCGGATTCATAAACCTAATCGGAATAGAATCTCCCGGTTTGACGGCAACACCAGCCATTGCTGAATTAGTTTCTGATATCTACTTAGACAAATTGAAATAGGCTGTAATTCAAAATAATCAAAGGTGAGTATCTTTTTGAGATTCTCTTACACTCCTTTCAAGAGAGTCTCTGATTTTTACGTATGCTATTATCAGAAGAATTCCAGAAATCACTCCTCCGAATATCAGCTGAACGATTCCGAGTACCAGTGAAGGCATCTCTGCCTCTCTGATCTTCTCTAATAAGAGTTTTTTGTACACTAGGAAATAATCAAGCAGAATCCAGACTAACCCTATTAAGAAGAAAATTGAGAATACGATCGCTGCAATTCCCAACCCAAACAAAGGAGAAGTAGGATAGCTAATATAAGTCCCGTTGGACATAGTGGTCGTTACACGAGCGACGGCAAAGAAAGTTAGGAGACTGAATGTGATGACTACCCCAATTGCGAAGAAAATGAGCTGCAAGACTATTGCAACCAAAGTGAGTGTCTTTGCAGTATTTGCATCACTGTCCAACATTTCGTCTAGCAATTTACTGAATCTATATAACTATTCCTAAAAGTGCCTGAGGAGGTCACCTTGAATTTGACTGGATTGCTATCCATCCATCTTCTGGAATTCCGATAACGTAACCCTCCTTGCCCGATTCAAGTTGATCAGATTTGAAGTTGAAGTGAACCTTGACATAGATGTTTACCAGGCCAAGACCTTCATAAAATTTCCCTCCCGCTTCTCCGCCCCTCGAAAGCACGATAGCTCCAGCAGAATTTCCAATTATTGTTCCCTTAAATCTCTTCAACTTCTTCTGAATCGAGAAACTCTCGATTTCCTTCTTGAGTATCTCTGGATCTCCTCCTGGCAGATAGACCACATCAGCAGCAGAGAACTTGTTGTCCATCTCGGTAACAGAGTCATCCTTTTCCAGAAATATGACTTTCTCAAATCCAATGTTGAGGAAGTATTCTCTATAAATCTCTCCGTATTGATTTTCCTTCTTCTTCGACTTAGAAGTCCATGGAATTACCAGGACCTTCTTTGTCCTTGAAGTTCTTGCAATAAATGTGAACAAAGATTTATTGGTTCTCTCCTTTACATCCTCGCCCCCTTGAAGCACGATGAGACTTGGGGTCATATTCCAGCGATAAAGCCGTTACTAATATATTTAAGGCGTGTTACAACTTCAGTCAACTGATGAACCAAACAAATTCAATAAAGGTGGAGTCCATTTTAAGAATTCACCAGTCATTATTTTCCAACTTACAAGCAGTCTGAACACAGATCCCAAGTTGCTTAGAGATGGCCCAACATTCTTGAATAGCCCCGAGCAGCTTCGCTTAAAAGAATAAGCGAAGCCGATAAGCATAGCTCCCATCTCCGCACGCATCACAATGAGATTCCCTATCCAACACACTCCAGTATTCTTTTCGGCAAATTAACAAAGATGGATATTACTACCCTCTCCTAACGGTGTCTTAAGAAACAGGTAGAAAACATATAACAAGAGTTAAGTAAGCATAGATTTATGCTACTTAAAGTGGGCATGCTACTGGAAATAGGGTTGAAAGTTGCAAAACATTTGAAGGAAATTGAAGAGATTCTAGAAGGGAAATAAAATGTGTATGGAAGGAGCAGTAGGTTGTACGAAAAAGGCTAATGGAGTGTTAATGGAATGAGCAGGTATAGTGATAACCTGAGCTTACTGGCAATTGGATTCGGGTTTGCAGCTATTTGCATAGGTGTTCTTGGTAGCGTAATTTTATCCGCATATGGTTCCACACTTGGAAATACTCTTTTTGCATTCGGTTTTATACTCTTTATCATTTTCATAGTATTTGGAATAATAATCCGGCATGTAAGAGGCTCAAAAGAGCCAGCGGAGAAAAAAGAGGTAACGGAAGTACGGGAGGGATCGAAGGAATGATTTCTTTAAGCAAGTTTAGGGAGATTGATGATGCATCCAGAATACGCAGAAGGCTCACTCAAGCTATTCCTTTTATTATGATAATTTTCATAATATCGATGATATTTTTGGGGCAAACTCTCAGCAACTCTCCAAGGCAGATTCAATCCTATTACATTCTAACTTTTGGATCAGGACTGATATTCCTGACTTTACTGTTCATTTTATTTTCCCTCAAGAGCAGAATGATTGTTCTTCGTAAAGGTATGAGATTATGATTGATGATATAAATCAAGAGACGATTATGCATCATTCTAAATGTTGTGGATCAAGGATGAAAATCGTTGAATGAAAAATATTCAGCATCAAGGACCATGATGATAGGTCTCTCAGAGATGTTCATACTCATAGGAATTGCAGCCTTGCTGAGCGTGATATTCAATCCCCACACATTCCCCAGCACATTTTCTGGATGGATAGGTGTGGCAGGAAGTGTGATGGGAGCACTTATAGGCCTATTTTTCGTATTCTTATTCTTTTTGGCACTCTTATGGTTCGCAAGATCTATAGTGGATGGATATCAAGGAGCTCTAGGTACTCTGACCGCAACTGGAGATGGTGGGATCATGAAGATGCCATGGAGATACTCAGGGAGAGGTACGCAAAGGGTGAAATATCAAAAGAACAGTATGAATAGATGGTTGACGATTTGAAAAAGAGTGACTGATAAATGGAGGTATGGATATGTTGAAAAATAATGGAAAACTGTTTACTGCACTCGCAATGACACAATTATTATTTCTCTCAGTTCAATTCATTGTTGGGATGTGGATAAACCTCTTCGCTCCAGCCATCAACACAACGCTCACCCCGTCTCCCATGCAGTTCATGATGCTTGTGGTGTTTTCAGAACCTGAAGCGATGACTCATATGATTGTTGGCATCATGATAGGAATCCTCGCATTGATAATGATCGCATTTTCGCTGTTCAGCGGTGAGGCCAAGATCATCATCTTGAGCTTTGCAGACGGCATCTTGACTCTTGTTGCCGGGATATCCGGCATGCTCTTCTTGTTCAGTTACATGAGCAACAATTTCCTTTCATTTTCAATGTCCATAGCCTTCGTCGGCGTGATTCTCACGGATTTCTCAATCGTCTATTACAGTTCCAGGTATAATCCAGGCAAATCTGGTTATGGTTTTGATCCGTTAAGTATAATGAAGAACGGGTATGCAAAGGGTGAAATATCGAAAGAGGAATATGACAGGATGAGGGAGGATTTGGGGAAATAATGCCGGCGGAGATTGAAAGGTTGCTGGAAGAATGGAGGAACAATTGCAAGAGGATCACCATACAGGTCTAAGGGTGTGAGAAAGATAAGGAAGATTGGACTTGAATCATGGAAGCGTTCAACAGAATACGGCAAGAGGTTGAGAGTGGAAATATTCTTATCAGCTCTGAAGAGAGTGGTTGGTGAAACGATAAGGGCAAGGAGGTTGGAATAGCAGATTCGAGAGACTGTTATGAAGATTTACTGCTACCTCCTAATGAGAAAGAATACCGTGGTGAGCCGAATTGGTCTTATCTTTGAATTGCTTAATACACTAATTAGTGGAGAAATCTTAAAGCGGGTGACTATTCCCATTTTGCAAAGAATTTTCTTCAGGACCTCACCCAGAAATCACAGTATCTCTACCAGAGGCACATCTTTAAAGTCTTTATCACTTGTTAGAATTCCCAAGTCATATAGCATGCCAGTGGCAAGTACGAAAGAATCAAGCATCCCCCACTTTTTATTTTCTTTCTTTCTTTCGTAGTTCAATTTTCCGGCAAGAATCGAGATATCATTATCCAAATTCATCACACTGCTTAATTCCCTTACTGTTTCTACAAACTTCTCCGGTCCCCTTCCTTCTTTTAGGGACCAATTGGTCAACTCGGCCAAACTAACAATACTAGTGTAGCCAGAATTTTTTTTCAGGATTTCTTTCACTCTTTTTCCCTTTTCACTTCCAATGAAGAATTCTACCCATGCAGAGGTGTCAAGCAGCATTGATTTAGTTCCTCTCAGATTCCTCTCTGTGAAAATGTCGTGAGCCCTTAGCCATTCCGAAGGCCTGATCAATTAATTCTACCCTTTTTCTTAGCACAGCTAAGTATATCTCTTCTCCCTCTTTTATGGACTTTTTTTCCATCAACTGATTGGGTATCAGTACACCAAAGGAAGTACCTATCCTCCTCACTTTAGCTTTGAATATCGTTTCGGTGCTTGCCATTATAATATATTATAATCCGATACATAAACATTCACAAACTCTGGAGTGAATTAGTATGTCTGAAAAGTCAAATGGATCGGCAGATTAAGGAAGCTTTCCAATTATATTTTTAGGTACGAGAACTAGATTGGCAATAATCAGTCAAATAAAGGAAAATTTAGGTTCATTTACACACTACCGATTCCCGCGACAATCAAATGAGAAAGTCAAGTTCTAAGAGGTCGTGCCTTTCCCTTTGTGGAAGAATATTATTGAAGGAGAGATAGCTGAAACGAATGCACGTTCATATGCTGAGGGGTAGATCACCTTGCAGAATTGGGTAAACTTATGCAGGGACTAGGTAGGAAGGAGGAGTGGGACTCTTACGTTTCACTTCTGAGGGGGACCGACGAAAGGAAGCCGCGGTTTCTTAAGACGCTTGACAGGATCAACTAAAAAGAACAATTGATCCCTGACTTCTGCCATTACAAGTGAAGGTTCTTATTCGATGAACTTTGAATTTCAGTTCTTCTTTCACGAAGGAGCACCATCATCGTTCCTATATGGTTTCAATTCCCATTTCCCTTTTCTGAATAAGTTGGATGAAATAAAACTTAAGAGAAAAATCAAACCGGTCTAACAGGGGCAAGAAAGACTGGAAGCTCCATCTCAAGGTAGCAATGCTTCAGTCATACTGATTTCTCAACGATGTCACTGACCCTTTCGCAGAAGAGGTTCCACCTTTTCCTACTTTCATTGGTTCTCTTTATCTGCAGCCTTGCCATAGCGTCCTGAAAGAGTTTTACGGACTGGGCTCTCTCCAAAGTAAGTAGAAGTCTCTCCCTCAATGTTTTTGAATTGAAACTTCCGAAGAGAGAGATGATTTCACCTGCTTCAATCGGGATATCAGCTATTGCAAAGAGGTCAAGGATATCCTGATCACGTCCGGATTGAAGTTTAAGAGCCCAAAGTGCTGTAGGCCTTGCCACATTGACCGGGACCGTTGTGATTCCCGTAAGAGTCCTGAGATGTATCCGCTTTGTATTCTTGCTTATCCAGTGTTCAGAGATATCCACCTGTGTTTTCCTGTCCCTCACATAACCTACAAAAAGGTCAACAGTTGCTTCTTCGTTACGGTATCGAGTGACTTCCCCCTCGAAATCCTGAGGGTTGGGGTGGTCTGATTTCTCCGACTTGAACCCTTGCTCAAGGAGAAATGTTTCGAGGGAAGGCTTTAGGGAGGCAGAGATTATGATGTCAGCGTCTTTTGAGTATCTTGGTGTTCCATATGCAGCTATGGCATATCCGCCGATCAAAGTGCCTCCGATTTTCCAAGGCCATTTATTCAGCAGATCCAATATCTTCCCTTCCCTCGAAGCTAGTCTCTCAGTCGGGTCAATACGCAATTAAATCTCCCGCCTCTGCATACAATCCGGGGTGCTTCTTGATCAGCTTCACCACTTCTTCCCTAGGTATGACGGGTTCTCCGTTCACGATAACAGCACGAAGATTGGAGGTCCCTTTCAATCTAACGTAGCTACCTACCCTTTTATTTCCCTTATACGAAACACCATGTCTCTTGAGATAGAGTTTCCATCTTTCTATATCTTCGTTCCTTACCAGGAGATGGTAAACCATAAGGTATGAGTTTGGTGCTGTGACGTACGCACCGTCAGTCCAGACCTCCACTGCGGTGCTGTCCATCCACGCTTTCTCCATGGGAGCTTTCAACACGGCGTTCCGGACTCTCTTCCATTCTCTTATCCTGTTATCCTCCCTCTTGATAGGGTTGGGAATGACATAGGTACCCCTACCCGTTCTCCTGATTAAACCCTTCATCTTCATATCTGAGAGGAGTTTTCTAACGTTGGAATTATTGGTGAGTCTGGCTAAATCGCTTACGCGGAATTCCCTTCTCCCGAATTCCATTTTCACAACGTCAAAATACGTCATTCCCATGTGTCTAAATAACAGGACGTTGTATTTAATTATTTCCATTACACATTCTATTATTAGGAGTTAAAGAGAATCCTTCTTAGCTAGTAGAATTCATTTCGGATTCATCACATCGTGCTTCGCCATCTTAGAAAATACGGCTCCGCAAAATCACTATAGCCCCGAGCAGATTCACTTAAACATTTAAGCGAAGCCATTAAAATCTAATCTTCACCTTTAGATAAAATAGTGCTAGAACTCATAGCAAGTTTTCAAACTCTTCGGCAGTTAGTCCTGACTGCCTAATTATTGCTCTGAGCGTACCCTTCTTCAGTTCTCTATGCTGAGGAACCGTTATTGTTAGGACTTTCTCTCCGTCCCGACGCATAATCACGTGGCTACCCGTCTGGTGATCGATGAAAAATCCAATCTTGGTCAGCGCTTTGACAACTTCAGAACCAGAGACTACCGGAAGTTTAGGCACTTATAGGCACTTCCACGGCCATCTCCACTGGTATGGGTTGACCATGTTTCCTAAGGCTCTCTATATACCCTGCTATTGCATCCTTTATGTTCTCGATTGCCTCGTCGAACGTGTCTCCCTCCGAAATGCAACCCGGAAGTGCTGGAACGGTAACCGTGTACCCTCCCTCGCTTTGAGGCTCCAAGATTACTGTATATTTCATATTATTCTAATCAATAACCATAGAATAAAGGTTTCCATCCCCCTGTCAATCCAGGAACAGCATTAGTCAGAAAGGGGCTTACTTTCTTGCATCCCCAGTCTTCATCATTTCTTAATCAGTTCGGCGATAAAATTTTCTATTCCAGTAGTGAAACTTTTTCCTATTGAAACTGTATTCTTTCGTTCAGACAGTCATATCTTTCATTGTAAGTAGATTCTATTTTCGTTTTACCTTCATGACTTTTATTATAGAAATTTACGGACTCGGGAACCCCACAGACCATTCAGCCTGTATTTCCCCTATCTTCAGGTATCTTGATTCTCGATTTGGCCAACCATGTGTTTAGGACTATACCCAGTGCAGACAATACAATTACTCTATCCAATGCTGTAGGGAAAGCAAAGGTAAGAGAGGAGAGGGAAGGGATCTGGGTAATCTCTTCAACACCAGGAGTGAAAGTATTCTAAAAGACTGGGGAAATCGATGAAGATAACGGAAAAGCTGGATCTGCATATAGTGTAAGATTGAAAGAGTTATGGAACAGATTATTTCATTTTATGAAGAAATTCAATATCAGACCTACGAAGAGAACGAAGGGCACAGGAATATTGAATAATTTGAACTGACTATTAGAATCATAATTTTTCCACATGAGAATTTCAGATATAATGACAATCGAGACTATAAAGGAAGCACTGAGCATCAAAATACTTCCAAGCGAGAAGATGAAAAGAAAAATTAAGGCTGTGATATAATTGACAGTGAGGGGGACCGTTATCCTACCTTTAGATATCACGGGTATGGACTTGATACCAACGGTTCCGTCAAACTTGTGATCCTGGTACTGATAAAGTATATCAAATCCAGCTATCCAGAGCGATATGAAAATCATGAAATAGAAGAAATTTGGGCCGCTTGGAAAAGCATCTTTCGCAGCTATGTAACCAGCAAGAAGAATAGATCCTATCGAGAATCCAAGAATGTAATGGCTTAAAACTGGAATTTTTTTTGTAACTGGATAGAGGTAGAATAGAAGAAGTATCAAAGGAGACAAAAGCCCTGCAAGAACATTAAGAGAAAATGCAGATATGATGAATAGAATAGAACTTGTGACGAGAACTATCTTCGCCTCATTTAAAGAAATTTTTCCAGTCACCAGTGCCCTCTCCCTGGTTCTCGGATTGAGAGAATCAAGTGGAAGATCCATTATCCTGTTCATTGTCATTCCAGAAACTCTTGCCAGGGTGGCCGCTATTCCAACAATTATGATAACTCTTAGGCTGAATAATCCGCTTAGAATTAAACCCATGTATGCGAAAGGAAGATCAAATATTGTATGCTCAATCTTTATGAATCTTATTATCTCTTTCAAATTAAAGGACATATTTTTTCATTTTTTCTTTTAGAACCTCCGCCTCATTAACTTCAATTCTTTCTGGCCATTCCCTCCTTGCGCCTTCATTCATTCTCTTCACAGTTGCATCTATTATCATCTTGCCTCCAACATCAGGATAGATTGAAGAATGATCGAGGGAATCGGTTGGTGCAATTTTAATTATCTCTATATCCCTTGCCGGATCGGTTCTAGTAGCTACCGCCCACATAACCTCCTTCCTGTCAGTTACGTCTATATCTTCATCAACCACTATCACGTATTTCGTGAACATCATCTGGCCTGATGATAATATGGCCATTCCAACTTTCCTTCCCTGGCCTGGGTATCTCTTCTTAATTGAGACAAACAGAACATCGTTGAAAAGTCCCTCCTCTGGAAGGAAGATGTCATTAATCTCCGGAATCTGGAACTTTATCACTGGCAGGAAAATCCTTTCAATTGCCCTCCCTATGGGAACATCCTCATTCCAGTATTTACCTACTAGGATTGAGTGGTATATGAAATCCTTCCTATGGTAAATTCTTTTCACGTGGAAAACGGGGTACAGGTCAACTGGAGTATAATATCCCGTATGATCACCGAAAGGGCCCTCTTCCCTTGTCTCATTTGGATCCACATACCCTTCTAAAATAATTTCCGAATCTGAAGGATATCTGAGATCAACCGTCTCACCCCTAACAGTATCAACCCTATCCCCTGTAAGGTATCCTGCAAATGCCATTTCATCAATTCCCTCCGGAAGTGGAGAAACAGATGAGAACAATATTGCTGGATGGACACCGATCGCAACTGCAACGTCCAGGTTCTTTCCCATCTTTTTTGCCTTCGTCAGGTGCATTGCCCCCGTTTTCTGGGTCTGCCAGTGCATTCCAGTAGTTTCTGAATCGTAAACCTGCATCCTGTAGGTTCCCGCATTGTATGCGCCATTTTCAGGGTCCCTGGTTATGACTACGGGGGCCGTAATGAACCTCCCTCCATCCTTTGGCCAGCTCTTAAGTATGGGGATATCGTCCAGTGTAATGTCCCCGTATCTTTCCTTTGCGGGTCCGTTTCCAACCTCGCTTACGCTAAAGTTCTTCAGTTTTGAAAATAACTTCAATCCCCCCATTAGGCTGGGTTTTGAATAAAGTGTCTCGAATAATTCAGTAAAATCCTCTGTAATTTCAGTTATCTTTCTTTCAAGTACATTTTCCAGCCTGCTGTACGTCCCAAATAATCCAATTGCGACCTTATTGCTAAATCCTGATGGTTTATTGAATAACAAGGCTGGCCCGTTGTTCCTCTGGTAATTATTGGCCAGAGACGTTATTTCGATTTCCGTGCTGAATTCTTCGTCTATTTCCCTAAGATCATTGTTTTCCTTCAGTATTGACAGTGATTTTCTCAAGTCAGACATTTATACCACTTTTTTTAATATCATTGCCTCTTATATAACCATAAATGAAGAACATCGCAATTATCCCATATATTGGGAATATCACTAGGATTAAAAATACAGTGTTAAATCCGAATATCAACCCTAAAGGAAGTAGCGTCAGTGGAGCAATTATATGGCCGGTGCTTCCTATCAGTGAGAATTCCCAGATACCATTGCCAACTTTCTCCTTACCATATACATCAACTGGAGTGGTATAAATTGGGGAAATAGCAAGCGCCTCTGTCATAATTAGAAGTATTCCCACCAGGATCAATATATTGCTAGGACGTAAGAAGAGTAAGATAAACCCCGGTATAGATATTGCATATCCTAAGATGCCCACGATGATCAGGGAGAGCGAGCCTCTGAGTCTAGAATATATTGAATACGCAATGACCCCGCCTAATATTGTTGCCAATGCACCCCAATAACCGAATATTGACATGGCAGTTCCGGTTATTTGAGGGGAAAATTTTTCAAGATATAATGGAATTATGACTGCCAGAGTAAGATTGAATCCCGCTATGGTCATCCAGAGAAAACCGTAGATCCAGGTATATTTAAAACTGTATGTGGTATAAGATTCGTTCTTGAACGAATAATCCTTGATATTGAGTAGATAGATGAATGGTATTAGAGAAACGAGGCCAAGAATAGGAATTATAATGAACGTTTCGTGGAGGTTTAGATTAAGAGCAAGAATCGAACCAAAAGTGACGCCTGCGGGGATTCCGCTTATAGAAACAGCAGATGCCAGCGCCCTTTCCTTTTCTTTGAACAAGAAAGAGTAAGATATGGAGAATATTTCCATCAAAAAGCTCGCTGTTCCCTGAATGAATCTTATGGCAATGAACAGGGCAAGACTGTGCAAGTACGGGGTAATGAATATTGTGAAGATTATAATCAAGAGCATTACAAGGGTCCAGAAAGAAGCATTCCTGTGAAATTTCATCACCCTGCCCAGTATTTTGCCGAATGGCATTCCAGCAAAGTAGACTATGGTGATGATAGAAATAAAGGAGTCAATTGACAGCTTGGAGCTTAAATTAGGAAGTATTGAGGGAGCATAAAAGGTGACAGAGGCCAGAACACTAAATACTATAGAGGTAGTTATAAATCCAGATACCGGTAATGCAATCCTTTTCCATGGTTGCATAATGTGACAGTGACAATGATTATAAAGTTTTTAGATGCACGACCCTTTCTCTTCTATCATATTAGCAACAGAATTTCGGACTCATCAAGACAATTTTGGTATCTCCCATTGCGATAGACTTGTTTAGGGGTATTCCTTACTGTAGGTATCAGATTTCAGATGGATTCGCTTAATCTATTAATCGAACCTTTTTCGGATTCATCACATCGTGCTTCGCCATCTTAGAAAATACGGCTCCGCAAAATCACTATAGCCCCGAGCAGATTCGAACTGCTGTCAACGGATTCAGAGTCCGCTATGCTTGGCCACTACACCACGGGGCTGATAACAGTTATTGCGATGTAGTAAATAAAAATAGACTATCTTAGTAACTTTCTAACGGATACTTTAAAGGAGTCAATATCTGAAGTATCTTTTGCCTGTTCGTACACCTCAGTCACCGTGTATGAGTTATAGGCGTGCACTAACTGATTCCTTAGATTCCTTCTGACTCTTAGTTGATCTGTCACGTTCTTACCATGTGAATCAAGTTTCCCTGGCAAGAAGCTAAATTGAACACTCTCGAGAAGAACCTTAACAATATGTCTCTGACCTTCACAATGCGAAAATCGGTTTCTTAATGGTTATTGCCAACACTCTCTGGAAATTAGCAGAACCCCCAAACTGATCATATTTGAATAGCACTGATTGTCTTCAAACAATAGCATCTACATGTTCGGCTTTTGGTATGAAAGAGATGCCTCCATTGGAAAGACAGAATTCCCAGTCTTTTTATAGTTTTGATTGTTATGGATAGAAGAGTGGGCTAAATGGAGAAAGGGGACATCATTAAACTGCAATTCGACACATACACGGATGATGGGAAGTTAGTGGAAACTACAGATGAGAAGAAAGCTAAGGATAATGGAATTTTCGACGAGCACTCATCCTATAAGCCAGTCATCACAATACTTGGATCCGGGAGATTGCTGAAGGACCTTGAAGACGACATCCAAAAAGCAAATGTCGGGGAAGACAAGGAACTATTGCTGTCGCCAGAAAAGGCATTTGGTGTGAGGGACACGAATAGCGTCAGAGTGAACTCTTACAGAGAGGTTGAAAGATCGCTGATTGAAGAGGAAAAGCGTGCTGGAAGGAGTGGAAAGGATGTTTACCCTGAGATAGGCAAGATGGTCAGAATAGGAGATAAGTATGGGAAAATTATGACCGTTACTGCAGGAAGAGTCGTTGTCGACTTCAATCACCCGCTTGCTGGAAAGACCATAAAATACGCTTATAAGGTCCTTGAGAAGATTGAAGGAGAGGATAAGAAGATTGGTGCAATCATAGAGATTAACTTCTCCAAGGATAGCGATAAATTCAAGATTGAAACGGGAGAAGAGATAGTCATTACCATTCCCGACTCGGCCAAGATAGACGATTCATGGCCACTAGCCAAGTTTGCAATAGTAGGTGCAATAAGAGAGTATGTTGCAAACAAGACAGTCATTTTCAAAGAGATTTTTGAGAAGAGAGTTGAAGAGAAGAAAGAGGAAGAAAAAAAGGCAGAACCTGAACAACAGGCTAAAGCAACTAGTTGACGGGGAGAGATGTCTGAACTAGAACAGAACAAGAAGGATATTGAGAAATCTTTAAAGGAATATCAGTTCAAAAGATATGTCGATCAGATAAAGAAGCTGGAGGGTAGAGGCACCGAGCTGATTTCGGTTTATGTTCCTCCGGAGAGACAGATTAGTGACGTTGTTGGGTACCTGAGGGACGAGTATTCAACATCTAGCAATATAAAGAGCAAGACCACTCGAAAGAACGTGACTACCGCGATCGAGAGCATAATGAGCAAGCTCAAGTATTACAAGTCACCGCCAGAGCACGGACTCGCAATATTCGTCGGCTATGTTCCGACGAGGGGTGATAAGAGCGACATGGTATCATTCTTCATCGAGCCGCCCCAGTCCGTTACAAGCTTCCTCTACAGATGCGACTCAAAGTTCTACCTTGAGCCCATACTTCCAATGCTCGAAAAGAAGGAAGTCTACGGACTGATAGTCATGGACAGGGCTGAAGCGACAATTGGAATTCTTAGGGGGGCCAGGATAGAAATTGTTCAGAACGAAGATTCCCTTGTACCCAGCAAGCATCATCAGGGGGGTCAAAGTTCAAGGAGATACGAACGCTTGATAGAAATAGCCGCTCACGAATTCTTCACAAAGATTGGAAACCTCGCCTCAACTGCATTCTTGAGGGAAAGGGATCTCAAAGGAGTCCTGATAGGAGGACCAGGGTCGACGAAGGATTTCTTCTACAAGAAAGCATACCTGCAGTACCAGATACAGGAAAAAGTAATCGACCTCTACGACGTGGGTTACACAAACGAGTATGGCCTGAAGGAGCTTGTGGACAGGGCTTCGCAGACTCTAGACCAGCTAGAGGTCTCTAAAGAAAAGAAAATAATAGACAGATTGCTGGTGGAGATTAAGAAGGGAACTGGACTAGCTGCTTACGGCGACAGGGAAGTTTCAAAAGCTCTCGAAGATGGTAAAGTCGACACCTTGATTATTTCTAAGGGGTTGCGTAAGACAAAGTTCACCTACAGGTGCGAAACTGACGGCAGCGAAAAATCAGAGATATCACAGGAAGAAAAGGAACACAATTGTCCGGTTTGTGGGAAAAATATGGTGGTATCGGAACAAGCAGATGTTATTGAAAAGTACATTGAACTGGGGCAGAAGAGCGACTCAAAGATTGAACTCGTCGGAGATGAATCCGACGAAGGGTTATCCTTCCTCAACTCGTTTGGCGGACTCGGGGCCATCCTTAGATATAGCTAAATTTTACAGGTCACAATTGCTTTGTCATTAGTCAAACCTCAATGATTGGTCCATCGTAAACATTAAAATTCGAACTTGGATATTGGAATATGCTCACCAATACCAAATATGTTTACAATTTTGAAGAAGGCGATAAGAACATGAAACTTCTCCTTGGTGGCAAGGGAGCGGGCCTCGCTGAAATGACAAGAATCGGGCTAAGGACTCCACCCGGTTTCACTATCACCACCGAAGCTTGCAATTATTATTTCAAGAACAACAAACTTCCTCCAGGGCTCTGGGACACAATCGTTCAATCAGTCAAGACTCTGGAAGCGAAAACTGGAAGAGTTTTTGGTGGAGCCCCAAAGATCCTGCTGGTGTCAGTCAGATCAGGTGCTCCAGTGAGCATGCCTGGAATGCTAGATACAGTTCTTAATCTGGGAATGAACGACCAAAATGTTGAACTCTTTTCAAAGGAATCCAACAATCCAAGGTTCGCCTGGGATTCTTACAGGAGATTCATCCAGATGTTTGCAAGAATTGTTCTTGGATTGAAGGGGAATAAGTTCGACGAAGTTATTGAAAAGAAGAAAAAGGAACTGAATCTTACCAACGACTTCGAGCTCAGTGAGAAGGACTGGAAGGAAATAGTCCAAGAATTCAAGCAGATTATAAGATCGGCTGGGAAAGAGCTACCCAACGATCCTTACAGGCAGCTTGAGCTCGCAATAAATGCCGTCTTTGACTCGTGGAAAAACGACCGGGCGGTCGTGTATAGGAGAATCAACAAGATTTCGGACACGATGGGTACCGCAGTATCTGTGGTAACTATGGTGTACGGTAATCTCGGCACAAACTCCGCCACGGGAGTCGTATTCACCAGGGACCCCAATACAGGAGAGAAGAAACTCTATGGAGAGTACCTGAACAACGCCCAGGGAGAGGATGTTGTTGCGGGGATTCGGACACCTTCTGCGGTGGAGAAATTGAAGTCAGAGATTCCGAACGCCTACACCGAACTGAAGAGGTCGGCAGACATCTTGGAAGAACACTACAAGGATGTTCAGGACATTGAATTCACGATTCAGGACGGAACCTTCTATCTTCTGCAGACCAGGTCTGCAAAGAGGAGTGCTGCTGCGGCTTTGAAGATAGCCCTTGATCTAAGGATGGAAGGCATACTCACAGACGGCGAGGCGGTTAACCTAGTTCAACCCGAGCAGCTGAATCAGCTGCTTCATCCTCAGGTGGACACAAAGAGGGCCGGTTCCCCAATAGCGAAGGGGCTAGCTGCAAGCCCGGGTGCGGGAGCAGGTAAGATAGTCTTGGATCCTGACGAAGCCGTCAAGATGAAAGAGAAGGGAGAGAAGGTTGTCCTGGTCAGAAACGAAACACTCGCTGATGATGTTCATGGAATCGCGGTATCAGAAGCAGTTCTCACTGCCAGGGGAGGAATGACATCCCATGCAGCGGTTGTAGCAAGGGCGATGGGAAAACCAGCAATTGTCGGTTCCGAGGACCTGAAGATAGACCTTGACAAGAGGGGTGTCAATTTCAAACAGGATTTCATGTGGGAACACCAAGAGGTCACTGTGGATGGGACGACAGGGTTGGTTTTCAAGGGAAATGTACCTCTCACAATCCCTGAATTGGGCAACGAATTTCGAGAATTCATGGAAATGTGCAGGAGGGTCAAGAGACTGGGTGTTCTGGCAAATGCCAACACACCGGAGGAAGCAATACTTGCAAGAAAGAATGGTGCCGAGGGAATTGGTCTTGCTAGGACGGAGAGAATGTTCCTCGGCGCGGAGAGAATTCCAATAATGAGGGAAATGATCATGAGCGACACTCTCGAAGAGAGAAAATCGCTCCTTGAAAAGTTACTACCGCTGCAATACAATGATTTCGTAGAATTTTTCAGAACCATGGACGGTTTCCCGGTTATCATCAGGTTGCTGGATCCGCCGCTTCACGAATTCCTCCCCAAGAAGGAAGAATTGATGGTGGGCATAGTTGAAACGAGACACAAAAGAAAAAGTCAGGCAAAAGACAAGAAACTGAAGGAGGATGAAGAGGTACTCAGGAAAGTGAACTCACTTGCGGAGTTCAATCCTATGATCGGTTTCCGGGGGATCAGGGTTGGAGTAGTTTACCCAGAAATTTATGAGATGCAGGTGCGTGCCATTCTTCGGGCTGCCCTGAAGGTCAAGGAGGAGGGGAAGACGGTGATCCCAGAGATCATGATACCTCTTACAATTGAGGCAAACGAGTTGAAACTCGTCAGGGAAAGATTGCAGAAAGCAATAGATGAGGAATTGAAAGGGAAGGAACTGAAGTACAAGTTTGGTACGATGATCGAGACACCGAGGGGAGCCCTTACGGCAGGTGAAATTGCGGAAGTTGCGGAGTTCTTCAGTTTTGGAACAAACGATTTGACCCAGATGACATTAGGATTTTCGAGGGATGATGTGGAGGCGACTTTCCTCCCCAAGTATCTAGAGCAAGGTATATTCAAAGTGAATCCCTTCGAATCCCTTGACAAGAATGGAGTTGGAGAACTTATGAAGATATGTTTCGAACGGGGTGTCAAGGCAAGGCCTGACATTGAGATTGGGATATGCGGTGAGCATGGGGGAGACCCGGATTCCGTAAAGTTCTGCCACAGGATCGGTCTGAAGTACGTTTCAGCGTCGCCATACAGGGTTCCGATCGCAATATTAGCTGCCGCTCAGGCAAATACAGAATCAAAAGAGGTGAACTAGGTGTCAGAAATAGTAGATTCAAAGATAAGAAAGATACTCGACTCGAGGGGGAATGAGACTGTGGAAGTCGAGATATACACGAAGTATGGTTTCGGAATTTCAGCCGCACCAAGCGGGGCATCAAAAGGTGCAACCGAGGTAACGGATTATCCAGAGGGTGGAATCGATAGGTCGGTCAAGCTTTTCACCTCCGATATCTCAAAGAAGATAGTTGGATTGGAATCCAGCGATCAAGAAGGATTCGATTCATTTTTAGAAGACATTGACGGTACAGAAAATTTTGCAAAAATCGGAGGCAACTTGGCTGTTGCCATGTCCCTCGCAAATGCATTTGCGTCCGCTGACGAACTGGGCATTCCACTCTTCAGATATCTGGGAGGGCTAAACGCGAGAATGACCACTCCGCTTGGCAACGTAGTAGGGGGTGGAAAACACGCAGTGAACGGCACAACAATCCAAGAGTTCCTGATAGCATCTCACGCAGATCGGGTATTCGATGCTATCAAGACGAACGCAATCGTTCACAAGAGAATAAGGGAGAGAGCTTCGAAGGAACTCGACATACCCATTGGAATGGGGGACGAAAAGGCGTGGGTACTGCCGTTTGACGACGATAAGGTCATAGAACTGGTCAGGGAAGTTGCGCAGGAGGTTTCTGATAAGACGGGTTTCACGATAGAGAATGGGATGGACTTGGCGGCATCAAGTTTTTATGAGAACGGCCATTACGTTTACAGGGACAAGAAATTGTCCAGGACAGAACAGATTGATTTCGTGGAGGAGATAGTCAAGGACAAAGGTTATTCCGTAATCGAAGACCCCTTTGATGAGAACGATTTCGAGAGCTTTGCTGAACTGACAAAGAGGGTAGGAAACAAGGCCATAATCATCGGAGATGATCTTTACACCACGAATTACCAAAGACTTGAGATGGGAATCAGCAATAAGGCCAGCAACGCAATTCTACTGAAACCCAACCAGGTGGGAACCCTATCTAGGCTTCTGAAGACCTGGAGATTGGCCAAGGACCATGGAATGAGTTCAGTGGTCTCGCACAGATCGGGGGAGACGACGGACTTCTTCATCGCACATCTTGCCGTAGCCATTGGTGCAGACTACATCAAAACTGGTACTGTGGGAGGAGAAAGGTTGGCAAAATTAAATGAACTCGTAAGAATTCAGGAAGAAATGGGTGCACACTAATGAGTGATATGTTAGCATCAGAAGATATGTACAGGAATTCCGCGATTCATATCGGTACAAAGATAAGAAGCGCGGACATGAAAAAGTTTACAGCTTACGTTAATAAAGAGGGACTGAACATACTGGACATCAAGAAGATCGATGAGAGGATAAAGGTCGCAGCCAAGTTCCTTTCGAAGTTCGAACCGAACCGGATAGTATTTGTTGCTTCCAGGGAGTATGCGAAGAAGCCAGTAAAGGCGTCTGCCGGAGCACTTGGAGCGAAGTTCATGACGGACAGGTTCATTCCAGGATCTTTCACGAATCCGTCCATTTCTGGTTACATCGAGCCAGATGTGGTCGTGATCAACGATCCTGCGACAGATAACCAGGCACAAAAGGAGGCGATCTTGAACGGGATACCAGTGGTCGCGCTTTGTCACACGAACAACAGCACTACCTTCGTGGATCTGGTTGTACCAGGGAACAACAAGGGACGGGAGAGCCTTGCACTGATCTACTACCTTTTAACGAAAGGAGTCCTCACCCAGAATGGAAAGGACGCTACACAGCTCAAACAGGAAGACTTCCTGGCAGAACTCTAATCTGGTCTGCCCCTTTTTTCATTTTTTAAATTCTTCAGGTTTTTTAACACTGCCCCTAAGGCAAACGTAGAAATCCTCAGTGCATGGATTCATTAGCTGCATATGGTTACACTTTTGTGCAGAGAATAGTAAGAAAGCCTCACGTTAGTGGCCATTTCTATCCTTCCGAACAAGATGCACTGAAGGAGAAGATAGAGTGGGCTTTCACTCACTGGAATGGACCGGGTTACATTCCTCTGGTCAAGGCAATAGATCAAAAGAAGGGGATAATAGCTCCGCACGCTGGTTATGATTACAGTGCACCCGTTGCTGCACATTCTTTTGGTTCCCTTGCAAATTCCGGCAAGTACGATTATTATGTTGTGATTGGCCCTAACCACACTGGACTTGGTTCTCCCATTTCGATCGGTGATCAAGACTATTTAACCCCGCTAGGAAGGGCGAAGGTCAATTTAGAGGCGGTGATCGACCTCCAAGATGATTTTGTCACTGTCGATAACATGGCCCACGTCCAGGAGCATTCGGTGGAAGTCGAGATACCATTCCTGCAGTATATCTACGGGGACGTTGAGATTGTGCCGATAGTAATGATGGACCAGTCACTGGAAGCTGCCCAGCACCTGGCATCCAGGCTGAAAAAACTCAAGGGAAATTTTACCATAGTTGCAAGCTCGGACCTCAACCATTATCTGACTCTCTCCAGACTAAAGAAACTGGATGGATATTTTTCACAGGCTGTCCTGAATCGTGACATAAGGACCATTTACAGATATGAGTATTCGGGAGAGATCAGTGTGTGCGGGTTTGGGCCAATTGTTACTCTGCTCTCAACCTATGAAGGGAAGATAGATCTTCTGAAGCTGTCAAATTCGATTGCGATGACGGAATCGGAAACTGGAGTAGGATATGCGTCCTTTACGGTAGAGATGATCTAAATGACAGTAGCTCTGTAATTTCCTGCGATGGCTGTAACTTTTTTTCTAAAACTGAATTCTGAGGAAAGATTCCAAATGTCGAAGACAGCAAGACTGCGTGTCCTTATGCTTTTTTCATCTCCCGGAATGGGGGTGTAGTTGAAGGGGTAAAGTGGGGTTGTGAGGTAGAGCTTGGGATTTCTGAATTCCTCGAGAATTTTCGATAATTCCGATGTGCTTTTGCCCTCAACGAAATTCTTTTTTACAAGTTCAATAGCTTCGATGTTTCGCCTGTACTTTTCTACATATTTCTCTTCACTTGATACCAAGAATGTGTTCGAGTAAAGAATGGTCAACCCCCTCTTCTTGGCTGCAATCTCCACGTACATTACTTTCTTGAGAGGCTTTCCTTCTGGCTTATTCCAAACTTTAAGTGTATTTTCATCGAATGCCGTGATTGGTTCGTAATAGAGAGTGTATCCCGATCCGCAAACCTGCTTTTTAATGGATTGGGCAATTGTTAACTCGGTATCTTCCACCAGCATCTCTGATATGACAGAGTCTACGATCTCGTTCAGTGATTTTTTCTCTTCCTGTATTACCATCTGTTCTTCGAAGAGCGGGTATTCAAACCACGTATCCGTTCCAAGCTTGCAAGTCTTTCCCTTCCGAAATTCATAGTGTGGAGATGCTATGCAGCTATCTGAATCTCCGAAGCTTGAGAATCCTTCTTCAATCTCACTTTCCCCGATGTGTGTTACAGATCCACCTCTAATCAGAACCGCTTCAGCCCTTTGGTCCCTTGAGAAATATTCGTAGAGCGGATTCTCCCTGTATATTGCAACTCCGTTCTGATAATTAGAAATGAGTCTGGCCCTGGCGTCTATAGAGCGACTGAACGGTTCACTCATAAATGAATACTGAAAGATTTGAAGGGTGAGATTTCGTATGGATGATCTTGGTGTTTGCAACTTTGAACGAGGAATCGGAGGTCAGGTCTAACCCCGTATTCAGATTTCTGGAATATTTCGGGAAGGCTGCAGATGCTATATCTATCCGCAATCTGTGTCCTTTAGGAATTCTGTGGCCAGTGTTCCAGAGGTCGATCTTGAATTCATATACCTTCCCTTCTTCTAGGAATTCAGTCTTGTGCATTCCGTTCCTGTAACGAGCGCGGGTCATACCATCGCACAAACGCTGAGAAAAACCATTTGGCCAAACGTCGAGGAGCATTGCCATAACGTCCGTATCAACCACATCCGTTTCCATGAATATATCAGCGTCAACTGCTCCAAGTAGTGTCAAGTCCCTTTCAAGGGGAGGGCTAGTATAGACCAACACGTCATCCCTTCGTTCTATCGATGAAAAATTATCAGGCCCTCCGATCTGGGCTGAAGTAATTTCAGTGACGTACGGCGTCGGATCCATCGGGTCATAGGTGAATTCGTCTTTGCCATCGGAGATGCTCTCTTCCTTCCAGACTATCCGTCCATCACCGAATCTACTGTTGGCCTTACCATTGCTGGAAATGAAGAGTTTCATGTGCTTTGTACTGGAAGGAGGCCAGTCATCGAAATCGACCCATCTGTTCTCTCCCATTATGAACATCTTTGCTCTCTTCCCCACCTGAGTAGTCTCATCCAGCAACCACTTCCTGAACCATTTCAGTTCGATATCATCCAGATTGATGACTGCATCCGGCCCAAAATCTACTTCACCGAGTCTTGAGGATTGATTGACGTTGTGTCCCCAGGGACCAATGACAATTGCCTGATTATCCCTTGACTTCTGGCTTGATGACTTTGTCCTCATGCCAGAATAATTGATGAACGTCCCAATCTGTTCATCGTCGTACCAGCCAGAAATGTGCAAAGTAGGGATATCAATAGTTTCAAATTTATTTTGATAACTCATGCCATCCCAGTAAGAATCGAATGTCTGGTGCTTGGTCGCTTCATCTAAATCAGGTAAATTAATTCCAAAAGACTTAGGCATATCTTTGAGAGGGAGTGTTCTGTATACATTATCCCACTCGACGTCGTTGACATTCTTGAGCGATCTTCCACTGACAAGATACCTCCACGAGATGTGCATTGGGTCGTTCACTCCAGTGGGGTTTTCCACGAATGGATCTGAAGGAGATACTTTAGAGATCATAGCGAACAGATTTTTCGGTCTTTCGAGTGCAGTCAACCACTGGATTCTTGCAGAATACGAACCTCCGTAGGTTCCAACCTTACCATTCGACCATGGTTGTTTTGCGACCCAGTCGATTACGTCCTTCCCATCTTTCCCGTCTTTGAAATAAGGTTCAAACTTTCCATCGGAATCGCCCCTTCCACGTACATCCAAATCAAGGAATGCAAAGCCATTGGAAGCGAAGAATTTAGCTTGCTTTCGGTAATTACTATCATCTCGTCCGTAAGGAGTTCTAAATACGATCGCAGGGTATGGCGGTGCGGTATCAGGTATGTACAGATCCCCGATAAGAATGGTCTGGTCCCTGGTTGGAATCTCGGCAAATCTCTGAATTTTAAAAGACACGAAAGAGTAATTCAGGCAACAATATAAATGGTATCAACGGAGATTGGAATATCAGGAATCTGAAACGACAGTTTCCCCTTAAATTGTTGGAAATCGAAAATGAAAAAAATTAGTAGAATATTTGCTTTCCATTTTTAGTCGTTCTTACTTCTGTTTTTCCCCAGATTCCGCATTATTGCGGCGATGGCCAGTGCAATTATAGCAACAACAACCACTACTATTATGGCGATCTCGGAGATAGGCAACTTCGGCGTAGGTAAAATCTTGCCAAGCGTTATAGTCAGAGCAGAAATGTGGGTCTGGTTTGATGATACACTGATGTTGTTAAAGTAAGTCTTGTAACCTGTCAAGCTCACTTTTATTTCATAGCTACCTGGCTGAACTGAGACATTGAAAGTTCCATTGACAGTGGGAACCAGTTGTCCATTCACGTACAAAGTCGCATTGCTAGGCGTAATAGTCCCAGTCAGATATATTGGAGCTTGAAGTGGTGAAAATTGCACTGGCTCATTGACCGATGCACCATTAACCGTTATAGTACCTGATGACGGCGAAATCTTGTAGTTTGCCGTTGAATTCACAGAGAACGAATACGTACCATTAACCTCCATGAAAGTAATCTTGCTCCCGTTTGATGAAATTCCGGTACCATCAAGAGTCACGGTCCATATAGCTCCTACAGGAAGATTGGAAACATTGAAGTTCACCGAAAAGAGTTCGGAAAACGTGATTGTCTTGGTGATTGATGACCCACTGACCGTAACCTCTCCAGAGGTTGGAGACACGACGTAGCCAGAAACGTTGGAAATCTTGTAGGAGTAGGATCCATTGATCTCAGTGAAAGTTATGGTGGAAGAAGTGGATGTTTGAGTTCTAGGTCCCAGCGTTACCGACCAAGTAACTCCAGCTCGTAATCCCGTCTGAGAGAAGGTAACTTCATATCCCGCGACGGCGGAAAACGCGACACTCTGTGTCAGTGAAGAACCGTTCACGACCAGAGAACCGGATTGGGGTTCCACGCCATAGCCGTTGATGCTTCCTATGCTGTAGAAATAGGTCCCATTTGGTTCAGAAAACTGAATGGAAACGCCCGTCGCAGTCTGTATAGTGCTTACCCCTCCATAGGAGGAAATGACCTGGATCCCTCCAACCAGGTAGTTGGACAGATAGATGCTGTGTGTCGAAGGATCGTATGTTGGGAAAAGCGGAGATCCTGTGACGTCCAGATTTGCAATCACAGTGTTAGTAAGTGAACTTATGACCGCAAGAGAGCTCGAGTTCTGTTCAGCCACATAGACGTTGTGGTCGTAAGAATTGTAAGCAATCCCTATCGGTGACGAATGAGTGGGCAAGTCTATTGTAGTTACAACCTTGTTCGTCGACCCGTCGACTACCAGAACCGAGTTAAGTGCGTTGTCTGTGAAGTATAGGTAACCATTCTCTGAATCGAATATTCCGAAGTATGCGGCACCAGAGATATTTGCAATTACTTTGTTCGTTGCTGTACTTATTACGTAGACAGAATCCACAAGGGACGTTTTGTTGAATCCTCCAACATATACGTTCCCATTTGACGGATCAAAAACTGCACCCGCAAGTGTCCCTCCTGAGCTTGTGACAGTGATAGTGGTAAATACTGCATTAGCCGAACTATTTATCACTGATACCGTACCTGAGGCGCTGTTTGCTACATAGACGTAATGATTCGTGGACGAGTAGGTGATTCCAACTGGTCCATTTCCAACCGGTATGGTAGCTATTACAGTCTCTGTCGCTGTGTTTATCACGGAGACGTTGTTGGATAAAGAGTTGGCTGTATACAAGTAGCCGTTGTAAGGATCGTAAACGCTCGTTTCGGGAAGTGATCCGACATTTATCGTTGAGATTATGCTATTTGTGACAGGACTTATGACCACGACTACTCCCGCGTGCTTTGTCGGAGAAGAAGAGTTCTCGAATATCCCTGAGGCATAGAGGTACTTGTTGGAACTGTCGTATGTGATACCATACACATCTATACTTTCCGCAGAAGTACTGATAGTGCCAATGACCTTGCCAGAATTAGTGGAGTTCGTGAGAGATACGGACCATTTTGTCCCCGTAGTCAGTCCTATCTCGGAAAAAGTGATTCCGTATCTTGAGGCCGGTATTGACACAGCAAAGACTACTGATACTGTCTGGTTTGCACCATTAACTCTCAACAACCCAGCAGATGGGGTTGGTGTGAACCCAGAGGCATTTATTTCGTACGAGTAAGTTCCGTTCGGTTCCTGCAGAACTATCGAACTATAAATTGATGAGAGAGTTGAATTTGAAATGGTGATGTACCAGGGAATACCGCTTGCCAATCCAGTCTCTGAAAAGGTGATAGTATAGATCGTCTGCGATGAGGTAAATTTGACTTCAATAGACACATCATTCCCAGCAACAGTGAATGATCCATTACCGGGGGTCGCTATATAGCTTGAGCTGACAACAGAATACAGGTAGGTACCATTGGGTTCACTCACTTGTATGGTTGAATTTGTGGAGAAACTATAAGTTCCATTAAGAGAGACGTACCAAAGGTCACCGGACGGAAGCCCAGACTCTGTGAACTTGATTGAATAACTTGCTGCCACCGAAATTGGGACTGATAGAGCACTTCCATTAACTGAGAAAGAATTGGTGGTTGTTAGTTTAGACGTGGTAGTCATAGTATATATGTAGGAACCATTTGGAAGGTATGCATTCATCACTGCAAAAGAGGAAGAATTGCTGTAGACGACTGAATAATTGGTTTCGTCTACGGTAAGGTACCACGAGTTGGAAGGCTTTAATCCCTCTATGGAGAACGATGCCTGGTATAGGGAGGAAAAGTGGTAGTCTATTGTCTGTTTGATTCCCGCAACACTGAACGTATTCACGGATGGATAGATATATGAACTAGCCTCTTCAACCGAATAGTAGAATGATCCATTGATAAGATACACTGTGACGTTAGCATTACTTGAGGATGTGTTGTAGAAGACCTCAGAAAAGCCAGTGGCTGAAGTGGATGAGTACACTCCGACTCCCCACAAAATACCAGATCTCAGATTCGTTTCTGAGAAAGTCGTCGCAAAGAGTTCTGGGAATGATATAGAAACGTTGAGGTTAGAAGTTCCGAGGGTAAAAGTCGAAGAGGAGTAAACAGACTGGGATTGATGGAATAGCACTGTTCCCATTGTGCCCTCAGATACAGAATAACTGTACGTTCCTGTCGGGAGATCAATGGTTGAAGATGGATCTAGAGTTGAGTTGCTAAAAACGGTTGTATGTCCCGATCCGAACACAGTAACACTCCAATCCATCCCACTGTATAGCCCTGTTTCCAGAAAATTAATTCTGTGAGTTTGCGGAAGTGTAATCGAAATAGAAGAATTGGTAGAGGTCACGTTGAAATCACCACTGAGGAAGTACGAACTCCCTTCACCAGCGGTGTAGGTAAAGGACCCAGAAGGAATTTCCAGAGTCAAGCTTGAATTATAACTAGAATTCAGGGCTGATATCGTTCCATCGGTGGAATAAACTGAGATCTGCCAGCTTAATCCCGTTGCTAATCCCGTTGTATAAATTGTGAAATGCGTCAGTGAGGGAAAGCTGATCGATACATTCTGAATGCTTCCACTCACATAGATGGATGAAGGTTCGGTGAAAGTAGTCCGTTCAAATGTTGGCTGATAGTAATAGACTCCGTTCGGAAGGTAAATCGTAACTGAGGACTGACTTGCTGTATCGACAAAGAAAGTGTTCAAAGAATAAGCATTAGGGGTTGTGGTTTCTCCAAAAAGTTGCCATGAAGAACCAGTAGGGAGACCAGATTCCTTGAAGACTGTTGGATACAGAGCGGGAAAATTTATCTGTTTGTCTATGTTCGATCCAGAAATTGCAAACGAATAAGACTCAATCACAGTTGACGCGGGTCCAAATGCGAAACTGTAGTAGCCGTCGGGAAGAGAAGCTAATATGGTATTGTTGCCGGATGATTCTGATAAGATAGTCATATTTCCATTAGATTGACTAGATGAAGCATAAACGGTCCATATGGTTCCTGAGGGAAGGCCAGTTTCAGTAAATGTTGCGCTATGGAGTGCAGGGAAAAGGATTGAAACAGACTTGTTCCCAGACACAATTAATTTATAAGGGCCAGAAAGAGTTGAGGTTGGACCCGCATAGTAATAATATGTACCTGCCGCAATTGACCCGGAGATACTAGAGGATGTTGCGTTACTTGAAAAGATCAGTCCATATGACTCATGATAGATAGTGTTGTATAGAGGGAGATCGGGTACAGAAAGTGCAAGATTAGTGTATACATAAACGCTCCATTTCTCACCGCTCAGTTTATTGGTAGCAGTGAAGTTCACTGTATATTTGGCAACTGGGTTCTCGACCGATGGAGATTTGCTCAAGGCTTGATATCCAATACTTTGCCACGGATCAAAAGCACCCCCTAGACCTTTTCCATATGCGAAAGGAATTCGGGCTACAGATTGAAAAGCAGAACCGTTGTAGTTCACGTTGTTTGCCGCTGAAGAAGGAGCCAAGTTAGCAGTTTGGCCCTCAGATAGAATTAATGAAGAACTTAGGGCAGAGAAAAGAACAAACGATGTCACTACCAGTACCGATAAAAGAGTGATTTTCTTTCGAATTTCTTTCACATCCTTATATAGCGTGAACTATAATTAAACTTTGTCAAAACTAAGTTTTGAATAAGAATAGACTAGGACTTATAATATTGAAAGACCAGAACCTTAAAGAAAAAAAATTCCATCTCTACCTAGGCAAATTGAAGCCATAGGCTTTTGCTCTATTTTAAAGGCATCAATTCAGTCATGATCGCACCAAATGGCGCCCGTGACTTCATCTCAATTTGAAGATGACAGACCATTCTCGATGACTGGAACGCACAAGAATTTGTCCTATTCAGACTCAAGAATTGATTTAATTAACCTTAACTTTGGTTCATTGCTTATAAATGTTTTTATACTCTTCCGCAATTTCCAATCAAGTGTCAAACAAAAAGTACACAAAGTTATTAGTCGTAGCTGTAGCGCTTATTATAGTCATTGTTATGGTCGTTTCTTCGTTTTCTGGCGCTGTCTATTATCCTAGTGCCAGTTCCCATTCCAAATCAAATGGGAGTCACGTTTACCTGGTGACTACCAGTATGGGCGGTCAGAACACTAGTTATTACGAGAAAGTTCAAAGCGGCAAGGTGGTTAAGACATGGCCCGCTTCGGCTGTCTCTCAAACCACAAATCTCAATTTATCAAAATCTGGATCGTTTGCCCCCTCAAATCCAGCACAGAATTCGAAGTATTTACAATCCCAGTTGAACGCTTTACCAAGTCTGAATTTAAACACCTCAGCGATTTCAGCGAATCAAGGTAATACAACGTCACTGGACCATTCCAGTACCGGAAATACATTCAATTTTACCCAGTTGTATACTCTCACTTCTATCACTCTTTCCCCTACCTCCTCTAGTCTCTACATAGGACAGTCCATAAATTTCCAGGGCAGCTGGACAGGAGGGACAGCTCCATTTACGTATCTCTGGCAGGTCTTCCTTTCTCACGCTAACAACCACAATTTGAGTTATTACACAAGCTCTACAACTGGAAATGGTGCCAGTTTCAGTTTTGCACCTGACCACTCTGGAACTTATAAGATTCTTCTGACAGTGAACGGAACAGGCACAGGTGCTGGATTGAATGCCACTTCAATAGTTACTGTAACGAATAATCAGAATGGAGACAGACAGGGAAACGATCAGGGCCCCCAAAATTATCAAACGGGCCTTCAAAGTGTGACCCTAACTCCAACTACTTCGGTTATGTACACCGGACAACCCATTACTTTTGTAGGGAACTGGACTGGTAGTTTTAATGCTTACAACTACGCCTGGGAAATAACAAACAGCCCAATAAACTGGAAGTCGTATTATAACGGAGAGTTCAATCAAATTGACTCTTTCAATACAACCCCTGCAACGTCTGCAGATTTCACTTTCAACCCCATTTACAGTTCATATGGAATCTACTACCTGTATCTCTACTTGACACCGACGGATAGCAATAGACATAACAGCCAAGGAGATTTCCTGGTCGGGTATTCACAAATAATTCTTCTCCCTGGCACGCCAGGGGTTACTTCAGTAACAATATCTCCATCTTCTGTAAATGCAAATTCCGACTCTGGAGTTCCTATAACCTTCACTGGGAACTGGAGTGGAGGAACAGCGGAATACTCATACGCCTGGATGGTCGTTAAAAAGGAACCTATAAGCACTCCGTACATCCTACAATTGAATTCCTACAACTATACTAATGGGAATTCTGCCACTTTCAGTTTCGTACCCAATGATAATGGACAATACTACGTCTACTTATTCGTAAACAGCGCGAGTTCTTCAGCATGGGTAATGGCCGTATCACAGATATACTCACGAGAGAGTCATCAACCCAGTGTCACACAGGTCACGCTTACTCCAACTACGGTAAGTGCGGATCTTGGAGAACAACTAACCTTTTACGCAAATTGGACAGGGGGCGCCTCTCCTTACACATATGCGTGGTACGTGACTTCCAACTTCCCGCATTGGCAACAAGACCACCATTCATTTTCTAGCGAAAACACTACCTCTCTTCCAAAAGCTAATTTCACATACATTCCATCCAGTTATGGAATCTATTATCTCTATCTGTTTGTTAAGGACCAAAATCGTAAACTAGCCCCTGTGGCCACTGCAGAGATAATAGTCCTGCACCCGTCTTTGCCTCTGACGACTTCTGCGATATCAATATCGCCAACCACGGCAACTGTAGGAACTCCGTTGTACGCGACAGTCGAGTCTGGTTATGGGATTGCACCGTTCAGTTATTCATGGACAGTTGCCACATCGACTGGGCAACCTGTCCCTAGCGGCTATAGTACTTCTGGAAACCAGATAACATTCAGTACTTCTGGAACCTATGACGTCACAGTGACTGTAACCGACTCAAGTGGTGTATCCGTATCGTTCACTGAAACGGTCACCATCAATGCTCTATTGAGTGCAACAGTTGCGGTTTATGGATTTTCAAACATAGATGAAGGACAATCCACCACTCTCACCGCAGTATCTATAAATGGCGGCATTCCTCCCTACACTGGTCAATGGCTGGAAGAACCACCAAATTTCGCCAGCTACGTAGATCTTGGTAATTCTTTCCCTGCAACTTCAAACGATCTCTCTGCTTCTATTATCTCAACTGGTACTCTTTCGACTATTGGGACCTGGCTCTTTGAGTTGAAGGTTACAGACAGCTCGTCAACGGTTGCTTATTCCACTCCCATATCTGTTACGGTCAGCCCCCAGCTATCCGTTGCCCTTTCGTCCCCTGTCACTCAAATTGATTCCGGCAATTCTGTAACATTTACAAATCAGACTCAGGGTGGAACTTCTCCTTTCGCCTATTCATATACTGTCAGTCCAACGTCCGGATGGGCACAGTCAGCAAATCCTGGAAATACCTTCAGTTTCACGGTACCCAATACTTATGTAGTTACCCTGACGGTAACTGATGCTGCAGGAGTGTCTTCTGCTTCTTCCGTCACTGTAACTGTCGTTTCACCTCCTCTGATATCAGAGCAGCCCCAATCTTATTCCATTGATCCCGACCAACAATTCACCATTGCCCTGACGTCTACGGTCGAGTACGGGAGTGGGTCATATACCTGGCAATGGTATTCCGGAACCACTACTAGTGGAACTCCCATATCCGATGCATCAGGAAGCGGTACTGCAGCAACCTTCACTCCGCCCCAAGCGGGAAGTTATTATGTTATTTTCAAGGATTCAACGGGACAATCAGTTACTTCCGATGTAGCAGTTGTTACCATGAACTCTGCCCCTTCTGTTTCCGTCTCTCCCTCATCTGCGACAATATATGAATCACAGTCCTTGCCTCTTACTACTACTTCACAAGGGGGCTCTGGTCAGTTCTCGTATTCATGGACGCTCGGTGGAAGTAAATCAATCTTGGGTACGGGAACTAGCTATACTTTTTCAGAATCGACGATTGGAACTTACACAATATGGCTGAACGTGACCGATACAGGAACCTCTCCTAATTATGCTCTCTCTCCGATTTCTATATCTATAACTGTTAATGCGGCTCCTACAGTAACTATCTCTCCGTCGACTGCAACGGTCGATTCTTCCCAAAGCGTGCTACTGACGCCTGCAGTGAGCGGAGGCTCGGGCTCATACATCTACTCCTGGACCATCGGTGGCAGTTCCACCGTAGTTGGAGCGTCATCCACATACTCCTTCTCAGAAACAACTCCCGGCACCTACAAAGTATGGCTCAACGTCACGGATACGGGAACTACCCTGCATCTCGTTATTACTGCTTCAGTACCTATAGTGGTGGATTCTAATCCTTCAATAACAGTCCAACCTCAGTCAGCAACGATAGACTCAGGTCAATCGATTATTGTTACCTCAACTGCTACAGGTGGCACTGGCTCCTTCACATGGCAGTGGTATGATTCCACTGGAGCAATAACGGGAGACAGCGGCAACGGTCAGACTGCAACTGCAACATTCAACAGTGCAGATACTGGAGTAT
>JAJSLL010000011.1 GCA_026127935.1 Thermoplasmatales archaeon | reverse complement strand
CAACGCTCAGTAGCTTTACCCTGTCATTCGAATTGAGTGAAATCTCAGGTATCATTGCAAGGTAGGGAAGCACCACAAACGCGTAGAGGAAATTGTAGATGGCAAAGTCGACTGAAACATAGATGAAATTAGCAATCTGGTTGGTAGATATAGGTCTGAACAATAGAAGGAAACTGATGGCAAGAGGAATGAAACCAGTCAGTATGAACGGTCTCCTCCGACCCATCTTCCACTTGAGCTTATCACTCATATTCCCAATGAACGGATTTGCGACGGCCTGTATTATGACACCGACGCCATACGCAGCCCCGAGCAGGTAAGCCGGCATAAGCTGTGTTCCTCCGTGAGGGGAATAAATCGTCCAAAGGTAAACAAAGAAGTATCCTGGCAAATTTACTCCCATCTGTCCAAAACTGTAAAGGATCTTCAGACTCATTGGCAGAATTCCAGAATCCGAATTTCCAGAAGGACTCCCTTTACCGATTATGTTAGGAGTATCAGCAGTTACCACGGATTCATACCTCCCAAAACATTCACGTGTAACTCGTGTGGCATAAGAACTCTGAAAGGTTCCGCATACTGACTATCCACTCTCTGTCCGTAAAGATGCATTATCCCTTTGATCAATTCTATCGCATCTTCCGTGAACTGAGAACTGTGTGCCTTCATTGCTGAAATCTTCTTGTCAATATTATCGTCACAGCCTAGTATTACATTTGGGTTGTAAGTGAAACCTAGGGCGACATTCGGACTTTTCACAGGCTTGCCTTCCCCAAAATTTGGGAATTCTTCGAAAAGTACCGCTTGTAGCACTGCCATCCCCATATTCACATGATCTGGATGAACCTCGTATGGAAGGAAAGGGTCCACAGTCAGCACGAGGTCTGGGGATAATTCTCGAATGACCTTGATAACGTCGTTCCTAAGCGATGAAGGTTGTGGCACCTCGGAGTCCCTATATCCGAGGAACCTGACGTTCTTAGATCCGAGTAT
This sequence comes from Thermoplasmatales archaeon, assembly GCA_026127935.1. Lineage (GTDB taxonomy): Archaea > Thermoplasmatota > Thermoplasmata > Thermoplasmatales. Next base: position 57,397 of record JAJSLL010000011.1, on the reverse strand, counting down.
AGAGAGAGCATTCCGCTGCTCCTTCTCCCTTATCTCCTTAAGTGCTTCTTCCCCAATCGTTCTGCTTCCTTTTCTTCCATCGCTTGCAACCACCAGATGGAATTCGGACCCATCTGTGATCTTCCTCGCAACGAAACCCCCAGCTACCAATTCATTGTCATCGGGGTGCGGTGAGAAAGAAACTATTTTCTTTGATTTCAGAATAAGATTTTTTCGTGTTTCATCTAGCTCAACTTTCTTCAAATATTCAGAGAAGTCCATTTGGAACAGGAATCTCATGCCACATTTAAATCTTCTTTAGATTTTAATTCGCTAAAATTCATTTGCCAGTCTCATATTATTGGACAATTTCTTATCGGGGGAATTCATTGGGTGTTATGGAGATCAAGTTTCCGAAGGGATTCATTTGGGGAACTGCAATTTCAGCTTTTCAGACAGAAATGGGAAGTTCAAAGGACAGCAATTTTGAGAAAACTGATTGGTACGAATGGGCAAATAATGAACAGATCATAAAGGATGGACTGGTATCGGGTGATAAGCCGCAAGACGGAGATGGATTCTGGGACCTATACGAGGAGGACATGAGGAGGGCAAGATCGCTTGGAAATAATGCAATTAGGATGAGCATAGAATGGGCAAGAATTTTCAGGGAGCCAACATTTTCAGTAGATGCGGAATTCACCAGGAATGCCAATGGAGAGCCTTTAACCTTCACTGAGTCTAGTAACACGTTTGCTCAGCTTCAGTCGAATGCAGACAAAGAAGCAATGGATCGATACTCAAAAATGGTTGCCTATGCACATTCCCTTGGACTCAAGGTGTTTATGACACTTTATCACTGGCCACTACCAACTTGGCTCCATCAACCAGTTATGTGCCATTACGACATCGAGCACGCCAAAGCCAAGGGCTGGCTGGATACTACGACTGTGGAAGAATTTGCAAAATATGCATACTTCATTTCCAAGACAATTGGCCCGAAGGTAGGATGGTGGGAGACTATTAACGAGCCAGAAGTTATAGCCACGAATGGATATGTTTTTGGGACAACATCTGGATTTCCACCTGGCCTAGATAACATTCCTCTTGGGTTCAAGGTTGAGAGAAATCTTGCGTTTGCTCACAATCTAGCTTACAAAATCCTAAAAAAGAATACGAAGAGAGAGGTAGGAATAGGTACCGCCCCTCCCTACTTCGAGCCTGCAAGTGACGATAAGAGGGATGTAGAGATTGCAAACACTGCAAGGTACCTGAATAATGAGTGGGTCCTCAACGCTGCAATTAAAGGGGAATTTGATAATAGCCTAAGTGGCAATCCAGACGAAAAGATTCCAAACTTCGGTCAAACAGATTACGTTGGAATCGACTACTATACAAGGTTAAGGGTGAAGTACTCTGAAGAAGAAAAGTACGCAGGAGTACTGCCAATGAAGGTCCTTCCCTGCGAGGACTGCTCAGATTTCAAATGGGACATCTATCCTGACGGTATCAAACACGTCTCGAAATGGATATATGAAAGGTACGGGAAACCAATATACATTCTGGAAAATGGAATAGCTGATGCGACCGACGCCAAAAGGGGGAGATTCATAGTCGACCACTTGTCCTCTCTATCTCAATCAATTTCATCCGAAGGTATACCTATAAAGGGATATTTTCACTGGTCTTTATTCGACAACTTTGAGTGGGCAAGCGGGTATTCCATGAGATTTGGCCTGTATTCTGTTGATTACAAAACCAAGGAAAGAATAAAACGAAATTCCGCGGACATTTATGAAAAAATTTGCAAAGGACTACCATTGCCTTAGCCACAATGATTGAACAAAGAAATATATGAAGAAGCCAATTCAGGTAGCATGCATTCGATGCTGGAGGAAATTGAATCGGAACCAGCAATAGTAGAAGATTTCAAAACCAAGGAATTTGCAGATTTAGAGCGTGTTAACGACATCCTTGACAGATCAAGGGTAGTTTATGCTATCGGAAATGGGACCAGTTATCACGCAGCAATTTATCTCTCAGTGCTCCTGAACAGGAAGGGAATGACATGCATTCCCATATTCTCCAGCGAAGCAGAGAAGTTGCTATCTGTCAAGCAGTCTGGAACCTCTTCCATTGTTTTCAGTCAGTCTGGAAACAGCATCGATGCTCTGCGTTCCGCCGAAATGCTGAAGAGAGCGGGCTCTACTGTCATCGGTATCACAAATGCCAGTAAATCTAAACTTGGAAAGATTACAGATTTTACTATATACACAGACGTTGGAACTGAACTGTCAGTTGCCGCAACAAAATCACATCTCTCGCAATTGCTGACTTCTTTGAAAATATCTCTTAACTCTCACGATGAAGAATTTATTGTAACTTTGGAAGAAATCAGGAGAGGAACGAAGGCAATAGTGAACGGTAAAAAAACAATACAAGGAATAGCTGAAGCATCTACAAGAAATACTGTGTTTCTTGGGTCTGGGTTGTTATATCCGATCGCCCTTGAAGCATCTTTGAAATTGATGGAAACCAGCAATGCGGTGAGCTATGCTTTCCCAGTAAGGGAATTTCTCCACGGTCCAAAACAGATCCTGGACAGTAATTGGTCTGTTTTCATGTTCTCTAACGATAGTAAAATCTCGGAGGAGCTGCTGTCCTACGGCAGCAAAGTATTGGATGTGAGGAACTTCTTGACAGAGAAATATGATGTTTCTACCCAGAACGAAACGGTAGATTCCATTTTAAGCTTGCTTTTTGGTCAATTTCTGGCCTATTACAGCTCCACCTCTCTTGGCCTAAACCCCGATAAACCTTCAAAGCTTACTAAAGTAGTGGAATAAAACATAAATTTGGTAGATCTAAAGAAAGTTTTTAAGTTTCCTGACAATATAACATTCGTGAGATTTATCGGGGTTCAATTCAAAATTGAGGTCGATGATTTCGGGAGTGGTTTTCCCTCTCACGTTGAAAGGTTTTATAAGAATACCAATCCAGGCGACTTTATAGTGTTCCCCGAAGATATCGGACTCCTAACTGCCTTTGCGGGAATGAAAGCACAGTCCTCGCTCGAAGCAATGCAGGTACTTTATTCCAAAGACCAAAGGAGGATAGATTCAATTGCAAAGGAAAATGATATTCAGAATTTTACAACTGCCATCTTTCTTTCCCTCACGGATCTTTTTGTCCGAAAATTCTATAATTTTTTTAGTTCTCTTTCCAAAGAATACTCTGTTCACACTCTTGCGTGCAACAATATGCCTAGATTCGAAAAGAAGGGTGAAAACTGGGAATTCTCTGTAGCAAGAGTTTACAACACCGCATTTGTATTCGGCACCTCTGGCGAACTTTTATTCAGACAAGACAAGTTTTTTCCAACCGCCATGGAATCAGATCTTGGGATCTCTGGCGGGGACATCTCAACCGTGTCCCCTTTCAAGCTTGATGAGAAGAAGATCGGCATAGCAATCAGTTTGGATGCTTTTGAACCCACGTACATGTCAGAGCTGGAAGATGCAGATCTGATTATACAGCCGGATGCCAATCCTGGAAAGTGGAATTCCTTCCTCAGTAACGGCAGATGGCAACCGGAAGAATGGATGGACTCTGCGTATCACATTACTCAAAGAGTGGAAAGGATCAAGAACGTTATCAATCCCATGATGGTTGGGAATTTGCTTGACATTAGATTTGAAGGACAATCCAGCATAACAAAGAAGGCGGAAGTTGGAGATACTAGGATGAGCTATATTGGAAATCTACCGGTTACGGGTTTTCATTCGATAATTGGCATTCCGGGATACAGCTTGAATGAATATGTTGACCGACATACCGCATCCAATCAATCATTGGACTATGTAGAGGGGATTGTAGAAATTGAGTTATGACTTTGCCAACAAGAAGTTAATTACTTCGCCCGACAGAGTTGTCAAGCAGAATTACAGGTTAGGTGCTAACTATTACCTTTCAATTATCATAAAAGAAGACGTTCTGGAGATCTGTTTCCCCGTCAGCAGTGGATCGACACTAGTCTGTTTCAGAGTGCGTGGGCTTGTTTCGGAAAAAGACTTCCGAGGTTCTGGATGGCTGGAGAAGATCTCTCGAGATGCAGGGATAAAGATAGTGATTCCCCCAGACAGGCCAGGTTTTTACCTTGGAATCAAGATACGCAATAAACTCAACGTGAGTGCCTATTCCAAGATATTCTGGGAAATCCCTAGTAGAGTCAGGAGCAAAAAGACTAACTGGTCTGAAACTCCTGCCTATTACGTCTCTATAGGAGATCGCCTTCCATCTATTGCATTTAGACAAGGGAATAGCGGGTGCTTTGTAGGCATTGGGGACACTCCCGATAGAGCGGTTCTGAATGTAGTTCATCTCTCAAGGATCGGAGAATGTAATCTTGAGATTGAGACAGATAACTACATGAGCCGATTAGAGGAAGTCGACAATAAGGTTGTGAGAGACAACATTCTAATGTCGATCTTCAACTCGAACTCGAAATTCATAGACAATGAAGATGATTGCATTATTGCTTCGAAGAGTCCGAAGTACTATGTATCTAGTGGATTTTGGGCTAGAGATTTCATATTCTGGACCTTTCCGGTGATAGAACGATACGATCCAGAAAGGGCAAGGGTTCTTCTTTCATTGCTGTTTACAAAATATTGGAAGCATAAAGGAATTCATTCTCTATATATGGATGGGCGCATATTGTACGACGGCTTTGAACTAGATCAGCTGTCGTACTATTTTCTTGCACTAGAAAGAGCAATAGTTCACAACGTACTAACTCCTGAAGATACTGTTACAAGAACTAGCCAACTGATGGACATACTCATTTCAAGGAAGAGCGAAGAGTACAATTTATTTAGCACGGATTTGAACAGTTCGGATGACCCCACTACATACCCCTACGTTACTTTTGACAACGTTGCCCTCTGGTACTCGATGCGCACGTATGCCTTGAGAGTCAAGGATGTCTTACTGGATCGAACCTACCTGGAGTACTCTGAAAGGATTAAGGAAGACATCATGAAAGCGTTGGTCAAGGACGACATGTTTTCTTATTCCTCTGACCTGAACGGTCACTACGAGTTCTATGATGATCCCACCGGTTCCCTTCTCCTCTTTCCGTATCTTGGATTTATTGAAAAAGAGTCCAGAGTATTCAAGAACACATTGGAATGGATCAAGTCTGACAAGAATGAGTTCAAAATAGAAGGGAAATTTGGCGGATTTGGAAACAGGCACGTCAATCATCCATGGATTCACTCTTATGCCACTCAAGTGTTATCGGGAATTGGAGACGGATCTGTGCTAGAGAACCTGTCGATGGATGACGGGCTCAGCTGTGAAACAATAGATCGTGAAACAGGAAGATGCCTCACTGGCATTCACTTCCCTGGCTCATCTGCTTTTCTCGTCCAGGCACTGCTGTACGGATCAAAGGAAAACGGGATTAGAAAAACTGAGAGGGGTATTTTCTTCCCATAGTTCTAATCTCACGAAATTCTGATGCTCTTTCCTTTCTATTACTCCTGTTTTCGAAGGAGTTTGTCTTTTTTCGGTGTGACTTGGGAAAACTACCCTCAGTTCTATTGGTTCTCGATATTTTTCGATCAAATAACTCAGATCTTTGCGGAGAAAGACAATGGGGGTTCCTGTATCTCTTGTAATCGAGAAATCCCCATTTTTTAGCTTTAAGATCAGAGACTGCTTTGAATCAGTATTGGTGAAAGCAACCACCTGGAAATCTATGTTGAAGATGCGATTGACGTGAAAATCGTTCCCCGCCATGCACCATATCTTAGACCCACCGACTAGCAATTTCTGCCACAAATCGAGTGCTTTCTGGTTCTCTTCACACCATTTTCCATTCCATATTTCGAGAGCGTTGGCGAGGGTGTAACTTTCTTCCCCCCATAGCCATGCATCTTTCTTGAATGGATGGTTGATTGAAACAAAACCTCCCTGTCTGGTGGCTTCTACTGCAGCATTCTGGAAGTCTTTTGGACTTTCTGGTTCGATCCCTTCAAAATAACCACACTCTGGAGAAACAGATACGACGAGGTTGATAAGATTTGAATGACCCTTTCTTTGACCCCACTCCTCCCCGGTAATCAAATAATCTCTTCCTTCATCTATCGCTGGTACACGATTGTGGTCGGTGACAGCCACATAACTAACTCCTTTCTTGTGGGCCAACTTCAAGAGCCCTTTTGGACTCTTCATTATTGTTCTCAGGATGAAACGTTCAATGGGCCACGTTAACTTGTGAAAAACTCCCTCTCCACTCAGTCTGTTTATAGAGTATTTTGAATGAGTGTGAGCCTGAAAATAAACGATGTCGTTTTCCATTACAAAGAACCATCTCTTCCCTAAATTTAACGTCTTGTTTATTGAAGCAAGACCTAGAGAGATAGGGAAGACTTAGATGAATTTCCATTATGATGTTGAACTAACATGCGGTTCTCGAAGCCTTTATTATTTTATTGGTGATAATTGACGTGAGTGACCTACTGTGCCTTTAAAGATTGCACTACTAGGAGCAGGAAGTTTGTTCTGGAGTTCTACTATAATACACGATCTCTGCTCGACTCCAGAAATGAAGGGAAGCACCATCTCTCTGATGGACATAGATGAGGATCGCCTCAACTCAGTGTACAGGCTGGCGAAGAGATATTCTGCTGAGGTAAAATTTGATATGACGGTTCTCAGGACTAAAAACAGGAGAGAAGCCATCAAAGATTCGGACTTCGTAATAAATACGGCAATGGCTGGAGGACACCAGTACTACGAAAAGATGAGGGCCATTTCTGAGAAAAATGGATACTTTAGGGGGATAAATAGCGTGGAGTGGAACATGGTCTCTGACTACCATACTATCTGGGGGTACTACCAACTTAAGCTTGCAAGAGAGATTGCAGAAGATGTCGAAGAATTGAGCCCGGAATCTTGGCTACTTCAACTTTCAAATCCGGTGTTTGAACTCACGACCTTGATCGGACGATTGTTCAAGATAAAGTTGGTGGGCGTCTGCCACGGTCACATGGATTATAGGGATATCGTAGGTTCAGTCGGACTCAGAGAAAAGGAGATGGAAGTTGAGTCTATGGGTCTCAATCACACAATTTGGATGACCAAGTTCAAAAATCGTCAAGAAAATGCTTACCCTATCCTTCGAGAATGGGTCGACAAGGAATACCATTCGTTTTACAAAGGGTGGCTGACTACAACTAGGTCAAACCCACTGAGTGTTCAGATGTCTCCAGCGATGGTGGATATGTACAATGAATTTGGACTAGTTCCGATTGGAGATACTGTCCGGAGCGGATCCTGGAAGTATCACAGAAATCAGAGAACAAAGGTCCGATGGTATGGAGCTCTCGGTGGGTTCGATTCTGCAATAGGTTGGAAATTTTACCTGGATAGTGAGAAGAGGCATATGTCATCAATAAACAATGCTCTCGAAAACACAAAAGAATCTCTGTCAAATCTATTTCCATCTGGAATCAGCGACGAACCTGTTGTTCCAATACTAAATGCTTTGGCAAACGATGTGAGAGGTAACTATCAAGTCAATGTTATCAATAACGGAATTTTTGATGGAATCCGAGATAATGTTGCAGTTGAGACTCCTTCGGTAATTGATGGAAAGGGGATCCATAGAATCGGAGGTAGAAAACTTCCAAAGAAAGTGATGAACTTTTCGATTCTTCCGAGAATCCAGAGAATGGAGTGGGCACTTGAAGCCTTCACGGACGGAGGAAAAGAGACGCTCTTAGAATGGTTGATGGCAGATCCGCGCACAAGGACTAACAAACAGGCAGAAAGAGTTGTTGAAGAATTATTGAGCCTAAAGGAGAACAAGGAGATGGCCAAACACTTCAATTAATCGTTATACCTTCACCTTGAATTCTAACTCAAATGTAGTCCAGAGCGGAAAGTTAACTCCGATGATTACCTTGATTTTATGACTTCCCGGATTGAGAGGTCTTTCTAAGACTGATCTCATAGCAATAGATTCACCCAGCAAAATGTCCAGGTCCATGTTCTTTCTAACAGCTTCAAAATCCCCTTCTTTAGTGCTCACAGTGCTTCCAGCAGAGATGTCGTTACCATCCAAGTAGATGGACGGCGATATGTTCACTCTTGCAGATCCTTCCATATTCTTGATTTTGAACTCTATTGTTCTGTCATCGATCTTTTTAAAACTGTTTTTCAAGTATTGAACTGGCAAGTATATCCATTTTGTATTCTTTTTCTAATATGAAAATTTTTAGTATGAATAAATATTTATCTTGCCTTATATTTTTTAGACTCATTAACAGCAAAAGAAAAATCGTAAAAAATTATTAATACGGTTTAAAAAATATACGAGAGAATGAGCAAAAGCAGGTACAAATGGGGTGTTGTTACCGTTTTGTCAGCTTTTCTCATGATACAATCTGCAGACACCTACGTAATATCAGCGGTGGAACCACAGCTTATCCAGGAGTACCACGTTACCGATGCAATTCTTGGACTGCTAGTAACTTCCACGTTGATAGTTGGAACTGTTCTTTATCCATTCTGGGGGTATTTGTACGATAAATACTCAAGAAAACTTCTTACAGTCCTAATGGCAGTGATTCTGGGAGCAACTACATGGATCAACGCTCTATCCAGGATATTTTCTCAGTTATTCGTGACGAGGATTCTGACCGGAATCGGCTATCCTCTCCCATCAGGAGCTTACACTCTCACAGCGGATTATTTTGAACCAAAGAGCAGGGGAAAGGCAATGGGTGTGATCAATGCTGCTAGTCCAATTGGATATCTCCTTGGCATAGTCATTCCCCTTACAGTCATTGGGGCTGGACTGAACTGGAGATATTCATTCTTTATCACAGCCGGACTCAGTCTTGCAGTCGGAGCACTGATCTTCTTTCTGGTAAAAGAAATTCCAAGAGGATCATCTGAGCCTGAACTGCAAGGTCATGTTGCCTCGGATATATACAAGGTCAAGCTCTCAGACATCAAGAAGATACTTACGAACAGATCTCTTCTCCTTCTTTTCATCCAGGGATTCTTCGGGACCATTCCCTGGACTGCGATAAGCTTCTGGATAATCACCTATATGGCCATTGTCAGGAAAATACCGTCATTTACGATAACTGTGGTACTTTTAATGTGGATACTTTCAATGGTCGCGGGCAACTTAGTCTCTGGGTATCTAAGCGACCTTCTGTTCAAGAAGATATCAAGCGGAAGAGCAATCCTCGGAACGGTTGTTGTGTTCTTGTCTGCAATTCTCATCTTTCTTACTATGTACACAACTTCGGTTGACCGCTTCTACGTGCTTGGGGTCATTACTGCATTTGTACTACCTATGGCGGGACCTAGTGTGAATGCAGGAGTCATGGATATAATTGAACCAGAACTGCGGGGGAGCGCGACCGCGTATCTTAATTTCTTTGCAAGTGCTGGGAGTGCATTCGGACCTGGAATAGTCGGAATTGTGGCTACTGCCATATCACTTCAGTTCGCAATCACTGTTGTCAGCTCAGTGACCTGGATATTTTGTGGAATTGTTTTCACACTACTAATATTCATAATTCCAAAGGACATTTTGAAATTCAGAGAGAAAATGAAGATCAGGGGAGAACAACTCAGCGAATCTCAAGTGGATCGTATCTGATTCCATACTGCGTTCCAAAAAGTTCTTGAAGTTTTCAATGTAAGCACGTTGCATTTTAAAGGCGTGATGACACCGCGATTGCGAACAAGAAAATAGAATTCAAATGTGTGAAACCGTCTGAACCCTCTGCAAAAACTTCCGAGATTTGAAAATTAATCAAATCAGAAAAGGTAAATCCGCTCGTTCACATGATGGTGATTCATTGAAAGATGAAGCGACGCTTTCAACTGTGAAGAACTGTGCAAAAAAAAATCATCTCGGAATTGATCTTTTGAGATCGTGATTAGAAGGATGAAATAAGAATGTGAACCTTCGATGCGAATTACTGTTTGCTTGAACCGTATCTACCCCTAGGATGGCTTCAGGATCTCTTCCCTTACCGTCTCAATTTCGAGATCTTTTCGTGAATAGTTCACGTAAATGTTCTTTATCTTCAGGTACTCTTCAATGCCGTGAGTGCTCCCTTCTCCAGCCTGTCCAGTCAATCTGAAACCCGTGTGATATCCATTCGATGCCTCTGGACCCGGCATGTTAACATACAATTCACCGAACCTGATTTTGTCGAACGAGTCCATAATGATTCTGTTGTCGTTTGTAAATAGGTAAGAGGCAAGTCCGTACTTAGAATCGTTGGCTTTCTCAAATGCTTCTTCAATGTCCGATACACTGGTAGATCCTATTATGGGCCCGAATATCTCTTCCTGGAACAACCTTGACTTCTGATCACTATTTTCTATAATGGTTGGTTCAAAGAAAAATCCTTTTGAAAATTTTCCCTTCAATTCTGGTTGCTCTCCACCAAAGATAACTTTGCCTCCGTTCGATACCGAATCTTGTACAATTTCCTTCATGTTGTTCAATGCACCCTTGTTTATCAAAGGGCCCATATCGGATGTCCTGGGGTCCCCTACTTTCATTTTGGATAGTGCATGTTGCAGCTTGTTTATGAAATTTGAATAAATATCAGAATGGACATAAAGTCTCTCTGCAGCAATACAGGATTGTCCAGCATTCCAGAATTTTGCCCAGAGTAGAGTCTTGACCGCATTCTTAATGTCTGCGTCTTTCCACACTATGAATGGTGCCTTCCCTCCAAGTTCCAGAATCAGTTTGGCCATATTTGCACTTGCATTCTTCATTATTCTCTGCCCGGTCTCAGTGGAGCCCGTCATGCTCACTAACGAAACCTTCTTGTGGGAAACTATGTAGTCACCTATCTCAGATCCCTTTCCAGTGACGAGATTAAGTACTCCATTCGGTATTCCGGCCTCTGTGAACCTCCTAACAATCCACTCTGCAGAAAGAGGAGTGTCACTGCTTGGTTTTAGAACGACAGTATTCCCGGTCAGAAGGGCAGGGGTCAGTTTTCTGGCAACCATGGCAGCTGGAAAATTCCAGGGCGTAAGTGCCACTACAACTCCATAGGGCACTTTGTGCAAGAAAAGTTTTTCCTCACTTCCGGGACCTTCGAGCAAGTCTCCACTAATCTTCCGCTCAAATCCAGAGTAGTACTTGATCTGGTCTATGACTCCGTCTACTTCCTCCTTTGCTTCGAGGGAAGGTTTGCCATTCTCTGATATCAGGATGTCCTCAAGCTCCTTTCTTCTTCCCTCAATGAGTAAAGAAGCTTTGAACAGAATTCTACCCCGCTCCTTCGAAGCAGCATAGTACCAGTTTTCGAATGCGTCTGCAGCTGCAGAGATAGCCATCCCCACATCATCTTTCGTTGCAAGTGGGAATTCAGCCATCTTTTCACCCGTGCTAGGATTTATCTTGTCCTGCATCAGACCTGAGCTGGATTCTCTCCATTCCCCCTCTATAAGAAGTTTCATACTTTGGTGATGCAAACTTGGGCATATAAGTGATACCTGTGGTATGTTTGAGACAGCGGATGCAGATTTAAAAGAGGTGAATGATCTATGGCTCCAAACAAATTAGGTGTACATTAAACACGAAATAACAGGACATTGATTTGAGTATCGCAAAGGAATTCAGCACCTGAGTATACTACTTTTTGCCGATCGTCGCGGTGTTCTTGATAACCCAGTACTCTCTATCGAAAATCGTGTTTATTAAATCCTGATATGATGATAGTTTTTCGATTTCTGAGAATTTGATCACGACTGAGAATGTGTTTGATCCGCTGTTCTTTGCAATAAGATAGATGTCTGCTGTGGAATCAGTAAGCTTGACTGAAGCATCTTGCAACGCTGACTTTACTTTCTCCACTAGTTTATCTGCTGGGATATCCGCAGGCATTATGACGGTAAGAGCAAACGAAAGATTCCTCCCTATCCCAAGTGGTGTGAAAATCGTACTCCCAAATAGCGCACCGTTTGGGAGCAAGAAAGTTTGTCCTAAAGAGTTCCTGATTCTGGTATGGAGCAACTTTACTTCTTCGACTTTTCCGGTTATAGTCTGTCCAAATAACCAGGAATAAACTGAAACAGCATCTCCTGGTTTCACAAATCCTCCACCAGTTATCATTATTCCAGAAAGAATGCTCGAGGCTATTGATTGAACTGCAAAGCCTATAACTATTCCTCCAATCGCACCACCAACAAGTGCTCCAGCAAGGTTGATTCCAATATAAGAAAGGAACCAGAATATTACAGCCGCATAGATTACAATCCGTATAAGAATAAAAACACCTCTAAGGTTCCTCCTCCCCTCGGTTTTTTCTGCATAGGAACTAATTAGGTGACCAATGATCCTGACCACTGCAATCGCAAGACCGACGGCGATAACTGCTGCGATTGCGTCCTGGATATAACTGAGATAATGGTACCTTATTAACTGTGGGTAGGAGTTTGTGTAGTATCTGAGGAGAAAACTTGCAGCATAAAGGACTGCTACCGAAATAGCAATGGTTGCAATGATCTTCCAGACCCCATCCTTGATCGAACTATTCACAATGTTAGATATAGACTTTCAAATAAATGTATTGTTCCGGTTGAATCAACTCTGTATTCGTTAAAGAAAGAATATTATGGGTTATCTTAAACAGTAACTATTGAGTGTAGAGATCACTCACATTGTTATAACTAATTTCCAACCTCTCCTCCTCATTCAGAAATTCTTTTTCTTCAGGCTCTTAACCGGTACCGAATAAACCTAGGATGCTTTCAACAATCACTAATTCAACCGAAACATTTTCAACCCTGATGCGAGCTTTGGAAAAAAATCGGTTGACTTTTCTGGCATAACTTTCCCCTCAATAGCTACTTCCCATACCCTACCTGGATCAATGGGTTTCAATAAGAATGCGTATCGAGCTTCACCATCATCGACTTTTCTAATGGCGTCGGAAGCACTTCTAGTATATGTAATAGGATTTCCTTCTGATAATTTAGCGATCTGGGGAACAATCAACATGTTTAGTAATGAAGCATTGAGCTTCTCTACGTTAGTCAATGAAGCTAGCAAATTCTCATTAGGGGTAAGGGAAAAATAGTGGTCCTTGTAGTAGAATATGATATCGCTCCTCAGTGGATCCAAAACTTCCATCTTATCTATTTCTTCTATCACGAAGTTCTCCTTCAGGCCTTCTAGAAGCTTTTCAGCGGGAAGAGTTCCAGATTGTACCAATCTATGAGTAGCAATGACAACCAAACCCGGATCATACCTGTTCACAAGCACAGCCATCACATATCCGGTGCCACCAGTGAATCCCATTTCCTTGCCGTATGCCAATGCAGATTCGTACCTGTGGTGTCCATCTGCAATTACAAGTTTTTTCTGTTTAAAAAAGGAGGTAATTTCAGGAGACTCAAATCTTTTGAGGATATGCCTTGTTCCGTTTTCGTCCACAAAATCAGACTCGTTCTCTTTATCCACTGAGTCGATTATCTTCATCACTTCCATGTTAACATCGTCATACAGGAAAAGAATCGGTTCCAGATCTGTTTGTGTTGCTCTGAGCATTTTCAATCTATCGTCTTTGGGGTTCAAGAATGTCCTCTCATGCCGAAATATGTTTTTCTCACCATAATCTTCCAATCTTACTATTGCAAACAGTCCGGTCCTTTTCCTCTTTACTCCATATATGTTGAATTCTTCGATATATTCATAAAAGAACGGCGACTGATCCTCCTTCAGTGTCTCATTATTTCTCCATTCTTCGAGTGTTTTTTTGGCGGAATTGTAGGGGTCAGTACCAGTAGGAAGGTTCAGGCGTATGAAATTGTTCTCGCTGCGTTCGTAGTATGTCCTTTGCAGGTCATTTGGTATCTTGTCATAGGGCTCAGTTATGATTTCCTTAAGATTACCGGGCTTGAACCCCAATCCTTTGAATGGTAGAACTTCAACCATAAATTCAGCTCTTATTGTCCCTAAGATAGTTAACAAGTACCTTGGCAATTTCTATACCTGCCCTCCTTTGTGCCTCCTCCGTCTGGGCCCCAATGTGGGGAGTTGCAATGAAGTTTTCGTAACGGGCCAGTACCGTTGAAAAAGGCTTTTCGAACTCGAATGTGTCTAGCGCAACAGCTCCCACTATTCCTTCATCGAGCCCTTGCTTCAGTCCCTCCTCGTCTATGATCCCTCCCCTCGAAGCATTTATGATCACTACCCCTTTCTTCATTTTCCTTATCTCTTTTAGTGACAGCATGTGATAAGTACTCTCCGTTAAGGGAACGTGAAATGATACCACATCAGATTTTCTCAATAGGGTGTCGAAATTTACGCTTTGTATTCTTTCTGAGTTGTTCACGTATGGATCGAATCCAATGACTTCCATGTCGAAAGCTGCTGCTCTCTTTGCTACAGCGTTTCCAATCCTCCCTATACCTACAATGCCGAGTGTCTTACCGGCGAGCTCTTTTCCTGCGAACCTTTCTTTTTTCCACTCACCTGATTTTATTGACGCAGTCGCCTGCGGAATGTGTCTCAATTCTGATATCATGAACCCCATTACCAGCTCTGCAACAGATGTTGTACTTACGTCGGGAGTGTTGAGGACTTTGATATTTCTCTCCTTTGCTGAGACAACATCCACGTTGTCGAGGCCGACTCCAGCTCTACCAATAACCAACAGATTCGTTCCTGCTTGGATAATTTCTTTTGTAACCTTTGTCTTGCTTCTCACGATTAATGCATCATAGGTTGGGATCTCTTTCATCAGTTCATCATTACTGAGGTCGAGTTTCTCCTCTACATCGAATCCTGCACTCTTCAAATAAGAGACCCCTTCAGGGTGGATTTGGTCTGCTATTAAAATTCTCATTGTTTCAACCCGATTATTTCGTCCATTGCATTTAGCAGTTCCCCCACTTCCACGGGGGTCAAGTCGCCCATATGAGCTATCCTGAACGTTTTCTCCTTTAGCTTTCCATACCCGTTCGAGATTTCCATACCTTTTGAACGAAGCAATTTCCTCACGTTTTCTATATTTAAGTTCCTGGTATTATTCACTACTGTCAAAGTTACAGATTCGTACCCTGGCTCCGCAAACAAAGAAAAGTTTTCTCTCCCCCACTTCTGAACCATTGCGGCCATCTCCTTATGCCGTCTAAATCGATTTTCTCTTCCCTCCTGAAGCATTTTTTCCAATTGATAGTCCAGAGAATAGAAAAGGGGAATTGCGGGTGTAGCAGGAATCTGCTTTCGTGCATCGTAATCCTCCTTCATGGAGATAAAATCAAAGTAGTATCCTCTTCCCTTGACGGTCATTGTTTTTTCCATTGCTTCCGGACTGATGAATGTAATTACCAATCCTGGAGGAAGCCCAAATGCCTTCTGTGAAGATGCAAAAATCACGTCGGTCTTGTTTACATCTATAGTGTCGCCAGCAAGCGAGCTCACAGCATCTACCAGAAAAAGCGAGTTGTGTTCGTGAGCAATTCTGTAGAAATCTTCTATCGGAGTTCTGACACCCGTGCTAGTTTCGTTATGGGTGAGAGCAATACCTTCGGTTCTCTTTCCGGCCAATCTTTCTTCTAGATCCATCGCCTTAGGCGCTACACCCCATTCATATTTAATGGAGTCTGCATTCTTTCCGTTTGCTTTCGAAACTTCGAGCCACCTTTCACTGAACGAGCCGTTGGTCAAATGAAGGACATCACTCTGAATCGTGTTCCTTATGCTTCCCTCCATCATCCCTGTCCCGGAGGCGGTGAATACCATGACTTCGTTCTTGGTGTTAAAATATTTTTGTAGATTGTTATGAATTCTTTCATATAATTCAGACATCTCCTTGGTCCTGTGACCAATTTGTGGCTTTGTCATTTCCCTGAGTACGTCTTCCCTCACTTCGGTAGGTCCCGGTATGAATAGTTTTATGTGCGTTTTCAAGCACCCAACTGGAAAATCGCTTATAGAATAAAAAATGTTATTATCTTCTTGGCTTGTACAATGGACGAGTTTTGCAAAATTTTTGCTGAAATTTTACTCCCCACCAAATATTTTCCACCTTTGAAATTATCCCCAACAGCAATAATGTTAAAGAGCCCAAATTCAAGGATCAACTAAAGAATCTGGAAAGAGCAGGGCTCATTGAAAAAGAAATTGCAAGTAATACCCCACTTAAGACTGAGTATTGACTGACGGACCAAGGACGAGGTTTGAATAGTATGCTTTATGATCTTATGGTTTTCGTAAGAGCGCATCTGAAACCAGAGGAAGAGATTTCCAGTATTAGGGAGGAAAATCTTATAAAACATTTCAATACTTGAATTCGAGATTAGTAGCTTTTCAAATCATTTTGGTTCGTGGTCGTTATTATTAGAGTATTTTTATAAAAGGGTAGGCGGGTACCCAGTAAAATAATTAATCAGAGTACCTATTCTTATACGAATTGATTCATCTTGCAAACACTAGGAGTCTATGAATACACATTTTTCCGATGGCCTATCTTAATTACTAGGACGATCAATTCGGCGTTCTTTATCTGGTATATGACCTTGTAATCCCCAATTCTTAAACTCCTCAAGCCTCTCAGTATGGCAGTAAGTGGTTTTCCAAACTCCGGATTTTTCTCCAGCATCAAAAGTTTGTTTTCAATTCTCCTTCTTACTGTGATATCATGCTTCTTAAGAAATTCCTCAGCTTCAGTATTGAGGATGATCTTATATGACATATTTAGTGCAATTCCTTCTTTATTTCTCTAAGGGGTTTAGTTCGACCTTCTTTGAAATCTTTGATTCCCCTTGCTATTCCCTTCATCATTTCTGGATCAGATAAGATTTCTAGCGTTTCTATAAGTGATTCTCTGTCTGAAACTTCCGGAGACGAGGAAGCAATCAGTCTCGAAATCAACTCGTTGTAAGATTCCCTGTGATGAATTTTCAGCTCATCGAGCTTGGCTTTGACTCTCTCATCAATCTGAATGGTAGTCACCATACATAGCTATAGGCAACCATAGTTTTTAAGTTTTACGAGTTGCAAACACAATCTAGTAAGAGAATATTCGAATAAGTGTTCCAAATTTAGCTGGTGCAGATCACTTTTTCTAAAGTTGTCATAATTATTACTCACTTTTCTTTGTATAAAAGGGTAGGTGGGGATTCGAACCCCAATAGTCGGGATCTGCAGTCCCGTGCATAGCCGCTCTGCCACCTACCCAACTTTTTCGGTATTAGTTTCTGAGTTAATGACTTTATTGTACTTCTTGGCTACTGACTTAGCTTTTTCATGGTCATTCCTTATCAAGTGCATGAAGCGTTGCATGAAGTCCAGGTTGTGAACCGTTACCAAATATTGGAATGATGGGTCTTCATTCTTATACAGCTCCCTCAGTTTTGTCTTGCTATAATAGGTACATGTTTCGCATGAACATCCATGTTCAATTGGGCCATGATCGTAAGAATGTTTTGCGTTTTTGAGGTTTACTGGCCCGTCAACAGTCAGCGCAAATCCATGCCTTGCGTTCCTTGTAGGGTATGTAGAGTCGAATACACCGATTCCTGCCCCAGAATATTCCAATATTGAGATAGGGTCTCCAACTCCCATGAGATATACCGGGAATTCTTTCGGTATCAGCGGCAAGGTTTTGGTTAGAACGAGGTCTGTCAGTTCTTTGGGTTCCCCGATCTTCAATCCCCCCAACGCAAATCCATCGAATTCCAGTGATGTCATCAGATCTGCACTTTCCCTCCTCAGGTCGGTATCGAATCCACCCTGGATTATTCCAAATCTCTTTTGTCCTGGTTCCTTGAAAGCAGAAAATTTCTTTCCCCATTCATAAGTTCTTAACACCGACTCCGAATACCTCTTCTTGTCCTCGCCGTAGGGTGGGCAATCATCCAGCATCATGGCCACATCTGACCTTATCTTACTCTGTATCTCTGAACTGATCTCTGGAGTCACCTTTACTGATTTACCCGACTTTCTGTCCTTAAACAGGATCCCGTCTTTCTCAATCTTCACAAGCTCTTCTCTCAGTATCTGAAATCCTCCCGAGTCTGTAAAGTAGCTCCCTTTGAAACCCGTATAACCATTGATTCCATTTGTCTTCTCGAGTATTTCCAGTCCAGGTGAAATCGTTAGGTGTACCGAATTGGATATGAGCACTTTTATTCCCATTTCATTGATCTTCTGCATCGGAACTGCCTTTACAAAACCTCGAGTCGCAACTGGAAGGAATATGGGGAGTTCCACTCTTCCCCTTGAAAGACTAAGTTCCGTAGCGAATTGCACTTATTCTTTATCCCCTCTTAATAAAATACCTTTACATCTGTGCTTTTTCAGAGTAGCACCGTTCACAGTAATAGTTGCTTGCCTTGTAGATTAGGTTCTCTGAAAACTCGTTGCAGGAATCGCACACTCCGTGTATCCCTTTGACAATTCCCTGGTTCTCCTTGTCGAGAATTCCCCTTGTTATCTCTATCAGACCCGGCGATATTCTGACGATATCATTTTCCGTAAGGATCCCCGCAATTTCGGTACCGATCATAACAGGGATCCTTCTTATTTTCTTCTTCCACATCAATTCTGCGGCTGCCTCTAAGGGGCTATCTCCGTCCAGTAGGACTAGCGGTGAACTCATTATTTCCTTGAGCTTTATATTGCCGGACAGGAGCCCCTTGGCTGCTATCTTTGTGACCATATCTCTTTCTGTAACTATCCCAATGATCTTTTCTCCTTCCTCGATTAGTAGTGAGCTTATACCCTTGTTGGACATAATTCTTGCACCCTCTTCTGCAGAGAGAGAAGATTCGGCCTTTATCGGATTTCTTGACATTACTTCCGACACGCGAATCAGTGTCACTTAACCACTTCCAGCAGTTTTTCCTTGCCCTCAGTGATCATAAAGGGCTTAGCCACCCTAAGGAGATTTTCCATTATTTCTACCCTGTTCTCCATGTACTTTTTCAATTTCTTAGGGTCACCCTTGCCGAGCTCCAGCATCTTTCCGGCATCTATGTACAGGTAGGCCTCCATCTTTACCTTGAATGACACTTCAGAATCCACTTTCCCCAGGTCTACCTTTTTCATGACTAAATAACAACTGGTTGCAATAATAGTTTTTCCCTTCACTTTATGGAAAGATTTTATTACAAATTTGATTATTAAATTGAAATGCTGTATCTGGGGTGCTCTGGATTCCAATACTTAGATTGGAAGGAGACGTTCTATCCTAAGGGGATGGATGAGAGCAAGTACCTTATGTACTATTACAAATTTTTCAATACAGTCGAGATAGATTCCACATACTATTCATTCCCTGGAGAAAAGACGGTCAACTCCTGGATATCCAAAGTCCTAGGGAAGGAAGATTTCCTCTATTCCCTGAAATTTCCTAAGGAAGTCACTCACGACCCAGATGGAATTACAGAGAAGTCGATACAGACAGCCAGGGAATTTGTGAGCAAGGTCATTTTGCCTATCAAGAATTCTGGAATGTTTGGCAGTGCACTCCTCCAGATGTCGCCTTTCCTAGACCCAATGAAGAACGGAGAGATTCTTAGAAAACTTGAAGATCTCTTCACTTCGATCTATTCCAATTATCGAATTGCCATTGAGGTGAGGAACAGAAGTTTCCTCGACACCTCCGTCCTGCCCTCTTTCTTGAGTATACTCAAGAAATTCAACGTCGCCTTGGTGAGTGTGGACTCTCCGGGACTCCCGTATTTCTACTATCCCACATCGACATTTTCCTATATTAGGTTCCACGGACGGAATGCTGATCTCTGGTTTGGAAAGGGGGAGCTCAAAGGAAGGTTGAACAAATATGACTATCTTTATTCGGAGCAGGAATTGTCACCTTGGGTTGATAGGGTGAGAGGAATGGGTGAGGAGGTATTCATCTATTTCAACAACCATGCGCAGGCCAAAGCTGCAGTTAATGCCGCCGAATTCCAGAAGTTGATGGGAATCAAGATAGTCAGAAAGGAGAGCCAGACGAATCTGAATGCCTTTTAAATATCCCGGAAATATCTCTCTGAAATGAAACCGTACCAGAAGTTCGATGGCCTTGCAATTGGCAAGATGGATAGTTACCTTTCTAGTCATGGTCTAGAAAAAAGCTATAGGACTTACAGGCCCCAGAAGAGCTTCGGTGATATTTCCTTCGATTTTCAAAGGACCAGTTTGAAGTTTGATCAAAAGGAGATGGAGTCTCTTAGCGATGACTATCTCACATTCTCAGCCGTTGGAAAGTTTGTCAATGTCAGTTTCAACGACCAGCAATTTTCACGTGCCTCCCTTGAGAATGGAATGAGCGGGGAATTATTCCTCTTTGATAGGAAGAACGATAGAATACTCGTAGAACATACGAGCGCTAATCCCACTGGTCCCCTTCATATAGGCAGAGTGAGGAATTCCATCATCGGTGACACCCTTTCTAGGATCCTTACAAAGTATGGATACAACGTTACAACGGAATACTATGTGAATGACATTGGAACGCAAGTGGAGGCCCTTCTTCTGGGTACAGAACTTTTCGGCTCTGAGAATTATACGGAGTCGTACCGAAAGGTGTACGAAAATTTCGACAAGTACAAGGAGAAAGTTGAGGAATACATGGTGAGGGCGGAGTCTGGAGACTCCAATTTCCTAGAAGATTCGACCGCGAGGTTGAGAGTTTTCCTGAAGGACGTCTTAGTGGACCTAGAGAGGCTATCAATCAAATTCGACTTTTTCATTTGGGAGAGCGAGTTCATTCTAAACGGTGCGGTGAAGGATGTCATAGTAAAACTGACTCCACTGCTGAAGGATGACAATGGTGCGAAATATCTGGAATCTAAAGATGGAAAGATGTACCTGCTAAGGTCAAACGGTACTTCTGTCTATTTCACTAGAGACATTGCTCACCATCTCAAGAAATCGGCTGAGTTTGACTATGCAATAAATGTCTTGGGAGAGGACCACAAAGCATACCACAAGAAAATACTGTTCGCCATGGAAATACTGAAAATCAAGAACGTCGGAGGGGTTGTCTTTTATTCATACATAACGACCAAAGAAGGCAAGATGAGCACACGGAAGGGAAATGTCGTATACACCAGGGACCTTATTGACGAGGCAATAGAGATAGCAGAGGGAGAGATCAACAAGAGAAGGACAGATCTAACGGAGGAGGAGATAAGGGAGATATCTAACAAGGTTGGGGTTGCAGCGGTGAGATACAACATTGTCAAGTTCTCCCCTGACAAACCCATAACCTTCGACTGGGATGAGGCCCTCAATTTTGATGGGGATGCGGCACCCTTTGTGATGTACTCTTACGCAAGGGCCAGGTCGATTCTTTCCAAACTCGGCGAGAAATCAGAAATTGTGTGGAAATTCAACGAGGCAGAGAGCAAATTCCTTAGAGAAATTTCAAGATACCCAGAGGTTGTTGAGGATGCCGTCAAGCATTCCAGACCAGACAAGATAGCCAGGTATTCTTACGAACTGGCGGGTGCGTTCAACCAGTTTTACAGAGACTGCCCAGTTTTGGACGGCGGCGAGAATCTCCAGAAGAGAGTGGAAATAGTGAAAGTGTTCTCGAAAACGATGGAAGAATTGTTTCAGATGCTTGGAATCCAAGCATCTGATAAAATATGAAAAGAAAAAAATTAGACTTTGAGCTGTTTCTTTGGTGGCTTCTGTTCCCTTGGCCTCTTCCTTCTTACAGTAACATCGTAGTAGATGAATGATAGGACACCTATCGCAACGACTATACCACCGATCAGTGCGGGTAGCTTCCAGGCGGCTTGTGCCACAGATACTGCCTTCGTTACTGATGCATTGGTGTTGAAGAAGCTCGGTTCGTTCAGTGCGTGGACTGTCATGACCATGGAGTAGCTTCCGGAATTCGGAGGCACGAAGGATACTGAAACGTTTGTAGTCTGATTAGAGGAGAGGTTTGTGAAAGTCTCGTTCTTGACAACCTTGTTACCTATCTTGATCGTTATGTAGTAAGAGCTCGCCGTCTGAAGTCCAACATTCTTCAGGAAGAATTTCAGGACAGACGAGGAACCTTCGACATAACTCGTAGGATATGTGACGTTCGTTATTTCTATCTCTGGGCCCACAGCTTCCACACTGAGACTCATCGATATCGAAGCACTGTTGTTGGATTGGTCAGTTGCTTTCAGTCTTATGCTAAACTTTCCGTAATTGATGAAATCGACTTTCAGAGTAGAGTTGTTTGACGATGAGCTGTAGACCTTGTAATTCACGTTCGGTTTTGCCACGGTACCGTTTGAAAATGTTATATTCCAGGTATAGGAAACGATATGCCCTCCATTCGGTGCGAAAGTGCTTGAGCCGTCAAGCGTTACGTTTTGCCCCTGCTTGATTGAACTGATTGACTTTCCACTTGTAGCGTTCTCAATCTTGAGGGAAACGACTGGTGGAGTCGTATCGTTCACGTGAACCATAAGGGTTACGTTGAAGCTGTTTCCAACGCCATTCATTACGGTCGCATTTGCATATTCAAATGCAGATCCAAAGGTTGGAGTGCTGAAAGTGTGTGATACGTTCGTTCCAGTTTCCCCGGTTCCGTTGATGTCCCAGTTCACTGAAAGAGGTATTCCTGTAGACTTTCCAGACGGCAGTGGATCCTTGGAATTCACGGAGTTGAAGTAGACCGTTTCTGTCTGGTTCACGTATAACACATACGTGTTTGCTGAAGTTGTCGTCACGTTGAACCTTACTCCTCCATTTTGTATTGCCTTCAGGTTGAACTGAGGACTAAGTGAGTCACCGAATATGGTGAAATTCGTTTCATTTGTGACACCATTAGAGCCCACGACCTTGAGTGAGACTGAATGAGACCCGTTTGAAAAAGTGTTAGTGACGTTATATCCATACAGAGTGGTCACGTTTCCGATATTCCACGTGAAGTTCATTTGCTGATAGTTATCCGTGCCGAGAACAGTGTCATAAGGAATATTACTGGCATTGAGCGTGACCGTCTTCCCGACTGGTACTACAAGAGTGAAGTTGGAAGAAGTGTTTGAAGAAATTGTTGACTCAAACGAACCGCTCCACGTTGCTGATATCTGAGACATTCTCAGTTCCGGTTTAGCTTTAGGAGCAATCTTGATCGTCAGGAAACCGTTGAATGTGCTGTTTGTGATCTTAATCACTCCTGAGTATCCTGAAACGGTTGCAAGACTGGTGCTTACGACGTTCGCCCTCTGGTAAGATGATGGAATGCTGAGTTCCGAAACGTAAGTTGTCGCAGTTGTGTTGCTGTTGTCTTTGTTAACGAACACCCTGATACTGGCGGTGCTCGTTGCAGTGACCTTTGACTGGCTGTAAGTAGCTGTGTAGTTGAACTTATATGTTCCAGAAGACGCAGTGAATGTGGTGTGTGATCCAGTTGTGTTGTAGGAATAATTGTTGTAGAGTACTGTGCTTGCAGTGTTGTAAGGAACTGTAACATTGAGTATCGCCCACAGATCCCCTGCATTGAGCCCGTTCAGGTGCAGCTGATCGTATAGTGATCCTGCATCGGAATAAGGAAGGAAGGGAAGTGTTGTGGCATTTGTCAGCGTGACTCCTCCACTGATTGTAGCGTTCTGGAAGTTAGAGCTGAATGAGATTAACTGTAGCTCCTGTACGTTGGAGGGTGTCAGTGCGACTGCCTGAAAAGTTGGTGATCCACCTGATGTGGTTGTTACGGACAATACCGTTGGAAGATAGCCTGGTGAAGATATCACTAGACTGTATGTTCCGGCCGCCAACGATAGGTAATAGTATCCATTAGTGAAATCATCGGCTCCAAGTAGACCGCCGTTCTGGTAGATGGACACTTCGACTCTATTAACTGAGGTGCCGCTTGTCGAGGATACTGTTCCCTGAACGTCCTGTGAAGCAGAGACATTTGCGACCACGCTGTTATTGGTCTTGCTTGAGGAGATGCCTGTGAGCTCCTCGGAGAAGAATGCAGTGGATGTCGAGTTGTAAAGTACAGTCAGAATCTGTGTTCCGGATATACTCGTCGCTGTGTAACCTGAATTTGGATTAGATGCATTCACTTTGGTTGCACTTATCTGAAGTCCGTTTGGTAACGAAAGGTATACGGAAGTGATTTGTGATGATGTCACCCCCTTCACAGTTATGTACACATTCGCATTCGCCTGGGAATATCCTACACTCATGCTTTTCAGCACAGAGCTTCCGACGTAAGCAGTTCCGTTGTCCTTCACACTTACGCTCTCGTGTGTAGAATTGTACACTATTGAAGATGATATGACGATCTGGCTGGGAATGTAAAGTATGTAATTTCCGGGATATACCTGGAATGCTACATTGGGACTCGATGTGCTGCTGCTCACTAAGACTCCATTAGCACTCTCCAGTTGGACCTTAACTCCGCTTGCCGGGGCCAATCCATTCCCCAGCACCGTAAAACTAAATGTTACCTTACTTGCTCCTTGTACCTGGCCTAGTGCCCCTCCCAAGAGTCCTCCCATCACCAAAATAGTGATGACGAACAGAGCTGTTGTTTTTGCTGTCTTCTTAAGCATCTTGGTATTACCCCCTAAAGATAGCAGGTAATTACAATTACTATTAAACAGTTGTTATGATTTATCCTTGCTGGGAAATTATTATTTAATGAATTTTATTTATTATTTTAACAATATATCGATAACAATTAAATTCAAGGTTGTCCTGCCCCACATCGTGAGTAGATTTAGATTGGTAATAGCATTCGTGTTTCTGTTCCTCATATTCTCTGTGGCTGGACTCGTGATAGGTTATCTGGTTGGTAATGCCTTGGAATGGTTGATCCTATTCGTTGCTTTCGCTGCTGTCATGAATCTTATTTCTTACTTTTTCTCATACAGGATAGTGATGTGGAGTTATCACGCCAAGGAGATCGACGAAAAAGACGATCCGAGATTGTTCGCAATGGTGAGGGATGTTGCTCAGAATGCCAACATCCCTTTCCCGAAGATCGCTATTGCGAATCTTCCAGTACCTAATGCATTTGCTACAGGTAGGAGCAAGAAGAAGGCATACGTAGTCTTCACCAGGGCAATTCTAAATATGCTGAACGAGAGAGAGCTGAGAGGAGTCATAGGACACGAACTTGGACACATCAAGCACAACGATATCCTCGTTGTGACAGTTGCCGCTACGGTAGCTTCTGCACTGATGATAGGCGCGAGGGTTTTCGGTTTCAATGCCTTGTTCGGTGGGCGAAAGGGAGGACAGGACATAATTGTGCTTGGGGTACTGATAATTGCAGCAGTGGGAGCGATGATGCTTCAACTAGCGATCTCGAGACAGAGGGAGCTCTACGCGGACGAACACGGTGCCAAAGTCAACAACTCATCGGAAGGTCTGATAAGTGCATTGATGAAGCTGGAGTCTTGGAACTCCAGCAAACCACTTCGAAATGCAAATCCAGCAACTACAAGCATGTTCATAGTAAACCCACTCGGTAATGCGAGGGTCAAGAAACTCTTCTCCACACATCCTCCAATAGATACGAGGATCAAGAAACTCAGAGACCTGGGTATCTAGGCATTCGTCGTCTTAGAATCCGTCTGCCTTTCCTCTGCTTCCACATATATTCTCTCTATATATGGAAACGTAGACTTGATGGATTGCTCGATCTCGTCAATAGCCTTTTCTATCTGTCCCGTACTCAATCCATCCTTGAAGTTAAGGTCCATCGCAAGAAGGACTCTTTCAGGACTCTGATAGATTGTCTTGACGTCCAGAACTTTGTTTACAGAGGTGTTCATATTCAAAATCACTTCAATCCTTTTCTGGTCTGCAGAAGAAATACCCTGGCCTATCAATAGATCCTTGCTCTTTTTGGAGAGGTATATTCCAGACGTCATCATGATCAAACCTATCACTATCGATGACGATGCGTCGAATACATTGTTTCTTGTTACCAGTGAGAGACTAATGCCCAAGAATGCTGTGACTACTCCCGCCAGCGCAGCCGTATCTTCTACCAGTGCGGTCATCAGGACTGGGTCCCTGAAGTCTCTGATGAAAGACAGCAGATCACGGTATCCCTGTTTGCGTAACCTGGATATGAAGAAACGTGACGATATGACTAGAACATAGCCATCCACTGCAAATGAGAATGCGAGGGCTGCATATGCAAATAGCGGATCCCTGATCGTGTAGGTGGAAGTTAACTTAATGATCCCTTCTGCAAAGGTCAGGACCCCAGAAATTCCGAATACAAGGATTGCAACTACGAACGACCAGAAGAATTGTTCCCTTCCCCTTCCGAAGGGGAACTTTGAGGAATCTTTCTCTGTGCTGAGATTGTAGCCAAGAAGGAGGAGAAACTGGTTGACGGTGTCGGACGAGGAGTGTATTGCTTCTGCTAGAATCGCAGCACTTCCGCTGAATATGGCAGCTATGTATTTTGTGACTGCAATGAGCAAGTCTCCCATAAGTGCCCTTACAACCACACTCCGGGTCGTGCTTTTATCTACAGCCATCTGCCTTTTCCACAGACATATAGTAGAAATCCCAATATAAAAAGAAGTCGTGGAATCTTCTAAGAAATTAGTGAGACTTCTTCCACTTCAACTTCGCCAACATCTTGGAAGGATCGTATCTTCTGTTCGACATCTTCAACGAGTCCGCCCTCATCGCTCATTATGACTATGAGCTTCAGTACTTTTATTCCAAATGCAAGCTCTTCGATCCTACTGTTCCCGAGCACATAATTCTTGGAAAGGTCACTCTTCAAATCCTTCTCAATTGCTACAAGGTCTTTGTTTTCATCTAATGGCATTACTTTGAATGATACGGCTACCTTGCCCAACCTTATGGCCCCCTAAATCCACATTTAGGGCAAACATACTGAACAGAAAGTTCCCTACAGTTGTTGCATCTGCTGATAGTTTCCTGACCACATGCGGGGCATTTGAACGTTGTTGCTCCCCTTTCCTGAAGACCAGTACCACAAGATGTACAGAACTCGAGTGCATTTACTTCCATGAGGGATGGGTATTCATTCAGGCATAAAAAGACTGTCGATTAGGCTCTTAGCTTCCCCAGAATGGACTCGTCTTTCTTCGTAGGTTCTTTATGTCATCCATTATCATCCCTTCGTCAGTGTTCAGATTTTCGTCCTTAAGAATCCTGAAATCTCGTTCGTTGATGTCCGAGTACAGAACGTCCCCTTCCTTCAGCTGCCTTCCAATCGTTATACCGTCCATTGCAATCGCGACTTCATCACCTTGGTTTGCCTCCTGAAGAGATTGTTCTCCAGTCCTGATGCTCTTGACTGGGCCGACGTTGTTGCCGTCGATCTTCATCAGCTGGGTTTTTACCCTGAGTTTTCCCCCGAGTATCCTGACTCCGAAGATTGCGGGTTTGGATATCCTAAAAACGTTTCCTTCCAGAATGAGCAACTTGCACGGGAATGTGAATGCCTTCCTCTTCTCCTCCAGTTCCTTCTGAGTGATCTCTTCCCTTGCCTTAATCAGGTCGTCCTTTATGGAGTATATGACTTTGTTTTCTATGACCTTGACTTCCGAGTATTCTTTGACTTCAACAGGTACGTTGAATGCAATTATGATCTTGTTCTCCGGGACACTATTAGTGGCTGCCTCAGTTATGTCCCTCTTCGAAACGGGCCCAACTTCTGCTTTCTTGATGGGCACGTTTATTCTACCGAGTTCATAGACAAGTGCTTCCAGACCACCAACTGTGTCTGCCTTAGCTACTATTCCCTCGGATGAGGGCTTGAACGACCCCTTTATGGCCTCTTCTATTGATTTCTTGAGTGTGATGAGGTCACCGGTCGCTTCCTTGAATGGACTTCCTGGAATAATTCCCCCCTCTCCCTGGAAGAGTATCCTTATCCCGGATGCAGCCTTCACTTCTGAAACTGGCAAGAATCGATCTCTAGGGTCCCTTATTTCGTCAAGCGGTTTGGGTTTGAAGATTCCCTTGACTCTGAGTGCTCGTATTCCATCTACTGTACCGGTAAGAACGGTCTCTCCTCTCTTCAAGATACCGCTGTACAGAATCGCATCAGAAACTTCCCCCATCCCCTTCTCTTCCCTGACTTCCAGTATGGTTCCCTCTGCTGTTTCATCTTCATTCTGTAATTGTGTTTCTAAGAAAGTTTGGGCCAGGCCAGAAAGGATCATGAGCAGGTCTGGTATCCCGTAACCCGACTTTGCAGATAATGGGACAATTGCAATGTTCCTTGTGAAATCTGAAATCCTGTCATACCTGTCTGCGCTGAACCCCTCCCGATAAAGCTGTGACGATAGCTGAAAGACTTTGTTATCTAGTTCTTCCAACCTCGACTGTTCCATGTTTTTAGTCGATGGGATGAAGGCCCCCTTCATTCCTGAAAATCCCTCAATCAAATCGACTTTGTTAGCCGCCACTACAAACGGTGTCTTGAACTTCTTTAGAACTTCTAAGGACTCCTTAGTCTGTGGCATTATGCCTTCCCTGACGTCTATGACCAAAACCGCGATGTCAGCAATTGATCCTCCTCTTATTCTAAGGCTCGAGAACGACTCGTGTCCCGGCGTATCAATGAAAAGTAGTCCCGGAATCTTGAAATTCCTTGCACCCAAAATGTCCCTGCAGATCCTTACTATTTCCTGAATTGGTACTTCTGTCGCTCCAATGTGCTGGGTTATTCCTCCAGCTTCCCTGGATGCAACAACGCCCCCTCTTATGTTATCGAGAAGCGAAGTCTTTCCGTGGTCAACATGGCCAAGGACCCCTACAATTGGTTGCCTTATCCACATAACTTGTCACAGCCAATCTCTATCTGCCCTCTCGTAAGTTAATATTTCTCTATCTTCAAAGAATATAGGAATCTCGTACTTTGCAGATTCCTCTGAATCGCTTCCGTGTATCAGATTGAAATCTATTCCAACTGAGTAGTCTCCCCTGATCGTGCCGGGTTCGGCCTTGGCTCCATTAGTGGCCCCCATCATTTTCCTGACAATGTCGATGCAGTTGTTTCCCTCTATCACCATCGCAACTATGGGGTTCGAAGTGATGTAATTCAGCAGTGAATCGTAGAACGGTTTACCTTTGTGGACCGCATAGTGTCTCTCCGCACTTGCTCTATCAAGTTTCATCAGCTTCATTGCGACTACTTTGAGTCCTTTGTCCTCGAACCTTGAAATTATTGCGCCAACCCTAGATCTTACCACGCCATCCGGCTTAATCAAAACAAGAGTTCTCAAAAGATCTCCACCTCAGCGTTCTTTTGGAGGTTCTACGGCTTGCCCTTTTTCTTCCTTTGGCGCTTCAACGGCAGGAGCTTTGGGCTTCGGAGCCGTTTCCTTGGAGAACTTGATCCTGTGTGCTTTTTCCTCTCTTCCCTCTTCCGTCCATCTGATCCTTCTTGGCTCTCTGCGAAGCTTGAGGAAATTCTTCTCGCATTTCATATTGTCAAAATAGAGAACTGAACCATCTCTCTTGATGTACATCTTTCCTGTTCCGAGTTCTATTTTAGATCCGCAGAATGAACAATACCTTGTTTCCGTAAGAATCACCTCACCGAAAGTTTCCTTGCTTCCCTTGCCGTTTCCTTGAGCATGAGGATGTCTCCGATCCTGACCGGGCCCATCACGTTTCTCGTTAGAACCCTTCCCTGGTCTCCTCCTGCAAGTACCTTGATCTTGACCTGGGTCGCCTCTCCTGCCATTCCTGTCCTACCAACAAGCTCCACGACTTCGCATGGAATGGCGTCGTTCTCTGGCATTTCACATCACTCTTTATTTCTTGATTTCCTTGAACTTGTCTATGAGTTCTGTCAACAGTTGCTTTCCATTTCCTGGTTCGATGATTGCAACAGCAGCGGAACTCTTGAGCTTTACTTTCTGCCCGAGGTCCTCTTTCTTCTGAACGTAGAAATAGGGTATCCCCTTTTCCTCACAGAGGAGCGGTATGTGAAGTATTACTTCTGGGGGCGTGATGTCTTCTGCTATCACGACTACTTTTGCTTCCCCTCTCTCCACTACCTTTGTAACCTCATTCGTTCCCTTCTTTATCTTTCCTGTTTCGGATGAGACCTCCACAAGCTGCATCGCCTTTGCTCTTAATTCGTCTGGCGTTTGGAACCTTACATAAGTTGTTTCTGCCATTATCTTACCTCCTTCACTTTATCAGTCATTGGTCTTTGGTTAGTTTGGTAGGATATAAAAAGTTTAGGCGATTAGATAGCGTGTTAGAAGAAGTTCATTTACTTGCAGGTAGGCAAGTGGTGGAAAGTTCGTTAGAAGCTGAAGATGAATAAGACTTCTTCTAGGTGTTCTTTAATGTTTGCGATTGCACAGTGTGATTCTTGTGTTCAGTGGGGTATTCATAAAATAGATCATCCAGTTACAGTGTAATCTCTGCTTGAATTCAGGGAAACGTTGTAGGACTTGGATACCCCCTGGTACACCAGATAGAGAGTGTAATTTCCGGGAAGGAGGTTGAAGGAATACTGTCCATTACCAGGTATCGTTTCGTTGAGGTCAGAAATCTTTAACACAGCAGTAGATAAGAGATTTTGAACCGAAATCCTGAGTGTTACGGGTGCGGTATTGTATATGTTGACACTGGCATACTTCATGTATACTACCGTCGAGGGAACACTAGTGAGATTGTGTGAGAAGGGCATCCAGTCCATTACGTATCCGCTCGGGTAACCGCTAGTCCCATATTGAACGTTTGAGAAATTGTATGAGATTCCCGGAAGGGTCTTGTTGAAACCATATATCTCCTCATATATCGTAAAGCCAGCAAATGAATGATTACCAATTTTCTGGTTTGTTTCCATGGTAAAGTTGTCACCACCGGTCTGAGCAGTGAAAGTGTTACTGTCAAACTTGAAGAGGATGTTGCCTTTGTCCACGTACATAGACATATTGTGATCACCCGGACTGATCGGATTCCAGCGGGGCTGAAAAATATATTTTATCGTTCCGTTCAGTGTTTGTGTATACGAATACGTGGAGTAGAATTTCCCCATGTAAGAAGTGATTCCCAACTGGTCGTAGCTGTTGTTGCTGTCCCATATTGAAAGGACAACATAATAGATGCCATTCTTGAGGTTAGGGCCGTCCTTGAAGTTCACGCTGGCTGATACGTAGTTCGTATATTTTGCAGGTCCGCTGTAGATAGCACCTAGGTAGACGTGTGAACCCGACGGTGTGTTTTTGTGGGTTTCGTTAGTGTAGTAAACATACAGTCCCATTCCTGCCACTACTATCAAGACTGCGATCAGGACTGCTGTCGATTTCATTGATTCGCTGAACAATATGTTTTAAAAATAGTTTTGGTAGCCCGATTTCATTTTGTAGATATTATGAAGTGTACCCAAGGAATCTTGATTTAGGAGTTCACGATACTGTCAGAGTGTCAGAATACGAAAACTTGCAGAAGGAGATCAAGAAACTCGATCTAGGCAAGGTAAATTCCGTCCTTTTCCCTTACAACAAGAGTTCATCCCACATCACAATAGAGACAGATGAATTCACTTCTATTTGCCCCAAGACTGGAATGCCAGACTTCGGAAAGATAACGGTACAGTACCTTCCTGACAAGAGGATAATCGAATTGAAGTCTCTCAAACTTTATCTTCACAGGTACAGAAATGTCGGTATATTCCAGGAGAATGCTGTTAACAAGATACTCGAGGATCTGGTGAGGAGTTGTTCACCGAAATTCATGGAGGTCATTGGAGAATTCAATGCGAGGGGCGGACTCAGGACTAGAATTACTGCTAGATTCGAAAGAGTTAAGAGTTGACATTACATTTTAGTGCGTTCCCTTTGGAATAGCGCTTGATCAGTGATAGACGCTGGACGACGGGGAACTACAGGGATTTTTGGGCCCCTTGGTGAGTTATGGCGTGTCGCCTATCTGTGAACCCAAGGCCAGAAGAAATCCCACATCCCCGGAAAGGTCAGAGGGGATGATAATGACTCTCCTTGTTAATTCCGGGGTACACTAAAATTTCGCCCCTCTTATGCTCACTATCCTGAAACCCAGGGATGTGAAAGTTTTCCTTATTTTGGTAAGGGGCTCGTGCCCGTATATCTTAAGCTTGGCGGTGATCTTTTGTTTTCCGACTCCTATGTCTTCACCGAACAGCTCAGTATGAAGTTCCTCCACATTCAGTTTCATCTCGGCGAACAGCTCTATTGCTTTCTTCATTTCCGATGGGACGTTGTTCACGATGAAACTGATGATGAATTCTCTCCCATTTTCTAATAGATTCTTTTCAATGATCTGTGAGAGCAGCGGCATGTCAACATTACCTCCAGAAATCAGTGCCACTACCTTTTTTCCCTTCACGTTGACTTTCCCTTTTATCAACGCGGCAACTGAAGCCGCACCGGCCGGTTCCGCCACGATTTTGCCCCTCTCGAGGAGAGTGAACATCGCATAGGAGATCTCCTCGTCACTCACTGTCACAATCTGGTCGACATATCGCTTTGCTATGCTGACCGTGAACTCGGATGGTGATTTCACAGCTATTCCATCTGCAATTGTATCCACCGAGTCAAGCTTCACTGGTTTCCCTTCTTTGAGTGACTGTTTCATAGCGGCGGCGTTCTCAGCTTCTACGCCAATGATTTTTCCCTTGTAACCCCTCTCCTTGAGATAGGTTGCAATTCCTCCTATGAGCCCTCCACCCCCGATTGGCACGAGGATATAGTCGAAATCATCCATCTCATCCAGAATTTCCATTGAGATTGTTCCCTGACCTGCTACGACATACCTGTTGTCGAATGCATGTGCGAAAATCTTACCTTCTTCTTTTGCAATTTTCTTGGCTCTCTCGGTAGCCTCGTCAAACGTGTTTCCATACAGCAACACCTCTCCTCCGTACCTCTGCGTGGCAATCATCTTCACGGGGGGTGCGAACTGTGGCATGACCACGAGTGACTTCAATCCGAGCATTGAGGATGCGAGGGCAACTCCCTGTGCGTGGTTTCCCGCGCTGGCGGCCACCACATCTTTCTTGATCCTGCTTATTAGATTGTAAGCTCCCCTTATCTTGAATGACCCTCCCTTCTGGAGGTTCTCCAGTTTCAGGTAGACTTCTCCCCCACTCAGATCGCTTATTGAGCTGGAACGTTCTATGGGAGTGTTTTTTATAACGCCTTTCACTCGGTCATAGGCTTCTTCTACGTCCTTCCAAGTCACTGTTTCAGAGTAATCCGGTGATGTTCCCCCTTTCATCTATATTTACTTCCTCAGAGATGGGATGTTTTGGAAGACCTGGCATTGTCATGATCTCGCCAAGTAAAGGCACTGCGAACCCTACCCCAGTAGAGAGCATAATGTCCTCAATTGTGATGGTGAAATTCTTCGGCCAGCCAAGCCTTGTCTGGTCATCGGTTATGGAGTATTGAGTTTTCGCCATGCAGACATCCAGGAAATCTAATTTTTCATCCTTCACTCTCTTCAAGACTCTCATCGCTTTCTTAGAATATTCAATTTTTGACGCTCCGTAAACTTTTGTAGCTATGTTCTCAATTTTCGATTTTACCGGGTCATCTTTCTCGTAGGTGAAGTTGATCTTTTTCGGAGCGGATGAGCCCCTGTCCAGTATCTCTATGACCGTTTTAGCTAGGTCAATGCATCCGTCCCCTCCCTTCATGTACCCTTCGTTCAATTCCATTCTGTAACCTTTCCTCTCCACTTCCTGTCTCAGGTACTGGATTTCTTCCTCCCTGTCATCTTTGAATCTGTTAAGTGAAACGACAAGAGGGAGACCATATCTTTCCAGGTTACCCAGATGGAAGAACAGGTTCTCTATTCCCTTATGGATGAATTCCATTCCGCCATTCTCTGTTGGTTTCATTCCACCATTGTGCTTTATGGCCTTTACAGTGACTACGAGAACCACAAGGTCCAGATTATATCCGGTCCTTCTCAGAACGATGTCGATGAATTTCTGTGCCCCGAGGTCTGAGCCGAACCCTGCTTCAGTGATAACGTAGTCTGCAAGCTTGAGCGCTATCTTGTCTGCCAGTACGCTGTTATGGCCGTGCGCTATATTTCCAAATGGTCCTATGTGAACAAATCCTGGAACACCTTCATTTGTCTGTACCAGGTTTGGCTTTATGGTGTTCTTGAGCAGAGCAGCCATTGCACCTTGCGCTTTAAGATCCCCAGCAGTCAATCTCTTGCCTTCCCTCGTGTAACCGACGGTAATCTTTGATAGCATATCCTTCAGCATCTCGTAATTCTCTGCAAATCCCATGATCGCCATGATTTCGGAGGCTGGCGTAATCAGGAATGTGTCTTCTGCTAGTGCTCCACCCTGATCACCCATCCCTACCATTACTTGTCTCAATGAACGATCGTTCATGTCGATTGTTCTCTTCCATGCAATCTTTTTCGCGTCGAACCCGAGCTCATTTCCGTGGAAAATGTGGTTGTTCACGATCGCAGATAGGAGATTATGTGCCGCTGATATCGCGGGAAAATCTCCCGTGAAATTGAGATTTATCTCGTCGGTCGGCAGCAACTGACATTTACCTCCACCGGTTCCTCCTCCTTTTATTCCAAAGTTGGGTCCGAGAGAAGGTTCCCTGATTGTGACCATTGACTTCTTTCCAATTTTCTTCAACCCCTGTGAAAGACCTATGGTGGTTGTTGTCTTCCCCTCTCCAGCGGAGGTCGGGTTAATCGCTGTTACCAATATCATTTTCCCGTTCTTCTTTCCAGACAGCCTTTCCAAAATTGTCGGGTTCACCTTGGCCATGTACTTTCCATATTGTTCGAGCTCATCCGCAGTAATTCCCAATTCACTTGCAATTTCACTTATCAATTTCATTAGTTCACCTTCGAGATTAATTCCACATATTCTTGACTATTTCCTCTGTTTTCTTTCTGGTCTCTTCAGATAGATCTAACATTTTCTTTCTGTACTCTTCTATGAAGGCAGTATCCTTGATCAATCCTAAGTTTATCTTCACGTTCTGCATAGATCCATATACAGATGAAGAGATGAATAGTGCAGCACAGTAAACGTCGGAGAGCGCATTCTTGTTCCCATTCTCTATCAGCAATGGCAGATAATCCAGAAGGGATGCCGCAAGCTTTCCGGTTGCGTACGGAACCTGCGTTGCCTCCTTGAGTCTTTCCTGGATCTTTCTTGTCCTCTCCTCCTTCTCCTCGGGAGTCCCTTTAGGGAGTGAAAGCGAGCGTGTGAGATTGTCATAAGCCTTGGTGTCCCTGTCAGATTGATTGTAGAGCTTCCACACCAGTTCCCCCGCCTCCTTCTTTATAGCTTTCATTTTTTCCTGAACTTCCTCGTACCCTTTCTTTCCGACAGTTAGTCCAGCAACCATTGCAACAAGGGCGGCTCCCATTGAGCCGACCAACCCGCTGGCAGATCCTCCACCTGGAGCCGGCTTGTCGCTGGCGAGTTCTCCCAAGTAGCCCTTGATGCTGTCCTTTGAAAATATTTCCAGAAGTTTCTTTTCCAAAATCTGGTTCTCGGAGAATTCTCTGTTCATCAAATAAAACCTGTATATCTCCTCAAGTGCCTGCAGCGGTATCATACCGACTAACTCCGACCTGCTAATAGGGAGTCCCCTCGATTGCCCCTCTCTCTTGACAAATTCAAATACTTCTGGAACTGCCGTTTCTTTGTAATTGACAAGGTTCATCGAGACTTGCGTCTCCCTTGTTTCGGCTAGGTTGAATCCAAGCGCTCTCACGTTCTTCAGACCACCAGTTCTCTCGCGCGTCCTCTTTGCTATTTCCTTGACAGGCTTGATCTCCTCAGTACGGAAATCGACATTGAACGCTATCAGGAATTCCCTCGCTCCGATTATCGAAGCTCCCGCTTTCCCCAACTTCTTGGGTCCGAAATCCGGTGCATATTTTTCGTCCATAGAGATTGCTTCCTTCAGTTGTTCGTACTGGAATTTCTCGCTCCTGATATCGGGAAGCTCTTTCCTGGCGGGACTGAGCGCAGCATCTGAGTACAGGAAAACAGGTATTCCAAGCTCCTCACCAACCCTCTGACCGAGACGCCGTGCCAGGTCTATACAGTATTCCTTTGTGGTTCCCAGCATTGGCACGAAAGGTACCACGTCCGTAGCACCGAATCGTGGGTGCTCCCCCTTGTGTGAGTCTAGATCGATGAGCTCGCTTGCCCTCTTAATTGATTCGAACATCGCGTTTAACATCGATTCTCCTTCCCCAACAACGGTCACAACGCATCTGTTGTGGTCCGAATTCATCTCAACATCAATTACGTCAACAGGATACTTCTTGATCGATTCAATAATGGAGTCGATCTTCCCCCTGTCTCTCCCCTCACTGTAGTTGGGTACACATTCTACATAGTTCATGATTTCACACTCTCAGTTCATATGAGCTTCAGTTTTTTTCCAACTTCTTCGAACTTGTCTCCCGCATATTTTAGGTCTTCCCTTGAATGGACTGCCGACGGCATCAACCTGATTCTGGCTGCACCTTTGGCGACTGTTGGAAACACTATCGGAGATGCAAACACGCCTTCCTCATAAAGGGTCTTGCTTAGATCGATTGTCTCCTTCTCCCCTCCCACCATAACGGGTGTAATTGGAGTCTTGCTCCTTCCCGTGTTGTAACCGATGTTCCTGAGTTTTTCTTTCAGGAATTCTGAGTTATTCCACAGTTTCTTTAACAGTGAGTCGTCCCTATCCATAATCTCGATGCTCTTCATTATCGCTGCTACTTCCCCGGGATTCAGCGCAGAACTAAACAGGAACGGCCTTGCTTTTTGTTTCAGATAATCTATCAGCTCCTTTCTGCCCGCAACGAAACCACCC
The DNA here is from genome assembly GCA_026127935.1 of Thermoplasmatales archaeon. GTDB lineage: Archaea > Thermoplasmatota > Thermoplasmata > Thermoplasmatales. The sequence goes on along the minus strand of JAJSLL010000011.1, from coordinate 20,569 downwards.
ATGACTCCAACCGCCTTTGAAAAAGTGCCCATTTCAATGTCAACTTTTCCAGTCAGCTTGAAGTGATCAACTATACCTCTTCCGTGATCTCCGAGGATACCTTCCCCATGGGCATCATCCACGTAAATCATCGATTCATATTTTTCGCCAACTTCCGCCTCCTCTTTAAGCGGCGCAATGTCGCCATCCATGCTGAACACGCCATCCGTCACTATCAGAGACTTCTTACCTGTTGATCTCTCTGCTTTCAGTTTCGCTTCGAGATCTGCTGCAGAGTTGTGCGAAAACACTACCCTCTTAGCCGAGCTCAGTCTCACTCCGTCTATTATGCTTGCGTGATTGAGTTCTTCGCTGAAAACAAGGTCTTCTTTGCCTACCAGTGCCGGAATTGTTCCAAGGTTCGCTAGGAGACCACCTTGGTAGACAAGAGATGACTCCATGTGCTTGAACTGCGCTATCTTCTCTTCGAGCTTTATATGTAGTTCCATCGTACCTGCGATGCTCCTCACTGCACCCGCTCCTACTCCATAAATGTCAATAGCTTCGTGCATTGCCTTCTTGACTTCCGGATTGTTCGCAAGCCCGAGGTAATTGTTGGAGCATAGGTTCAACAATTTTCGTCCATCTATCTTGACCCACGCGCCCTGAGAAGTTTGAAGAGTTCGTATGGGAATGTAACGGCCGGTCTCTTTCAAAACTCTAACTTCCTCCTCCACCCAGTCCATTTTTCCCATAGCCCGGAATCTTTATGGCGGTCATATATTTTGCTCAGAATCCAATTCTTGAGAAGTTTTAGGTATGACTGTTTTGGCAACCCGCTAGAGAAGTTTCGCATGAGATTTCTTGAAACTTGCATCTCAATTTTACTTATTGTTACCCTGGCAATTCCCTCCCTCTCACCACTCTCCGGCGTCCCAGCGACTCGCGGAACCAACCAGAGTTGGTTGTATGCCGGTTCGGAGTTAAATTACTCGCAAAAGTTGGTAATAAAGGAGTCATCGCATGATAACGTCTCAAAGTCCACTGATTATTTTGAAATTACAACGGTGAGTCCAAAGCTATTTAATTTCAATGAAAGGCGGAAATACTATGGCCATCTAGGCCCGCCACAGAACAAATCGCGACCGATGCATTGATGGGTAGCGATTTCTCAATCACAGAAAACTGGTTCCTACCCGTGAAGTTCATTTTTTGTGGTTAACGGTTCTATTCTGAAAATGATCTCCAAAAATTCTTCACTGTATTTCAAGTACATGAATGCGAAGGCACCGTTGAACATTTCTTCGACCAACTGCAGCTTCAATTCACAGGACATATCCTTCCACCGATCAGAGCCAGAGTTGTGTAATTGTTAGCATCACTCTATTTGTCGATTCGTCCAACGGTATTGTGTTGTATGATAAAGAAAATCAATCATATGTAGAAGGTGTTTGTTACGACACAATCCACAGCATTGAAGGAGCCAACTTTCTGATGATAAACTCTGGTCAAACCTCGCAGTACAATTGGGCATCGACTATCGTCGGTGTCTACATACTGGCCGTGGTTTTCGTCCTTGGTTTCATACTCAGATCGAGGAGAATGTAGAAGAAAAATAATTCAAGAAAAAAGAGTGGATTAGTCCAGACTGAGCATTTGCGCCCTCACACAAGTCCACCTAGGAGTCAATCTGTGATAACGATCCAGTTCATTTTCCCCAGTACGAAATATTTTTTATTTCAGCGTAACTCAATGAGAGAATGACATTCGAAAAGATCCTCGTAACTGGCGCAGGGGGGCAGATTGGCAGTGAACTGGTGCCTTATCTTTCTGAAGTTTTCGGCAATGGCAGAGTGATTCCATCTGATGTCAGATCCAACACGACGGATAACAGATTCATCAGCCTAGACGTCACGAACAAAGGAGCCGTTGATCTGGCCATAGACAAGTACAGGATCGATACTGTTTTCCATCTTGCTGCAATTCTGTCAGCTAGCGGAGAGAAAAATCCGGAGCTTGCTTACAGAGTCAATATATCTGGTATGTACAACATATTGGAGTCTGCCATTAAGAACAAGGTTGGACTAGTTCTTACGCCAAGTTCGATAGGAGTCTTTGGTCCCGATACGCCAAAAGAAAATGTCCCGATCGAGACAATAACTAGGCCGGTGACCATGTACGGAGTTTCAAAACTCATGGCAGAGCAGCTGGGAAACTACTATCACTTAAGATTCGGTCTGAATGCAAGGGGGCTTCGTTTTCCCGGTCTTATAAGTTACAAGACACCGCCCGGTGGCGGTACGACAGACTATTCAGTGGAAATGATCATTGAGGCTGTCAAGGGGAGGAATTATAAGTGCTTCCTCAAGGAAGATTCTAAACTACCGATGATGTACATGCCTGACGCCCTTGATTCACTCTTGAGACTTGCAGAGGCTGAGGATTCCCGTCTAAAGCACAGGACTGATTTCAACATCACCTCTTTTTCAATTACCCCCAAGCAGCTTGAACTTGAGCTTAGGAACTATTTCCCCTCATTCGGTGTAACTTACGAACCAGATTTCAGGCAAGTCATCGCCGATTCGTGGCCAGGATCTATAGACGCCTCTGCGGCCGAGCAGGAGTGGGACTTCCATCCAAACTATGGTCTGAAGGAAACAGCTGAAGACATGATCCTAAACCTGAGGAAACAGATCCCTTCTAACATCATCAAGAGGTCTTAAAGGGAGTATTCCTTAGCTTTTGGAAAGAGCCACTTAAAGCCTTAAGTATCCATTTACCCTGAGAAAACGTTGACACGAGACGACATAATTCAGGTTTCTGATCTGGAAGAGCTCCAAGAGAAAACCCCTTTTCTCATTTATATCACGGATAAGATTGAAGTTTCGAATGTGACTTATCGCAAGAACGGAACTAAGTGGGCTACCCTGAGATTTGAGTGCATGATCGAAGGCGAAAAACTTCGAGTTAAGGAATTCTTTCTTGATTGGTTCTATCCGGGTTTCCCGAAGAGTCTCATGAACTCTTTCGTCTCATCCTATTCTTCCCTCAGTAGCTCGGTGCTGGAAGATAGAGCAATATTCTATGGAAAGAACTACAAGGGAAAGGAAGCGTCCTCTTCGTTCTCATTAGGGACACAGATTGAGATTGAGGGAGAGACCCAATTGAATGTCAGGAAATTGAGCGAAAGGATGGTTGCTCCTTTCATGAACGACAGGTTCGAGAACCTCCCATTTCGTGAGCGCTCGTTCTTTGCAAATGGTGGGAAACCGGAGTGGTTCGAGGAAGAACGGATAAGCAATCTCACCTGGCAAAGTCCCACTGAGAAACTCTGCGTTGGGAGCCTCTGTCTTGATTCCATTGGCAAATTGACGAGGAACGGTAAATCACTGGAAACAATACTAGTGTTTTCTGAAGGGTACTACAGGAGGGCGGCTTGGGTGGACATCGCGGACTCAGATTCTGAAGTTAGACACCTGATCTATGATCTGAGAAAGGGGGGAAACTTTTTCGATGTGTTCGAAGATGGCGAGCCAAGCATAGCTTTCCGGAAAGATAGCGGACTGGCTATAGCCCAGTATCGCAGGGGGCAGTCTGTAACCACAATTTCTCTTTCTCCATTGTTCCAGACGACCGAGATAAATGATTTGATAGAAAATCTCGAGATTGCGTGCGAAAATTCGGAAAAATTTATCTGATATTTTTGATTCAGAAGCTGATGATTCTTGATAAGCCAGCTATGATAAAGGGCTTGCTGGAAGAGAGCAAAAACATCGCTGTAGTTGGTATGTCTCCCAACCCCGAAAGGGATTCAAACAAGGTTGGAAAATATCTGATAGACAAGGGTTACAATGTTATCCCCGTCAATCCCGCAGTGGATCAGATATATGGAAAGAAGGCTTACCCGGCTATAATGGACATCCCGAAGGACATTAAAATTGACATCGTTGATGTTTTCAGGAACCCGGAAGCTTCCAAGGAAGTGGTGATCCAGGCATCTGCTATAAACCCGAAAGCAGTATGGCTGCAATTGGGTGCTGAGAGCCCCGATGTCATCAACACAGCACTATCAAAAAACCTCGACGTGGTCTATGGAATCTGCATAATGGTCACTCACCAAAAAGTGTCCGGCGATATGGACTTCAGTATTTAAGCAATTTTTATTTATATTCGATGTTTTCTATAAGATATTTCTTATAAAATCCATATTTTATGTACCAGCCGTAATTTTAAAAATAGCATTAACTTTATATATTAAATGTAGATATTCTTAATATGGTCGGAATAAACGAGATTGCCAGAGACATCGCCAAGAGTTCCGGCGTATCTGTCAGAAGCGCTGAGTCAGTCATTAGGGGAACCTTCAAGGCTATTGTGACAAGCATAAACAAGGGACAGAAGGTTAGAATTGCAGGATTCGGAATCTTCTCTAGGAAGCAAACAAAAGCAAGGAATGCAAAGAATCCTAGAACAAAACAGATCATAAAGGTACCCTCTAAGAACAAAGTCCATTTCAGTGCATCTTCAAAGATAAAATACAAGTAAACTTCTCTTAATTTTTCATTTTTTTTATTTCTCCATATTCTTTCGATAACGAACTCTTAAATATTTGCTGCTTATCTAATTTTGTAATCCATTTTCGTGTATAGTACAGAGCTTTTTGATGAAAGCGGTGCGTAATGCCTGCTGTTGAGTAGATTGTATTTTATAACGAATTTTTACGGCATTCTGGCATAAGAAGACTGCATCATCAATTTCTGAAATTGACGAAACTTGGATTGGAAGTGCTTTTATGAAAACGACAGAAATTGTGACTGGATTTTTCGCGGGACTAGAAGGCTGTTCCTGCGACGACGTTGTCGGAAAAGTTGGCAAGAATGATTTTGCTCTTGAGGAGTCTTTGAATCAGTTTGATTCTGAAATCCGAGAGGTTGAGAATATATGAGGTCAGATTGGAAAATATTCATCAAAGACAGGGAAAACCTGAGAACTATCCTTAACTTGCTGCTGGTCAATCGGGAAGCTGAAGTGACAATTAGCCGGAGAGAAGGTCTTGTGCTTGTTCTTACAGACCACGGCAAAGAGTCCGAGATTCTCAAGTACATTCAGGAGGAATTAGGAAACAAGGTCGAAGCCTGTGTCCCGTCTATCCGATGGAGGGAAAATGTATTCTTGCTAAATAAACCGAAATTTTCTCTATTTTCAGTTTTTCCTTTTCTATTGGAAACGTCTTTTTGTTTAGTTAAGGGCGATTCCATTCGCCTAAAAACGGTGAGGTACAAAACGATCAATCCGTTTAGGAAGAGGGCACTTGGAACCAAGAGGAAGAGGCTATCTTACAGAATGAGTATTTACACGCCCGTCCTTTTGAGGGATTATTCCAGCAAAGAAGGCAAACAATGCCTCACTTATGAAAGAAGGAATCCCCTGATTCTCACAAGCTTTGAGATTTCCAGTCTGATAAACGGGGTTGAATAGAATGGACTACTGGCCCTACGAGTCTGGAATACCATTTCCGATGAAGGAGAAGAGGATATACTTCCCACCAGAGTTTTTGGAAAACCATTCGCTTGTTTTGGGAAAAACTGGTACAGGTAAATCCAATCTGCTTGTTCAACTAATCAAGATGTACGAGCAGGATGGAAAGAACGTTGTGGTATTCGACCCTCATGGCGAGCTCTGGAAATACGGAAGTTCCAACTCGTCCATTATTGCACTTTCACCTCATTCCAGAGATGATACCGGCTACCTCGAATTCAACATGATGTCAGTCCTGCCGTACCAGAACGACAGAGAGAGGCTGTTAAATGAAGAGCTGGTTGTGCAGACGCTTAAAGACATATTCTCGAGCGAGTCAGCTTTTTCAATCGGAACTTGGGGACCGAGGATCGAGTTGATCTTCACAGTACTAACAAGACTGCTCCTGAAATACAAGATCAACCCAACTATCCAGGATCTTTCAGATTTGCTCTTGAACTATTACAAGAGGAAAGATTTCTCTTCCTCCCTTGCGTCTGAGGAGAAGTCTGAATTTTACTCTATATTCAATCAGGGGTACGATTTCATCTCTTCGACTGTGAACAAACTGCTGCCTCTAATCTCCAACGAAGTTTCAAAGAGAATGTTCGCTTCACCTGGAGACTTCTTCGACATATCACGGCTGAAAGGGACGCTTTACGTGGAACTCTCTGGGGAGTATTCTCCGACATCTCTCACGAGGCCGTTTTCCATAATGCTCCTCTACAAGATTTGGAACAACATTGTCCTGAGAAGAATGAAAGATGTGGTCCTGATAATGGACGAATTCCAAACGATTTCACCACACATAACACAGAGGATAGTCACTGAAGGAAGGAAGTTCTCTTTGTGGGCAGTGATGGCCACTCAGTCGCTCTACGGATTGGACCCGTCTCTGGTCGCTACAATCAAGACCAACGCACACAACCTCTTTCTTTTCCAGCTTTCAAATGAGGACACTAATTTGTTCAGACGCGAAGGGAAGATTCTGAAGAATCCGGAATTTCACCACTTTAACTGCCTGGTCCCCCGTTCCGAGAGCTTTTTCTCTGGATCAACACAACTGGCGGCAGTGAGCCGAGATTTCGTGATATCCGATGAATTCTATGACTTCGAAATCGGTAATGTGAGACTGGATGAGGAGTTCCCTGAGAACATGGACCCTACAAGATTGAGTCATCTTGTATCCCTAGGATTGGCCACCGTGGTAGACGGAAAGTTCCATTTGGAAGAAGAGTACTTTGAAAAGATAGGGTCGAGACACAAACAAGGTAACGAATCCCTGTTTCACAGGTATCTGGTGACCAGATCTTATTTCTTCTTCAAGAGACAGGGTTTCGAGGTGTATGAGGGAACAGACTTTAATGGGCACCGCCCAGATCTCCTCTTAATAAGAAACGACGAAAAAATTCCTGTTGAGTGTGAGTATTCTGATCTTGACAAGAAGGGGAGGATCCTGGAGAAACTTAGATTCTACCCCAAAGTCATTTTCTCTGCATTCAAGGATAGAAGGAACGAAATTCCCTGCAACGCAGGTCTGCTCTTAATACCCCCGATTGGAGATTTGTCTGAGCCTGAGTATGTAGAGGCTCAGAAAGTGACTGGGACGTAACCTTCATTCAACGGGTTCATCATTCTAACCGATTACCCCTCCAGAAGAATGCCCTGTACTTTTAATTGCACATCTATCTTCATGTTCTGGCTATATTCACGCAGACAGAGTCCACTATTCCATCGCCTATGAGTTTTTCTTCAATTTCCCAGCCCTCTCACCAGTCGCTTGAGCAAGAAGCAATTCACTTGGACCGAAGAAGATAATCTTCACCTTTTCCGCCAACTTTTTCTCCGCAATCCTTCCTACAGATGTGATTACCATATCGAATTTCTGCTCAGCCTCCTTACAACTCATTACAATGTAAAGCAACTTCGTCATTCCTGTCTTATTCAATATGAACAAATAATATTCGCTTAGACCAGAAAGGATTTCTTGTTTGAAGTGGATTAGGTACCGTGGAAATATACATTGACGGAAGTTACTCGAACATACGTTTCTCATCTGCTCACTTTATACCTGGTGATTGGAAGTGTTCCAGGATACACGGCCATGACTATTCCATTTCTGTGAGGATAACTGGTTCCCTGGGTGATAAGACGTACTTCCTTGATTTCTCGAAAGCAAAATCAAAGCTGAAAGAGATAGCTGATTATCTTGATCACATGGTCCTTATCCCTGAAAAGAGGCGAGGGATAATTATAGAGAGGAACGCGAGCAACATGAATGTCGGACTGGAAGGTAAAACATACAGTTTCCCCGCGGAAGAGTGCAGGATTGTACCTGTGCAGGATACTACAGCAGAATGCCTGAGCGAATTCATCCTCCAGAAGTTCGTCGAATCGCTGGAACAGAGCGTGGAACGGGTTGAACTTGAAGTGCACGAGGGACCAGGACAGTATGCAAAATCAACTTGGAAAAATGAAAGCAGTTAGTCTGCTGTCTGGGGGTCTGGACAGTTCCACTGTCCTATCATACGCCATATCAAAGGGATACGAGGTTATCGCACTGTCATTCGATTATGGACAGAGACACAGAAAGGAACTTGAATCTGCGAAGAAGATTGCTGATTATTACGGGGTGAAGCACAAGATCATGAAGATAGACCTAAGGGCCATCGGAGGAAGCGCACTCACAGATGATATCGAAATTCCTGAGGTGACACTCAGGGATATTGGCAAGGAAATACCTGTCACTTATGTCCCTGCTAGAAACACGATACTGCTGTCGTTGGGACTTGGACTTGCCGAAGTAACGGATTCGTCAAAGATATTTATCGGGGCGAACGCACTGGATTATTCCGGGTATCCGGATTGCAGACCGGAATATTTCGAGTCTATCAACAGAACATTCGACTTGGCAACGAAAAAGACCGTTGAAGGCGGAAAAATAGAAGTCGAGGCCCCACTATTGAGATTTTCTAAGGCAGATATCGTGAAGTTAGCCATCAGTCTTAAGACGCCTTTGGAACTTACTTGGTCGTGCTACAACGGAAGGGAGAGAGCTTGTGGAGTCTGCGATTCCTGCAAGCTGAGGCTTAAAGGTTTCATGGAGGCAGGATTTGAAGATCCAGTCGAATATGAAAACCTACCAGATTTCTACACGGATTATTTGAGGAACAAATAAATGCGGGTATTCTTTGACTTGCCCGAGGCAAAAACAATTAATCCGAATTATACTTACGAAGTGTGATAAAGGATCTTGAAATTACCACTATTGAGGGCCGACGATTCGCTCCGATCGATAATAGGCCACAGGAAGTTAGAATAGACCAGAATCTGACCATAGTCGATGTCAGAAGGGAGAATGATTCTTCTAGGATAATCTACAAGTTCACTTCATCCTTTTCAACACTTGGAACCATCTCGCTTGAAGGTTCATTGCTTTATCAAGGTGGAGAAGAGATAGAAGTCAAGTGGAAGAAAGACAAGTCGCTTCCAGAAACCATTGCAAATGAAGTTCAGACCGCAATATTCTCCTCGTCCGTAATCGAGAGCATCTTAATAGCCCGGGATTTGCGACTTCCGCCACCAATCCCGATGCCTACACTGCAAAAAAAGAAGGATGTTATTGGGTTCGGATAGCGTTGAATTCTTAACACTTTGATCGATTTCTAGAATTATACTTTAGAAAGTCAGTATTCTCTCCATCTGTGTCCACAGTGTGTACACGTATAGAATCGCGTTTCCGGTTCATCCGCCGCCCTAGTCTGCATTGCTTCCCAGTAGACTCCGAACTCGTTGCATTTTGGACACTGAACTGTCTTGTCTATTGGTAGATTGATTTCCTCCTTTTCCACTACAATTGTCTCCTTCCTCTTTCCCTTCTCGACGATCCCCTTCTTCTCTTCCTCTTTGATCTGGACTGTGTTTCCACACTTCCTGCACACCCAAACTTCTCCTTTTGGTAACATCATTGATCCGCATTTAGGACAGAACACTAATTCCTAAAGTTATATTAAATAAATACATTTTCCTGGGTTGAGTGTTCCTTACCTAAAAGTTCACCAGTCTTGCGCGAAGAAGGAAATCGAGAAACTGAAGTCAGCGGGAGAGCTGCTGAACCATTATAGAATCAGGAGAGAAGGCGAGTGGGTCCTCATTCCGGTGAAGCATTCGGATTCATCGGGAGATTTTGAAAAGAACGTTGACAGCAAGATGGGACACGTTGGGAGTTTCGAAAGAATAGCCGACTTTTTTGTCATAAAGGAAAGAGAGGGGTGGGAGAAAATTCTTGAGGAGCTGAAAGAGAAGCAGAGTCCGCGTGCAATCTTCTTGGACAACGGGGTTGAGGGATCTTTCAGGATTAGGAAGCTGAAGAGGATTGACGGAACTGGGAAACCGTCAGGTATTCATAAAGAGAACGGGTTCAGATACGTCGTAGATCTTGAAAAGGCATACTTCTCACCTCGGCTTGCTGGATTGAGGAGAGAAATCACTGAAAACATTCAGAACTCCAAGAGGGATGGTTTGATAGTTGACATGTATTCTGGAATTGGACCCATATCAATCCCTCTCCTTAAAGGAAACAGAATGGTCCTTTCAATCGACATCAATCCAGAGGCAATTAGACTGCTTTCTCAAAACATGAAACTAAACAAGGTGAGTGGATTGGCAATGGTTGCAAATTCAAACGAGATATTTGAATGTCTTAAAGGCACTGATCAGGTGATAATGAACAATCCAACACAGCCCTTATCTGTCTCCCAAAACATAATAACCAAACTCAGGAAAGGGACGTTAATCCACTTGACACACATTTCTAACCGCAGAGACAACGTGGAATTTGAAGGGGTTGATGTGATTTTGAGCAAGGTCGTACATGGTTATTCTCCCTCTTCCAATCTGAATTATTTCCGACTGCGAAAGAAGTAAACGATTTATTCTCTTTAGCCATTGTCGTAACAATGCCAAAGCAGGGATTCTTCAATTCAGTCCTTTCAGGAGTAAGGGAGAGATACGAACAGAGTCTCCTTGAGGACGTAAAGAAGGACCCGCTGCCAAAACACATTGCCGTCATAATGGACGGTAATCGGAGATTTGCAAAACAATTGCACGAATCAATCGATAAGGGACATCTTCTGGGAAAGGAGAGACTGGAAGACTTCCTTGACTGGGCTTATGATATAGGCATTAAAATCGTGACAGTCTACGCATTCTCAACAGAGAATTTCAAGAGGGATTCCGAAGAGATAGACTATCTGATGAATCTTTATGCAAACAGCTTTAACGATCTTATTAAGGATGAGAGAATTAGCAAGAACAGAATAAGAGTAAGGCTCATCGGTAAGACGGAGCTCCTCCCTGAATCGTTAAGGGAGGCTGCAAGGAATGCCGAAGAGTTCACAAAGAATTTTGAGAAATATTTGCTGAACGTTGCAATTGCATATGGAGGAAGAGAAGAAATACTGGACGCGATCAAGAAAATATCAAAGGAAGTGAAGACGGGTAGCCTTGATCCAGAAAACATAAACGAGAAGCTGATTGAAAAGTACCTCTATACTGGGGAAATTGAAGATCCTGACTTGATAATAAGAACATCCGGCGAAGAGAGGATAAGCAATTTTCTACTGTGGCAGTCGGCTTACTCTGAGCTCTATTTCACAGACGTGTATTGGCCGGACATCACTAAGCTAGACCTTCTGAAGGCAATCAGGGATTATCAAAAAAGACAGAGGAGGTACGGGAAATAGTGCCTATTCTTGGTATAGATGATACCGATTCTAAAACAGAGATGTGTACCACTTATCTCACAATCGAGATCTTGAGGAACACCAGTCTTGACCTGATCGGATACCCCAAACTGGTGAGATTAAATCCAAACATTCCTCTGAAAACAAGGGGAAATGCCGCCATTTCCATCACCCTCGGCCGAGGCGAAGGAGAGAAGTCAACTATAGGAATAATCAATGACGATGAAATTCATTCTTTTGCGCGCTTCCGAGAAGAAAAACTGGATATTGACGTTACTTCAGTAATAGAGAAATTTTCTCCCAAAGATCCAGATACAAACCCCGCAACGCTAATCAGCAGTGAGAAGAATGATGAAAGGTTCTACTGGGACGCTGTAAGGGAATTCGTCGATTATAAGAGAGTGCTAGCAGCTGCAAAGGGAGATTTCAGAACGATTAATGGTGACATAGGAATCGTCGGGGCAAATGCTGCGATTTCCTGGCCAGAGAAAAATCCAACTTATGAACTGATTGCCTACCTAGATAAAGGAAAATGGATGGGCGAGCATTTCGTGGATGATTCTAGCTCACAACTCATTGAAAGAGAGTTCAAGCATACCTTTGATAATTTTGATTTTAGGAATAATTACAATGCTATAAGACCCACAACAAAAACTCCAGTACTTTTTGGGATCAGGGGTGTCGATCCAATCAAGCTGAATGGACTTGAGAAGTATGTCAAAAGCGAACCCTACACTTCATATATAATATACAAAACAAACCAGGCCACGGATGACCACTTAGTTGAGCGTTCGATCGGTGAATCCGCAATTTACAATTCATCCATCATTAGAGGATTCGTTTCATCTGGGCCAGTCTGGAACAGAGGGGGTGTCCTAACATTCGAGATTGTATCGAGTGGAGACAGCATAACAGCAGTGGCAATGGAACCCACAAAGGAGTTCAGGACTGTGCTCTCTGAATTGAAGAAGGGAGATGAAGTGAGAGTATACGGTGGCATTACAAAAGTGGGGTTCATAAATATCGAAAAGATTGATCTCGTATCAGTATCCAGAATCAAGGAGGTGAGACCGCCTGTGTGCTCCAACTGTAAAACGAGGATGGAAAGTGCCGGTAGAAACGCGGGATTCAGATGCAGAAAGTGCGGCGCTAAAAGCAAGATTGGAGAGACGATAGAAGAAAAAAGGGGAATCGCACCTGGATTCTATGAGGTGCCCATCATAGCCAGAAGACATCTTGCGAGACCTCTTAAACTGGGAATTGTGAAATGATCTGCGTTACCGGAACTCCTGGAGTTGGAAAGTCTACTATATTGAAAGAGATGGTCAAGAAAGGATACGAAGTTTCTGAGTTTGATACTCTAATTAAGGATTGTATAATTGAAGAGAAAGACGGAGAAAAGATTGTTGACGAAATCTGCCTTAAAAACGTAAAGGAAGATGGGGTATTTTTCGGCCATCTATCTCACTACGCAGGGTGCGATTCAGTAATTGTATTACGATCTCATTTGAAGGATATCGAGGACCGGCTAAAGAAAAGGAATTACTCTAAATCAAAGATCATGGACAATATCGAAAGCGAAGCAATTGATCTGATTGGATCTGAAGCAGAAGAGCTCCATCCTGGAAATGTCCACGAGATACTGAATTCAGATGTTGAAGAAACCGTCAATTTCGTAGAAAATGTAATTAAAGGGAAAAGGTCTACGAGTCTGAAAATTGATCTGACGGAGGAAATACTAAAATGGTACTAGACAAAGCGAGGAATAGATCTGCCTTCCTGGTAGATGGAGTCGCTTCTAGACTAGAGAACGTTAATCCGAACTCCATAACTTTGATATCGTTCTTTTTTGCCATACTCTTCGCAGTTTCGTACTATGTGGCCTCTTCGCGCTATTTCGAATTTCTGATTGTTGCTTTTGTTCTATTAATCGCCTCTTCATACCTCGATGCACTCGATGGAGCTGTAGCCAGAAAATTTAAGAAGGAATCGAAGAAGGGAGATTTCCTTGACCATCTTCTGGACAGGTATTCCGATTTTATCATTTTATTTGGAATGACGATTAGTATATTCGGAAACCTTTATTTTGGAATAATTGCGATAGCCGGGACTTTTCTAAGTAGTTATGTTGGAACTCAGTCTCAGGCCGTGGGACTGAGTAGGATTTATTCAGGGTTCCCTGGACGCGCTGACAGGCTCGTCATAATCATGTTAGTGATCATCATCCAAATATTTACAAATCGGATTCCTATTTTTGGATACTACATTACCTCGTGGGCATTACTCTTCCTTGGTGCCACGGGTTTTGTCAACTCTGTCTATAGATCCAGACTTGCTTACCGGTCTATTAACTAGATTTTTGGTCCTGTAAAAACCTAGAGGGTGTGATATTTTCCCGGAGCTGCACAGCGGATCCCTCTCCTTGTAACAGAGTCCAAGAGAACCTAGGGTCTGGCAGGATGGAACACTGTACTCTCTTCCTCTCCCAGTTCCGGTTATGTGCTCTATCTGATACTTAGTGATCTTTTCCGCGAAGTCGGGTACGTCTCCAAAGTACTTGAGTATCTCATCGTTTGGCAGCCCTATCCTGTGCAGAAAGGTCACAAGGAAGAATCTAGAAGCGTGCGACGCGTTTGCTCCCTTCTTCATCTGATCAATGATCTCCAGAAGGCAAGGAGGGAAAGCTTTCTCATTAAGAGGACCGAGATTGGCCCTTTCCTGTCTGATCTCACGCCCCTTCGAGGCTATTTGTCCAACGTATCCCTTCAGCATGTTGTCGACTTCTGTCGGAAATTCAACAACTTCGTTGACGTCCTGCATGTATTTCTTATAAAATGCCTCCCTTACAATTTTTGCAACGACGTGCTTGGAGGCCACCACATTTCCATCCTTGAGTTCCTGATTGCACAGCTTCAGTTCCTTGTCATTGAAGACAACTGCATTCTTCAGGAAAGAGGGGATGGGAATTAGATATCTGTCTCCTTGCTGATCTATATCCACGTTCAGCTCGTGGGATACTTGTTTCAGGATCCTTGGTTCTTTTTCTTTATCCAAGTTTTCATAGAGCGCTTTTCGTTCCTTAATCGCGTACCTTGCTGAAATGAAGTAGTCTCGTATGTAAGTGAGAATCACCTTTGTTATAAGATAATTGGCAACTCTCTTATCTGGATCAGTTGAAAAGGTAATTTCTTCTCCTTCGAGCACCTTTCCAAGTTGCGCCACTGCGACGGATATCTCTGACTCATTGTTTGCGAGGAACGAGAGTATTGACGTTGATTTGTTTTCCTCGAAGTACTTGTTTAGACCCCTTTTCAGAAAAGGATATACGCCAATTAAGTCCTCAGTCTTCATACGATTTGTAGGTCTCTGGGCGCAGAAGTAATTATCTCCGCTCCATTCTTTGTAACAATCACGTCATCCTCTATCCTCACTCCACCCTTCTTTGAAATGTACACTCCTGGTTCAACCGTCACGACCATATTCTCTTTCAAATAGAAATCTCCCTGTGGACTTAGTGCGGGATGGTCATGGACATTTAGTCCCAAACCGTGGCCGAGCCCGTGAATGAATCTTCCCTTGAATCTTGAAGAGTCTATAACTTTCCTTGATGCCCCGTCTACAACTTTTCCATTTTCACCGCTCTTGATGGCTTTAAACCCTGCTTCCTGAGCTTTGAAAACGGTCTCATACATCTCTTGCATCTCCTTGTCTGGTTTCCCGAAGAAGTAAGTTCTTGTCATGTCAGAACAGTATCTCTGAAACTTAGCCCCGAAGTCCACGAGGACCACCTCTCCTTTCTTAAGTTTCCTCTTTCCTCCAGAGAAATGAGGCTCGGCTGCGTCAGGTCCGAATGCAGCAATTGTGTCAAAGCTTGGAGAAGAGGCACCGTTCTTCATCATCTCATAATTGACCAATGCAGCGAGTTCATTTTCAGTCATTCCATCCTTCAGCATATTTGGTATTGCCTCCCCCACTTTTGATACTATTTTGGCTGCTTCTCTTAACTTGGTTAGTTCCCTTTCCGATTTTATTTGTCTCAAACTTGAAATGGATTCTCCCACATCAACGAATTCCTTGTCCGGAAGCTTCTCTTTCAGGGAGAGGTAATCGGAATGAGAAAGTCCAGAGAAGTTGATTCCCACAAAAGTGATGCCCTTGGTTACTTGTTTCAGTAGGTCGTCCCTTTGTTTTCCGGAGGTGAATACCTCCACATCTAGATCCTCAGACCTTGCCGTTTCTTCTTCCAACTGGCTAGTTATAACCTTTAAGTTCTTTCTGGTAACAAAAACATACGAGCCCTCAAACAGACCTCTTGCGAGTTGTGTGAAATAAAAGAAAGAGGGGTCATTGGAGCTTTCGGTCCCGTTATAAATGAGAATACCTTCGACGTTCTGGTTAAGATCAAAAAGTTTCTCCGCATCCATGCCTCCAGAGACTTTATTTATTAATCTAATTTTCTCTGATATTTACTTTATCGTTTAATTGACAATTTTACTACCAAGACTCTGTAATTCGGTCTGTTGAATTTTCAGTCTTTGAAAGTTACCGCGAATATTTCTCCGATGTCTGGATCAACAATGTAACCAGCATTGTATTTGGAAAACGAAAATACCTCTTCCTTTCCAGGAATATACCACGGACTAGTTCTGACAGCATCTATTGTGGTGAATGGGTCGTATTTTATCTTGGCATAGCTCATCCCTTCCGCATCCCTTCCTAAAAATATTGAGTTTCTCTGGGAGTAAGCCATATGGAGCAGATATATCAGGTGCTCCTTGAACTCAACCAGTTTCGAAAATGCATAATTGGGGAACCTTCTCATATCGTCATCAAACAGCACGATCTTAGAATGACGCCGTTCCATTCTGTTCAAAATATCCTGGCTCTGGACAACATTTTCTGAAAATTCGACCCCCATAGGGAAGAGCATAACGAGGAAGTTGTTCATCGATTGAATCAGAAAATTCTCCTCTTCTCCAGTCATTTCCGGAAGAAAGCAGAGATACATCTCCTTATCTGGAAAAGAGCTGAAGGTCAAGGGATCCTTCATCACAATTTCTCTCGCTCTCTTCCCGATAGGTTTAATCATAGCCGTAAATGATGATAATCTATAATTATTTGCTATTGGCTAGCAATATTCTTTCTCCTCAGGGTATCCTTAATTCCCTTTTCTTTCGCATTTTCGAAAACCAATAAGCCCACTCCCTCAAGTTCCCTTTCCAGGAATTCCATTATGGAAGAGAAATCAGTGATTGGCCTTATACCTGAGTCAGTCAATATGTTCAGGACCTCCTTCTTGTACGGAGACTTGAAGTACTGACATGACACAAGGCTACCTTCAAGGGAATCGACTAATTCTCCAAATTTCTCTTCATTTTCCTTCACGATTAGTCCTTTGGGAATCTTCCTTTGTTTTATGGATTCATACGTTTTTGGACTTTTCTTTTTAAGTTCAGCAATGAAATCACAATCATTCCACTGCACGAACTCGTCGAAATCGGGGTTCAACCCTTCCAGTGCATCGTTTGCAAGAGAAGCCGCTATCAATGCGGTCTTGTGCCTGTAGACCGTCCGGTACATCAGCATTCGTGCAACCATGAGCCCTTCGGCGGATGGTAGCCCCTTTTCCTCCACGCAGAATTCTCCTTCGTGAATTGTGAGTACCCTCAGGATTCTTGAAATGTCAACGGCACCCAGCGCGACTCCCGTATAGTGAGAGTCTCTTCCGAGGTAGTCAATCTGGTCAACATCGCCATTACCGGAGATTAGTCGACTTAGGACTCCTTTCTTTCCTTTCAGTATGTTTACAACTGCATGTTTGTGCTGTCCCAGGATATCGCTCAGTTCATTCTCCGGTGTCTTGCCATCTATGATGTCGATCGTTACGTCCAAATGATCTTTGCCATAGAGCTTTATCATCGAATCTTCAAGGGCATGTGAAAATGGTGAGTGCCCAACATCGTGCAACAGCCCCGCCAAAGAGACATCCAGAACGTCTTCCTCCTTCAGATCAAGCCTACTTGAAGCCTCCCTTGCCAAATAGTGAGTTCCAAGCGAGTGTTCGAACCTTGAGTGTGTCGCCCCGGGGAATACGAGATAGGTGAATCCAAGTTGCTTGATTGTATTAAGTCGTTGAAATTCCTTTGTTTCAACTATCTTAGAGGCAGTATCCTCCAGTTCTATAGATCCGTAAATTGAGTCGTGAATCGTTTTCTTATTTGTCAACGGTGCACAATTTTCAATGAATATTTAACACTTGAGCATCCTTCATTCTTTACCAACTACACCGCGGGGGTATATCGTGCTCGGCCAATATAGGGATCATAATACCGGGCCACCGACACCAAAGGGCGATTGATAGACGAGAGCTCCCCATCAATTCTCCGCTCCGTGCCCCCACCGGCATCCAAGGTCCACGTAACCGTTGCTCCCTTCCGGTCCTGGCGGATTCCCGTGATAACGAATACCGCTCCCCCCTCCGGGTGAGATGTACACAACCTGGATCTGGTGGGACAGAGTTTCGCTGAACATCAAGGGTTCGCATCCTCAAGGTTGCCTTCTATATCGGCTGTCGCCCTCGCGTATAGACGGTTTCGAGTAACAGGAGACGCCTACCCTCCCAGCCAGCCCGGCGTACTGTCAATCAATCTTCTGATTAAAAAGTTTGTCTGGAATGGGAGAAAAGTGAATAATTATTCTCTCCATCTGATGAATCTTCTTCCTAGAAAGATGAGAACAAGAGTCTCCACTATGAGTATGATAAACATCGGTAGCTGAACGGATGAGTACATCCCGACGGCCTTAGGAAACAATATCCCCTGAAACAACACAGCCGCTGGAGTGACGGGAGAAACTGACAGTATATATATAACCCCTCTTGGAAGGTAATAAAAAGGATAGAAGGTTGGAGGAAGAACGGTCATTATGATGGAAAGAATTGCAGTGATACCCCAGACATTTCTAATGTGTTTCAGGAGACCAGCTATGATGAACGAAAGATTTGAAATTGCAAGAGTCAGTAGGATGAGTAACCCTATTATGGGAAGTGCCGAGGAAAGTGTGAAGACTTTGAAGTATGCTCCCAGAATGGCGTAAAGAACAATACCTGGGAGAGAGAATACGAGATAGCTCATGGATAGGGCAAACATATAATCCTGAGAAGTTAGACTCGTTGCAACATAGAGATCCTGGATCCTTATCTGAATTCTGAAGAAGGCAGCGTCAGCTGCCCCGTTGATGCTATTTGCTGCTACTATGGCTATAGGTCCTCCAGCGATCGCAAAAGCTATCAGGGTTCCATGCGTGAAAATAGTAACCATAAATAGCAGGGAGAGAGGAAGCGACAGAGACGCCAATAGGTATGATGGTCCCCTTTTGATAACATAAAAGCCATAGTACCAGGCAAAGTATAGGACAAATTTAGGATTCAAGCATCACTCCTTTGGACAGAAATATGTCGTCCAGATTGATCCTCTTGATGTCGTAGCCCTTCCTCACAAATTCATCTACCTCGTTGACATCGATGTATTTTATCGAAACGTTTGCAATTTTTATGTCGAACTCCCTCCCCTCCAACTTTTCAGCCCTCATCTTTCCATCAAAGGTGGAGAGTAGACTCTTCACAGTGCCATGTGTGATTATGTTACCCTGGTCAATTACCAGAACTTCGTTCGAGAGCTCTTGAGCTTCTTCCATGTAGTGAGTAGTCAGTATAACTTTCGAAGAAAGTCTCTTGATTGCAGACCACACTTCTATCCTTGACAATGGATCAAGTCCTGTAGTTGGTTCGTCGAGAAATATGACTGGCGATTTTGCCGCAAGTGCCATCGCCACAAACACTTTCCTCTTCATTCCTCCTGAGAGCGTATCTGAAGGCGCATTCCTGAATTCATACATTTCAAGTTCGTCCAGTGCGTACTCTGATTCTCTTTTAGCTTGAGAGGAAGAGAATCCTCTGGCCATCAGGTAGAGTTGCATCTGCTCAAGTGGTGAAAGAATACCTATGAGCTGTGATTCCTGAGGGATGCTGCTGATCACTTCCCTCACTTTCTTTGTATCTTTCAGTATGTCCAGACCTTCAATTTCTGCAGTCCCGGAAGTTGGGAACAACTGAGTGGAAAGTATCCTGACGAGAGTGGTCTTCCCTGCACCATTCCGGCCTATAATCGTCGTCACCCTTTCCTTGAGTGTAGCATTCACTCCTTTCAGGACATAGAGATGCCTATCGTATCTCTTGGAGACCCCTTTGATCTCGATCATCTATGGTCTCAATTTTACTGAAAACTCTTCTTTGAAAATTCCCAGACTAAGAGTAGTTCCCACCGCTCTGATCCCTTTTATCGCCCCAACCTTCTCTACCTCAAAATCCTTCAGCTCAGAACTATCTTTAACCTTGACCTTGAGAAGTAGATCGCTATCACCAGAGGTGTGGTGAACGTCCAAAACTTCATCAAATCTGGAAAGCTCTTTGGCTATCCTGTCGAGTTCCTTGATATCGCTGATTGAAACCGTTATGAAGGCCGTCAGTTTGTAGTCGAGTTTGTCGTGGTCTATCAGTGGGACCACTTTTTTTATTATATCCCGGTCCTTCATCCTCTTGACTCTCTGAAAGACGGTCGTCGGGGGAGACTTGACCCTCCTCGATATCTCGTTGTAACCCACGGTCGCATCGTCTCTTAGGACGTTGAGGATTCTTATGTCTAGAGAATCGTATTCCCCTTTCATGATAGGCGATTTTCCAAAGGTATTTAGCAATTGCGTGCAGTAAGCCAAATCAAACATTTATTAGGCAAGTTCACAATCAGCTTTGAGGAAAAATGACTGAGTTATCTGCATCGATACTTTCCGCAGATCTCTTGAACCTTGAAAGGGATATAGGAACTGCCATCAGGTCAGGAGTGAACTGGGTGCATCTTGACGTAATGGATGGTCACTTTGTTCCAAACCTTACACTGGGAATTCCTTTTGGAGATGTAATCAAGAAAAAATTCGGAGTTAACATTGAGAGTCACATGATGGTAGACAATCCTGACATGTACCTCGATAAGTACTGCTCATTTTCCAAATTAGTAACAATCCATTATGAAGCACCTGTACAAACTGCCAGGGTGTTGAAGGAAATAGAAAGGCGAGGCTCAATGCCGGGACTTTCCATAAATCCAAAAACATCTGTATCGAGCATTGAAGCACTCTTGCCCGCGGTGAAGTATGTACTAGTAATGACTGTTGAACCTGGCTTCTCGGGCCAGAGCATGATTGAGGAAGCTGCTCAAAAGATACCTCTGCTTGCAGAATACAGGAAGACAATGAAACTGGATTTCCTGATAGGT
>JAJSLL010000010.1 GCA_026127935.1 Thermoplasmatales archaeon | reverse complement strand
TGTCTGCAGGGATAACCCTTTACCCGGCTTAGCTCAGTTGGTAGAGCGGTGGACTGTAGAGGGATAGCGCTGTGGCGCAACCGCCGCCATCCACAGGTCGCTGGTTCAAATCCGGCAGCCGGGATCCGTAGGATATGATAAGTTCAATTCCAACGTTATTGACTCCTTTACATACGACAACTCCACATATAAAATTTGGAAACTTCTTGAAAATTTGCTCATCTATCTAGAATTTTATCGCGTTCGATTTACCCAAATTGCAATGGGTAGATAGCGATATCACTTCTATAAACTGAAATATACTGAGCCTGCCTTGGATCACTCAAAGAGAAAATACTTGCAACCATCATGCACGTTTCAATTTTATCCCTACCTTCTGGATCTAATTATGCTAATTCCCACTGCAGCAAATAATATAATCAAAACAATAAGGTAAATCGGATATGAGGGACTTGAATTCCTAGAGAGGCTTGTGACCGGAATGTGCGTCGCATTATTGGAAGTTACCCTCACGTTGGTGGTATAAGATTTGTAACCCTGCGCAGATATTTCTACGGAATAATTTCCTGGTATGAGCGAGATATTGTATTGGCCATTAATTGGTTTATATATTATTCCATTTACATAGATTGAAGCGTCAGTCGGGACAATGCTACCCACAATTGATCCATTAATGATAGAGAAGGTAACGTAATTCACAATTGATTTACCATTAACAGTCACTGAACCCTGTGAGGGAGAAGAAGCAAAGCCGCTAGAGTTGGCAATCGTGAAATTGTAAGTGCCATTTGTGACATCAAAAATGACAGTATCATTTGTTGAATTCTTCCCGTATGCGCCAGTGAGGTTTACAGACCAGCTTGAACCTTTCGGTAAACCTGACTCAACAAAAGACATCGTGAAAAGAATAGGATTAAAGGAGACCCTGATCGTGAGATTACTGCCGTTGACGATCATGGATCCAGATTCATTGAGGTTCAGGTAGTTCTTGTCTGAGGAATAGATTGAATAATTATATGCCCCATTCGGCAGGTAAAGGTTGTAATAATCAAGGTTCCTTACTATCACAGAAGCAATGCCCGTGATGTTCAGGTACCATTGGCTGGACGAAGGTAGACCATTTTCCAAGAATTCTACCTTATAGACGTCTTTTAAAATTTTGGATTGTTTTCCCGCACTTAGCGTGACGTTTCCAAGATATGTGTAGACTCCGGTGGCATAATCGTACAGCTTAATTGGATAAGTTCCAGGAAACAACGTTACATTAACAATGTAATCTGAGAACTCGGTTAAGTTGGTGCCATTAACAAATAGAGCTCCATCTTTGATGGTTGATACTATCATGAGTGAAGAAAGTTCGCCTGAAGAGTAAATCAATCCTAGTGGGCTAAGACCGGATGACATATTTGATGCAAGTTGACCGTTAGCAGTGCTGTACACTCCGGAGCTGTTAAAATTGTTGACGCTCTCTTGGGTGTCACTTCCGAAGTTGTATGCATTCTGTATGGCCTGGTAGTTGTTCCCATTATAGTATTCCAGCATCAGGTATAGGGATGAGTTGACGTCCGAGGTACGGCTACCATTTCCGGGCCCTCCCATAACCAGTTCTGCATCATAGTATGTGCCAAATGGGTTGTAAGCTGCACCATCAACGTAAAAATAGGGGGCTACACCTGACTTTGTCACAAAGTGAAAGATCGCTTTGTCGTATGCGATCCATCCGTAACCGTCATTGTAAAGAAACACGACTTCGGGAATTCCAAGCGAACTTACGGTCGCGTTCATTTTTAGGTAGATGGTGGCAGGGTACTTCAGAGAAATATTGTTACCGCTGGATGAGTTTGATGCAAAATCAAAGTAAAAATTGGAGTTTCCCGCACTTGATACGGTACCGTCTCCAAGGACGGTGGAGTTGAACATATTTGCATTTGAGCTTGAAAGGTTCCAGATATTGTCCAGGAAAGACACTTCGTTATTCGAAGTGTTGAGATATAAGACATCTTGAACCCAATAAACGTAACTCTTTCCTTCGTAGGAAAATACCATGTTCAGATTGAGTTGGAAAGTCACGTTACCGAGAACTAAAAGTGAAGAGTTGTACGTTTTTAAGGAGTTTATATCTATCACCCCTAGGAACGATTCCGAGGAATAATTGTAAGGGACTCGGTTCAATCCTAACCCATAATCAGCAATACCCATTGGAGCAGGCTCGTTAATATAGCTGAGGTAAGGATTGACCTGGGAGCTTTGATGATTTGATTCGAGTTTTGGAATGGTTACTTTGGGCAATTGTAGATGAGGCGAGTTGTTGCTGGGTGTTGAGATGTTGGTAACAACTGCGACTGTCGAAGAGGTAATTAAGATAACTAGAACAATTACTGAGATCTCTCCAGAGCGGCTCTTCAATTTCCTCATCTTTTATAAAACTTAAGCAAACTAAGTGATATATTACTTGCCTCACGGCCCTTTTCACCGAAACTTCGTGATAATCTTTCCGATACACGTTACTCTTGTCAGGTTTTCCTTAACCGATTTCCGGTACAATAATCGACTAATTGGTACGAATTACTAGAATGACCTGTTTGTATAATTGGGCGGTTCGCTTAAGAGCATTACATTATGGGGATGACTCTCACTCATTCCTGCTTGTGTGATTACGACAAACCTCCCATTCTCCCTCAACTTTGAGATTGTCGACGATCCGGTGTAGCCCATCCCTGATTTAAGTCCACCTATTAACTGGAATATCTCTTCTGCGACTTTCCCTTTATATGGTACTGCACCTTCAACTCCCTCTGGCACAAACTTCCCTGAGCCCAACTTACCATATCTGTCGCTCTCTCCGCCCATTACTGCCCCGAGAGATCCCATTCCCCTGTAGGTCTTGTATCTCCTTCCTGAAATGTTAACCTCCGTTCCTGGAGCTTCATCAGTCCCCGCCAACAGTGAGCCCAGCATAACTGAACTTGCACCCGCTGCAATAGCCTTCACAATATCACCGGAATACCTGATTCCACCATCGGCAATTACTGGGATGCCGTATTTCTCTGCAACCTCAGATGCTTGAGCCACCGCAGTTAACTGGGGAACTCCTATTCCAGCAACTATCCTGGTTGTACAGATTGAGCCTGGCCCAACTCCGGCTCGTATTCCGTCGACTCCAACCGAGATCAGGTCTTCTGCGGCTTGCGAAGTGGCTATATTCCCCGCAATAATATCTATCTCTATTTCCTTCCTCATCTTCTTGACCGAATCTATTAGATTGAGGTTGTGTCCGTGGGCGCTGTCTACGACAATAACATCCGCCCCCGCGTCCTGTAGAATTTTGGCCCTCTCAAGGTCAAACGCTCCCACCGCAGCTCCAACCAGGAGCTTGCCTTCTTCATCTCTGGCTGCAAGAGGGTCTTGTTCCCGTTTCATTATATCTTTTGCAGTGATCAGGCCGACCAGATTGCCAGAATCGTCGACAAGTGGGAGTTTCTCTATCTTCTTCTGATTCATTATGCTCAGCGCCTGTTCAACGGTAAGATTTCCGTTGCCGGTGACAACTTCCTTAGTCATTACTTCTCTTACTTTCTGGACGCCTCCTTTGAGGAACCTGATGTCCCTGTTTGTCAAGATTCCTACTAGTTTCTTGTCCACAATAACAGGAAGACCAGCAATTTTCTTTTCCTTCATCAATTTGATGGCCTCCTGCACTGATGTCTCTGGATCTATGGTGTAGAGGTCCCTTATGATTAGGGACTCCTCCCTCTTCACTTTCTTGATCATTTCCGCTTGAACTTCTCTCTTGTTGTTTCTGTGGATTATTCCTATACCACCTAACCTTGCGAGTGCTATTGCCATATCTGCCTCGGAGACCGTGTCCATGGGAGAGGATACTATTGGGATGTTCAGTTTAATGTTTCTCGTTAGAGAAGATTCAACGCTCACTCCGGCGGGTTCCACCCTGCTAGGGCCTGGAATTAGAAGAACATCATCATATGTATAACCCATCTTGGCTTCTTCGAGTTTTGATATAAACATATACCCCTAACGTACGTGATAATAAAATGTTATCCAAATGTAGCTGGACGGAGCATTATTCTAGACAGATTACAGACTTCGAGATTTTGTTGCGAAAATGAGTGCGTAACAGAACTGGCGGGTCAAACTAATACATAATTGATAGTTACAAGACGATAAAATTTGAGATTGTTTAGGAATTGAAAAACGCCATCTCCAATCGATGAGAATCTGGCTTGATATTGGTGAGTGATTGTATTATTGCAGAATTGCAGATTTTTGTTGAGACATAAAACAAATAAGAAGAATGATACAAAAAGACTGGAGGATTTCCAATAACCAACTTTCAAAGCAAAATTAAACATCGCTACTGCCGATGAACCTCTAGCTTAGCAACACCTGGCATTTATTTTCTTTTCGTGGGCAATTCTCAAAGATTGGGCCTCCTTTGTAGGGAGGGACTACTAAAGGTTATTTACGAACTTTGAAATATAATAGTTATGAAGAGAACTTTCCGTGGAGGGTACACTTTCGCCACAACTGTTCCGAGGGTGAGGGTCAAGGCGATGTTCATGTGTTTAGATCACAATCTTTTCAACTTATTGTTTCTGACAAGGAGGGGTAAGGTAGCTACAGCTATCGCAATCAGCTGAAAATTAGAGGGAAATGTGCAAGAAATTCAGGCAAAATAGTGCCATAACGGTATCTTCCGTTACCTCACCTAGACCAAGACGCATTTTGTAGAAAATTTATAGGGCTATTGGTAATCCTCACTGCTTTGACTACTCCAAAAATTGTAGTTATTTTAAATGGCCTCAGTCTTTTGCTCTCCAACTAGGAATTCGATCAATTGTCTTAGTAATAGTTTCTAACATTTGCAGCTTTTGGGATATTTTTGACCCATGGTCGGCAAGAATAGTTTTATATCTCGTTTCTATGGTGAATTACAGGGGAGCTCACTTACGTGGGCTGAGAGGATCGAGTAGATCGACCCAAAGAACCTGACCCAGATAATACTGGCGGAGGGAATGAAATGAGTGATGAAGTAATAAAGAGAAAAACCAATTACAGTGTGTACGTAGTTGTGGGAATAGTGGTGGTTGCAGCAGCTTTGGTTTATATTGTGTATCCGGACATCACACCATCAAGCGAGCCAACGATCACGATACTGACTTACGGATCTTTTTTCCAGAGTGGAGCAAACGTTAACCAAACGATGGATTACCTTATCGGGAATTTTGAGGCGTGGTACCACGTCAAGATCAAGATTGTAACTGCATCCGGTGACCTGTACGATCAAATCAATCAGACAAAGGGAAAGGGATACGATATTGTCATAGGACTGAACAACATTGATTCTTATCTGGCCGCCAACAGCGGGCTCCTGTACCACTTCAATGTGAGCAACGAGACTTACATCAACAAATCATTATCCGAATTCATACAGTCTTCAGGCTACGTAGTACCGTATGAATATTCTCCTCTGACAACAGATTATAACCTTTCGGGACCCCTGAGCTCAAGCATTCTGCAAAACCTATCATATGCAGATCTTTCAAACTCTACTATCGCAAAGCAGTACATAGTAGAGAACCCATCTAGCAGCATCAATGGAGAGGAATTTCTGCTAGGACAGATTGCCTTTTATAGTGGAGTTCTTCATCAAAACTGGACGACTTTCTGGAACAATTCTAAAGGAATAGAGGTGAGTAACGGCTGGGATTCTGCCTTCAGTCTCTTTGAGAACGGCCAAAGACAGATGGTTTACTCTTATGCAACGGATCCTGCCTACAACGCTTACTTCAACTATTCGGCTATCGGGACTACCGCCTTCCATTACAACGACAAGAGCTATGCCTGGATGGAAGTTTTGGGTGCAGCGATCCTCAATTCCTCGACTCATAAGATCATAGATATGAAATTTGTAAACTGGCTTCTTGGAGCCAATGTGCAGAGTCTCATACCTCTCAATGAGTGGACATACCCAGCCAATTCAGATGTCTCCCTCCCTTCTGTTTACGAATTGAACCCATCGATATCATCCTACATCCCCCTGAATTCATACCTCAATATGACTAGTGCATCAAACAATATTGGAGCCTGGACCCTTGAGTGGAATTCGATCGAAGGTTAGTGGATCAATTTCGCTGGTGTATGTTGGCATTTACGTCACAGTAGTAGCACTGATTCCTCTCTTCTTTTTGATTTATTACTCCTTTCACGTTTCATTTTCTAGAGTGTTCGTGCAGGTACTTCTTGCGTCAGTTAAGCAATCTGTGGTTCAGGCCACGGTCTCAACTGCAGTATCTCTATCGATGGGTCTCTTCTTTGGTACTCTACTCGTAATCTACAGTGGTAGAATGAAAAGTACATTGATCTCGCTTCTCTTGGTGACCTATGTTCTGCCAGGGATAATAATGTCACTTGGGATCATATCCCTCTTTGGATTCTCTTCTAGGTTTTGGGAGATAATTTACGGCAACGTCATTTATAATGCCCCTATGATAGCTGTTCTGGCATTTTCAACCGGTTACTCAACAAGCATAAGGGAGGTATACTCGGCCCGGACCCTTGGGGCTAGCGACGCTCAGATTATAACAAGATTTTATCTTCCCAACACTCTTCGGGGTGGCTTACTCGGTGGAATTTTTACGTTTATACTTTCATTTGAGGGATTCAGTCTTCCATTGATAATAGGAGGTCCATCATTCTCGACAATGGAGGTCATGATCTATGAGTTCAAGGACGTTTTTCCAACCTTCGCCCGTTTTCCATTCTCTACTGCTTCTTTCCTGGGGTTGCTGCAGATTCTGATCCTGGTAACTCCGCTTTACGCATATCTTTCGATCAGATCGAATGCTCAGAGGAATGATTCCACTCTTCCCCCACCATTGAGACATTACAACAATGTAGCGCTTGTGGGTATCGTGGCTTTCATTGTATTTATCATGCTGCCTCTCTTTGAAATGTTTTTTAGATATCCTATCTGGGATCTTAGTGCATTAGAGCTTGCCAAGAGACTGCAGCTTCCCATTTCGACCATTTTGACAAATACTATTTTGTTCGCGTTTGTTAGTACATTCTTTGCATTCCTGATATCGATATTTCTAACCACATATCGGTTGTCGGTGAGGAATCAATTTTTTGTACTGTTGCCCCTGATATTTTCTCCCGTGACTCTCGCACTTTCATACTACCTCGTCTACGGAGAATACTTGATTACAGCTGCCTTGATCATTTTGATTTTCACAGTTATTGTTGTCCCTTTGAATCTGAGAATGATGGGACAGGCCGTCGAGACCATTTCTCCATCTGAGACCTATTCTTCAAGACTACTAGGAGAACCTGCAATAGCTGCTTTCTTCAAAGTTCAACTGCCAAGAATTAGGTGGGAAATTTCAACTGTACTTTCCCTTATATTCATCACAGTTATGGGCGAATTTTCCTCGATAGTGACTGTCTACACTCCCTCAACGGAGACAATAACGGTTGGGATCTACAAACTTCTGCTCCTCAGGGATTTCAAGGATACGTATTTCCTAACAGAAATATTCCTAATTGTAATATTTATGTCCTCTTTCATCATCAACCAGTTTGGGAAGAGTGGTGCTCTTGGACAAACTTAGGGTGGAGGGTATCTCCTTGAAAATTGGGGGGGAGATCATTCTCGACGATGTCAGCTTTACACTAAAGGACAAGGAGATCAAAGTCATACTGGGTGCGTCTGGGAGTGGCAAGACTAGCATTCTGAACTCAATCGCTGGTATCATACCACCTGACAGCGGTTCAATAGTTAAGGATGGAAGTGACATCACTACCCTGAACACAAACAAGAGAAATATTGGATTTGTTTTCCAGGATCTAGGGTTGTTCTATTCAATGACTGTTGCCGAAAACATTGCTTATGGACTCAGACTGAGATTGAAAGACATTCATGAAATCAACAGAAAAGTTATAGAGATTAGCAAGACTCTGTCCATAGAAGAACATCTTCGTAAGTATCCGGCTCAACTCAGCGGAGGAGAGAAACAATTGGTCTCGCTCGCTAGAACGTTGATAACAGGGCCTGACTTGCTACTGATGGATGAGCCGCTTTCGTCCTTGGATTCGTTTCTGAGAAATTCGATGAGATGGTACATCAAGGACATTCATGAGAAGTTTGGCGTTTCTATCCTTTACGTCACCCACGACCTCGCAGACGCAGAAATACTGGCAGACTCTATTGCGGTACTGAGTCAGGGATCAATACTTGATGATGGGCATAAAGAGGAGATACTCAACAGACCAAGATCAGCAGAGATAGCCAAGATCCTTGGATACAATCTGTACACGAAAGATGGCAGGAGTTACGCAATTCACCCCTCAAAGATCAAGGTAGGTGGTCAGGTCAAATCAACGATAATTTTCTTTGAACATGGTCTGAAAAACAACTACCTGGTAGAGACAGAATTCGGCAGATTTAACATTGTAACTGACGATACCCTTTCAGAATCAGACAGCATTTCACTTGAAAATTCTATTCCATTGTCGTGAATTGCCTTAGTGAGCAGATTTTAGTTTGACTCTAGATAGAATTTCTATAATAGGTGAAAGTCGTATCCCAACTGAAATGCTCTGTGGTTGTGACGAGGCTGGGCGCGGACCCGTAATAGGCCCTATGGTTGTTGCGGTGGTATGTGGGGATCCTGAGATAATCAAAGATATTGGAGTCAAGGATTCGAAGGCCCTCTCTGAAAAAACTAGAGAGAATATGTTTGAAAGAATCATGAGTCTGGCTGTTTCCGTAAAATTCATAGTAGTCGAAGAAGAACAAATAGATGAATCCACATACAAAAATGAACTCAATCTATTAGAGGCTAAGACGATTGCAAGAATGATTGAACCAGAAAATGAATACATTATAGACTGTCCAGACGTAAATGAGGAGAGATTTTCAAAACTGATGACTGAATTAAGTGGTAACCCCGGGATAGTTTCAAAGCACAAAGCAGATGTCAATTATCCTCTTGTCTCTGCGGCATCCATTATTGCCAAAGTCACGAGAGAAAAAGAAGTTCTAAAAATAAAGGATGAGATAGGCGACTTTGGATCGGGATATCCGTCAGATGAACGAACCATATCATTCCTGAAAGACTACTTTAGAAAAAACAGAAGACTTCCTCCGCACGTACGAAGATCCTGGAAAACTGTCAAGGCAATTACAACGGATCTGTTTGAGTATTGAAAATATTTATTCTAATATCAAATGGGTTCACTAATGTATGAAGAGCTCGAAAAATATTTTCTAACACTAAAGAATGAATCGAGCGTTCAGTACGATATTGCCAAAAAGGCAAGGGAACAGGGAAAGGATTGCGAAACCAACGTCGAGATTCCGCAGGCAGAGGATCTAGCAGGGAGAGTTCAGGCATTGACTGGAATTGAGGCCTCAGATACGATTAAAGCCCTGTCCAAAAAGTTTGACAGAGAGAGAGTTGCTATTGAAGCTGCACTTTCTGTGTCAGAAAAGTTCGATGGTCCTGATGAAGTGAAGATCGAGAAAGGGATCAGAGTTGCCCTTGCAATACTCACCGAGGGCATATTGGTAGCTCCTCTTGAGGGCATAACTGGGGTCAAGATCAAACACAGGGACGGAGGTACCTACCTTGCAATTTACTATTCGGGACCGATTAGAAGTGCTGGTGGCACCGCGCAAGCCCTCAGCGTCTTTGTAGGAGATCTGCTGAGGAGAAAATTTGGGATCGGAAAGTATGTAGCAACTCAGGAAGAAGTGGAGAGGAGCAAGGAGGAGATCCCGTTATACGCAAGAGTACAGCACCTCCAATATATTCCAACCAATGAGGAAATAGTAATCGCGGTTGAGGGTTCTCCGGTTTGCATAACTGGAGAAGGCACAGAGGAAACCGAAATAACTGGCCACAGAAATCTACCAGACATCGAGACTAACCGGTTAAGAGGAGGTATGGCCCTTGTGATTGCAGAGGGGCTCATACTGAAAGGTCCAAAACTTAAGAAATATGTCAGCACTTTTGCTCTAGAAGGCTGGTCATTTTCATCGGAGAAGAAGGAAGAAAAGAATCTCTATCCAAACTCCAATTACCTGAAAGAAATGTTGGCTGGGAGACCTGCCCTCTCCTATCCATCCAGGAAAGGGGGTTTCAGGCTGCGTTATGGGCGATCGAGGAATACTGGACTGGCGGCTGTCGCAATAAATCCTGTTACAATGAAAGTTCTAGACGATTTCATTGCACTAGGAACTCAGATAAAAATGGAAAGGCCCGGCAAAGCGGGAGCTGTAGTTGCAAACTCTAACCTTGAGGGACCGACAGTCTTACTTGAATCTGGAAGTCTGATCTACCTCAAGGATATGGAGACTTTTGAATCCAATCGAGACAAGATTTCAGAAATTGTAGACCTTGGAGAGATGATGATCTCGTTTGGAGAATTCATAGAAAATAACAAAGTACTGTTCCCAGGGGCATTCACTGAGTCTTGGTGGAAACAGATATGCCAAAAAAAGTATCTGTTCTTACCCGAGATTACGGATGAAAAGAGTGCAGTTGAGGCATCTGTCTCCCATAAAATTCCTCTACATCCTGCCTATACATATCTTTGGCATGATGTTAATGTTGAAGACATCCAACTCTTCATCGAGATTGTTGAAAACGATTCGGTCATTAAAGACGATAAACTTGAAATGCCTTCGACCGACTTCAGCAAGAGATTCTTAACCGATCTCCTTTGTGAGTTCGAATTGACTGACAAAATCAGGATCAAGAATTACAGGAGCCTGATTGTTCCTCTAGGGATGGAGGTGAAAGACAACAAGATAATTGCGAATCGGAAAATAATCGGAGAAGACACAATGAAGGCAATAAGTGATCTTGCAGGATTTCCCATATATCCCAAGGGCATTACGCGAATTGGGGCAAGAATGGGACGACCAGAAAAGGCTGAGGAAAGAAAAATGAACCCGCCAGTTCACGTTCTATTCCCAATAGGAAATGTGCAGAAGAATCGGAGAGATTTGAACCAATATGATGCACTGTTGGGTACTGAAATGCAGATCCGACAGTGTCCTGGGTGCGGCAACGTAACCTTCACGAATATTTGCGAGACTTGTGGGTCACACACCACTCCTACAGACAGGACACGAGAATTCGACGTAAATATTTCGGAAACGCTGAAGAGCAAAGGAGAATATCTAGGCGTGACGATTCCGAAGAAGGTGAACGGAGTCAGGGGACTCACTTCATCTCATAAGACACCTGAACCCTTAGAGAAGGGAATTCTGAGAGCCATCAGATCGGTTTATCCGTTCAAAGACGGAACCTGTAGGTTCGATATGTCTGATGTTCCTTTAACGCACGCTGTTCTGGAAGAGATTGGATTATCCCTTGAAAAGGCAAGAAAACTTGGCTATGAAAAGGACTACAGGGGGGAGGATCTGATCGAAGCTTCCCAGACCATAGAGATATTCCCTCAAGACATTGTTCCTAGCGTCAAAGCTGGAAACTATTTACTCAAGGTTTCAAATTTCGTGGACGACCTGCTGCAGAAATTTTATGACCTAGATCCATTCTACAAAGCCAATAGTGGAAGTGACCTGATAGGAACACTGGTCATAGGTCTTGCCCCTCACACATCTGGAGGCATATTGGGTCGAATAATTGGGTATACAGAAGGGGATGTATGTTATGCGCATCCTTTTTTCCACGCGGCCAAGAGAAGGAACTGTGATGGGGATGAAGATTCCATCATGCTGCTTTTGGACGGTCTACTGAATTTCTCCCTCGATTACCTACCCAACTCTAGGGGGAGTCTTATGGACGCTCCTCTGGTTCTATCACTTAGAATAAACCCAACGGAAATTGATAAGGAAGCTTTGAATCTCGATATTACCGGCGAATACCCATCCGAGTTACTAGAACTCACCATGAAATTTCCAGATCCATCAGAAATAACGAAGTATGTAGTTACTGCGGGAATGAAAGTGAGCAGTGGAGAGATGTTTCCAAACTGTAAATTTACCGATGACACCTCATCTATTAACCTTGGGACGCTGAATTCAAGCTATAAGAACATTCCGAGCATGGAGCAGAAGCTTGATATGACTCTGGAGTTGGCCAGAAAGTTAAGGGCGGTGGACGCATCGGATATGGCGGAGAGGATCCTCAAATCTCACTTCATTCCAGACATCATGGGAAATCTCAACAAATTTGGCTCACAGACGTTCAGGTGTACGAGCTGCAATCACATTTATAGGAGGTTACCTATAACTGGGAAGTGCAGGAAGTGCGGCACCACCTTGATAGGGACTGTGCACAGGGGAAACATCACGAAGTATCTCGACACTAGTTTCAACATCACGACCCAATACGAAGTGAGTAACTACGTAAAACAACGCATCAAAATCATGAGAGATTCCGTGAATTCAATTTTCGAGGCAAGGGACAATAACTTCAAAACGCTGGAGGATTTCGATGATACCTAGAGTGTATTTTGTAGGAACTGCTGGATCTGGTAAGTCTACCTTAGTCAATTCGTTCAAAGGGTGGTTGGAAAACAAGAGCTACGATGCAATAACAGTAAACCTAGATGCAGGTGCTGAATTTCTTCCCTACACTCCTGACATAGACATTAGGGAAAGCGTGTCGCTTGAGAGTGTGATGCAGAACTACAATTTGGGACCAAACGGGGCCCAAATAGTCGCCGCAGACCTTATGGCTCAGGAAGCAGATCGGGTTAAGGAACTCATAGACTCGTACGATTCTGATTATGTGTTGATAGACACACCTGGACAGCTTGAATTATTTGCATTCAGAGGGCCATCTACTCACCTGGTTTCCACACTTGGAGCTGACTACAGCGCAATGCTCTACCTATTCGATTCAGTCCTGATGAAGCATCCTGATTCTTACATTTCTTCTCAGTTTCTCGCAATGGGAGTGGTGACAAGGTTCTACATACCTTTCCTTGGAATTGTATCAAAATCAGACACTTTGGAACCGAAAGAGAAGGAGAAAATTATGAAATGGGACAGGAAGAAAGGTGAGCTTCTGAGCGATCTCAGGGAAGAGAAAGCCACCGTGAATGTTCAACTCTCAGAGACTATCCTAGAAAGTAGTCAAAGTCTTAACATACTAGGAGAGAGCGTATTCTCCTCGTCCGAATCCGAAGATGGATTAGAGGACATCTACTCATTTCTTCAAAAAATTTTCTATGGGTCTGACGACCTTGAAAAGCGGTAAATTCGGGACTAATTAAGAAAACTATAAATACGCCGTCAGACATACGTATGATTATGTCAAACGATTACTTTAATCAAAGTCAGAAGAATTTCAATTCTCCTGATGATGAAGAACTTGCAAAGATAGTAGAATCCATGAAGGTGAACATCAAAATTGTAGGATGTGGCGGAGCTGGAACAAACACAATAAACCGCTGCGCAAAGTCCGGTATTTTTGGTGCCGACCTAGTCGCTATGAACACGGATGCTCCGCATTTGCTCACTGTTCAAGCAAACAGGAAGATATTAGTCGGAAAGAGAACAACAAGAGGACTAGGAGCGGGGGCTATTCCGCAGGTCGGAGAGGAAGCGGCTAGAGAAGACCTTGATGACATCAATTCAACCCTAGGAAATTCAGAAATAGTATTTGTAACGTCTGGAATGGGAGGAGGAACTGGGACGGGCGTTGCACCAGTGGTTGCTGAAGTTGCGAAACGCCAAAAATCCTTGGTCATAAGTATCGTTACTTTACCCTTCTCAGCAGAAGGAAGAGTTAGGATGGACAACGCAATATACGGGATAGAAAAGCTCAAGAAAGTTTCAGATACCACAATTGTGATACCGAATGATAAACTCTTGGAACTGGTACCGAGACTTCCATTGGACCAGGCTTTCAAAGTGGCAGACGAGATACTCATGGAAGCTCTAAAGGGACTCACTGAAATTATTACAAGACCAGGTCTTGTGAATCTAGACTATTCAGATATTCAGACTGTGATGAAAGAGGGAGGTGTCGCCATGATTGGAATTGGAGAAAGTACTGGCGGGAAGGCAACTGTTGAAGAAGCAGTAACAGAGGCTATAACGTCTCCTTTGATCGAAGCAGATATCTCAACCACCAAGGGCGCATTGGTCAGAATTGTTGGTGGAGAGGATATGACTGTTTCACAGGCAGAAACGGCCGTAAGAATGGTTCAAGAAAGGGTAAACCCCATGGCGAGAATAGTATGGGGAGCGTCTGTGGATCCAACTCTGGTTGGCGAATTCAAGGTTCTTGTCGTTCTTACAGGTGTTAACTCTCCTTACTTCCTAAGCGCCTCTAAAGGAGTCAGCTTTAAAGGAGCTAAGGGTTTGGATGCAGAAATTGACTCGGTGATGTAGAAATGGAGAAGAAAGGATTCAGGCTGGCTTCCGGCCTGTTTGGACTGCTTGCTTCGATCCTACTGGTAGTATATCTATTCCAAGCCGCACACGGAACAATGCGGGCAGTATTGTATACGTCCTTTGCCTTACTGGCGTATTCACTCGCTTCCTACCTACTGCTGTCCAACTCTGCGAACAAGACCGTTCGGGCGATTCCGTTCGTCTATCTTGGAGCAGGGTTAGCAATGACATATGCAGTCGTCGTACTGGTTGGAGGATCAAACATGTTCCTCTATCTGGCCGTTACCACGGCGGTGATTGCAGGAATCAGCTATCTGTACGCAGCATATGCAACTGGCTACCACAGGAACGTTAGCAAATTGGGTCTAAAGACCCATTAATTTTTTTCTTTTTTTCCAAGATTTCTTTTTTAGGTCTCTAATTCTTAATATAGTATTTTTATATGAACCGACGTGAAAGAAAGGGTATTTGTATTTGCAGCACTACCTTATGTAAACAGCAGCTTGCATCTCGGACACATTGCCGGTGCATACCTTCCATACGATGTGTTTAGGAGATTCTTGAAACTAAGGGGATACGACGTAATTTCATCTTCTGGGAGTGACGAACATGGCACCCCTGTGACGGTAAGGGCAATAAGGGAAGGAATACCTCCTCAAGATATCGTCGAAAAGTTCCATAAAATAAACCTAGAAATATTCAAAAAAATGAGCATAGAGTTTGATGCATACATCGAGACTTCTTCCAAACTACACAAAGAAATAACATCAAAATTCCTGAAGACGTTGAAGGACAATGGGTACATATATGAAGCAGAAATGATACAGCCTTTCTGCGTACTTGAAAACATTTTCCTTGCGGATAGGTATGTAAAAGGAAAGTGTCCAAACTGCGGTTACGAATCCGCTACCGGTGACCAGTGCGAAAATTGTGGGAGAACCATGGAACCCGGTGAGTTGATCGACCCGATCTGCATCTTTGATCAGTCGACGCCAGAATTCAGAGAAACCAAACACCTCTTCTTCAAGCTGACTAGTTTTCAAGATCAACTTCTCGAATATATTGAATCTAAAGGGTCGTGGAGGCAGAACGTTCTCAGTTTCTCCAAGAACTTTATAGCTAATGGCCTGAAGGATAGACCTATAACCAGGGATCTGAACTGGGGAGTTGACGTCCCATTTGAAGGTTATGAGGACAAGAGAATTTACGTCTGGATTGAGGCTCTAATAGGATACGTAACTGGGGTAGCATCAGTGCTAGGGAATACCGAGGACGCGTATAAACTCTGGAATAATCCCAACCTGAAATACTATCATTTCGTTGGTAAGGACAACATTGTCTTCCATTCAATAATCTGGCCAGGAATGCTGATAGCTCACGGGAATATGACCCTTCCATATGTCATTGCTGCAAATGAGTTCCTCAATTTCAAGGGGGAGAAGTTCTCAAAGAGCAAGGGTACAGGTTTTTCAATGTTGCAGATGCTAGAGAAATACAACTCGGAATTCATAAGATTTGGAGTCCTTTACAATTTACCTGAGGAGCACGATTCTGATTTCTCGGTCGAAGATTTTGAAAATAGAGTCAACACAGAGTTAATAGATAAGTTTGGTAATTTTGTCAATAGGGCGCTGACGTTAGCATTCAAGCGGGGCCCTATTACAGTTGACCAGATCGCACAGAACGAGCTTGATCAGAAAGCGGAGAATAGGATCAGAAGTTCAATATCAGATATCATCACGCAAATGGACGGGGTGCACATAAGAAGTGCCTTCAGAACGTGGCTCGACCTTGCTTACTACGGTAACACATACATCACGAACCGGAAACCTTGGGATGCTTGTAAGAAAGACGACGCTAACTGCAATGCGGCAATCTATACTGGGGTGAAGTTAGTCTACGCACTGGCGGTTACTGGCCAGATATTCCTGCCAGAAACAGCGAAGAGGATACTCTCATGGCTGGGATACGAAGATCAGGTAGAATTGAGGGAGGACCTCAATTTCCCAGTATCTAAGCTCACAGAAAAACCAGAGAGGTTATTTGAGAAGATTGTCAATAAGGAACTCAATCTAAGACTTCAGGTCGCAAGAATTGAAGACGTAACCGACATTCCAGACGCAGATAAATTGTACTTATTAGACCTGGATCTAGGCGACAGCAAGAGAAGAATTGTTAGCGGAATCAAGAACAATTACACAAAGGATTCGTTGAAAGGGAAGAGAATCGTAGTTGTTACGAACCTTAAACCTGCAGTGATTAGGGGACAGACATCAAACGGAATGTTGCTTGCTGCTGAAGACGAGAATGGGATTCATTTGGTTTTGGCCCCAGATTCAACTACATCGGGAGAAGAAGTAAAGATTGGAGATTTATTGACTAATGCAACAGAGATTTCAATTGAAGAGTTCAGGAAGTTTTCTATCAAAACCATAAAGAGGGATTCAAACGTCGTGCCTGCGTTATTTCACGAGGACAAACCATTGTTTCTGGAGATACAGAGCGGACGACTCTTTCTTGATGGATCGCCCAAAGAGGGTCTGAAGATAAAATGAGAGGAGATGTGCACATCCATTCAAAGTACTCCCCGGACTCGAAACTCGAGCCAGATCAGATTGTGAAGACTGCAAAGAGCAAGGGCCTGGATTTCATTGCGATTTCGGACCACAATAGGTTTGTTGAACACAAATTGGACTTCCTATTAATAAATGGGGAAGAAGTTTCGTCTGAAGATGGGCACATCCTTGCCCTTTTTATTGATGGAGAGATCACTTCCGGGTTGTCTCAGGAAGAAACGGTAGATGCTATCCACGACAAGAATGGAATCGCAATATGTGCACATCCATTCAGAAGTGTAAACGGCATTGGTGCAAAGTTTAGGAACCTCTATGATGCTTTGGAAACAAAAAACGGCCGATGCAAGGTGAAGTGCAACACAAAAGGGCAGAATCTTGCTGCAGAGTTGAATAGACCGATCACTGCGGGTAGCGACTCACACTTTTACGGCGAAATAGGTAGGGTGTACATGGAAGTGGATGCATCAGACGTTGAATCATTGAGAAAGGGGATTCTCTCAGGGAGTGTTAGAACGAGGGGAAATGACCTAACTTCTTTAGGTCAACTAAGACTATACGCAAAACTCGGCTGGGATTATTCCGCTCGCGGATTCAAGAAAATCTAACTGAAGAAGTCTAATTGAGAGGGAAACTAAATGAGAGGATGACGACAGGGCCCGTATAATTTTAGCTTTTAGGATCTAAATATATTTAGAAACTCTGTCACCAAGAAAATCTATCTCATCTCTTACTCTATTGTTGTACTTATGTACCTGTACTGCCAGGATATAACTTTTCCCTAGGGACCTAACCACAATCCTGCTACCATTGCTGAGCTCAACGTTCAGTTGCTTGAAATTATGTCCTGATCCTTTCGCTAACTCGTGTGCTCCCTCGTATGTAATGCTAACTAGCGGCGCGAGAGATTCAAAATCGGTTTTGTCCGTGAAAGAACTGGCAATCGGAATACCAAAGTTAGACATCACGAATGTGCTCTCGACATAGCGTTTCTTGGAATATTCCCGAAGTATTCCATTCAACTCTTCTGCCGACATTACGTAACACAATTCTCTCCTTTGATATAAATTTTTAAAGGTTTGAAGTTAGATGTAAAATTTTTCCACTATTCAATAATTTTATCCAAAAGTTCTATCTCGTGCGCTCTCAATAGCCCTAAATAGAGAGACGACATTTGTGCGATCACCGCATTCTTAACGTAACCATCAACAGTACTACAGTCATAAGGGAAACCTCCTATATTTAAGGCATTTTTGGGGGAACCTTGTCTTGAGAATGAGATTGCGACTGTATTTGCATCCGCTTTGGAACTGTATTCATTCACTCCTGCTACACTTACTATATTCGCCTCCAGACCAGCATTTGTTTTAAAGCTGGTAAGGAAGTAGTTTGCGAGACCGGCAGAACTCTCATCGTGGAATACAACTAGGGAACGCCCTAAGAGAATTTGAGCAATTTGCTTTGATACATTTTCACTCGTAATTTCCGACGGTGCATTCTGTTCTAGAAAT
Organism: Thermoplasmatales archaeon; assembly: GCA_026127935.1. Taxonomy (GTDB): domain Archaea; phylum Thermoplasmatota; class Thermoplasmata; order Thermoplasmatales. The sequence continues at coordinate 43,450 of JAJSLL010000010.1, read as the reverse complement.
GATTCCAGGTCTTTGCTTTCGAAGCCGCGTCCAAAGAGGGTCAGCATGCACCCCAGTATTTCCGGTAGAAGGAATCTTGCAGCGTATCCTTTAGGAAGAGAGATATAATCCCATCCCTTCGATCTAGCAACCGATTTGATTGCACCCCCTGAGGAGATTACTATGCCCTTACTGGTGGTGTCCTTAAGAGCGGTTATGGCTTCCCTGACCTGTCCGCTATAAGTGATTAAACAATTAGTCTCGTCTGGGGAAAGTGAAAAAGAGTGCCTGACCTTGATTCTTTCGCCTCCGATAATGTCTCTGGCCATTTCTGCAAACATTAAGGGAGTTCCGATAGCGTTAATCGCCATCGAGTCCAGCTTTCTTCCGATGTTACAGGTCATAAAGCGGTTAGGTGTTTGACGGATCCAGCTAAAAGGAGGTGTGTCGTCCATCTGGATAACGAATTCATCGTCGAGAATGGTTTCCACTTAACCTCATAAATACAAGGTAATTAAGCTGGTCTGAAAATAAACTTTTATTTCTTATTATGTTTAGGAATAGATGGAGATATCAATTCTTATTACAGTCAAAAATGATCTAGAAAACGTGAAACTACTCATCTCTACACTCAAATCCCTTGATAAAGACTTCGAGATAGTAGTTGTTGATGCTTACTCTACTGACGGGACTTTTGAGTATCTCCAGTCTGAAAGTAAAGACATAAATCTAGTCCTAGGAAGAAAGAAAGGGAACAGAGCTATTGGAAGGAATGAATGTATTAGACTGGCTCAAGGGAAGAAATTCGTATTCCTAGACTCTGACACAGAAATTACAAATAGCTGGGTGGCCACACTCAAAAGGAACTTGAACAGAGATATTGTCGCCGGCAGGATCGTGCAGACGCCTAACTCAAAGTGGTCTGACCTTGACAGGATACCGATGTTCTATATGGGAAAGGACGTTACTTTCCCTTCCAACAATCTTATGTACAGCCGAGGTGTGATTGAAAAGATAGGCACTTTCGATGAAGCCTTTAACACCGCTGAGGACATCGACCTGAATATCCGCGCTATTAACGGCGGGTTCGAGATATTCTATGAAGAAAACTTGATTGTTTCCCATCATCCCAGAGAGACCTATTCGTCCCTACTCAGACAGAGCTATGGTGATGGAATTGGCAGACGACTGATTTTGAAGAAATACGGACTCAAGAGCAACTTTAACAAAACAAATTTGAAAAAGCATCCTCTCATTGAAACTTCAAGGCTTGCATTTGGAATGCTAGGATATATGTTTGGGGGCTCAAATTGATCTCATACATAATTCCAGCCCTCAATGAAGAGGACAGTATAGGCAAGGTCATCGATGCCATAAGAGCGGTGGACAAAGAAGGTGAAATAATTGTCGTGGATTCGAACTCGAAGGACAAGACAGCTGAAATTGCCAATTCCTTAGGTGCTATCGTTGTCAATGAGAGCGAACTGGGTTACGGAAGAGCATACAGGAAGGGTTTTTCCATTGCTAAGGGCGATATCATAGCAACGCTTGATGCCGACGGCACTTACCCGCCGAATGAAATCGCACACATGAGCGAGTACTTGAAGAACGGTTATGATTTTGTTTCAGGAGAGCGACTTTCAAATTCCTCGAGGGACGCTATGAGCCTTCAGCACTTGATAGGAAACAAGGTCCTGAATATTTTCACCAAAGTGCTTTTTATGGTGGACATAAACGACAGCCAGTCTGGAATGTGGGTCTTTAAGAAAGAAATATTAAAGTCTATCGAGCCAAGAGGATGGGGTATGGAGTTCTCGGAGGAGATTAAGATTAGGGCGGCAACGAGTTTCCGTTACAAGGAACATTCAATAAATTATGCGAGGCGGATGGGAGAGAAGAAACTTCGCCCCTGGAAGGACGGAATTACCAATCTACTCTTTCTCATCAAGCTCAGATTCAGATCTGGAATTAGGACCAAGTCGTTCAAACATTCTCGATCCTAGGTGCTATGAGGAAAGTCACTTTACCCTTCCCATTCATTATTGGAGCCTCCATTCTGAGAGGATAATCGTTCCCGATTGCTATTGACACTTCCTGCGTACTCTCAAGCGCTCTTAGGAACTTAGTCAGATATTCCAGTGCAAATGAGCTTCTGGAGTCAGAACTGAAAATGAATTCCTTGGCTAGACTCTTGGGAATCGTCATTTCTGTTGTCTCTGAGTCGGTCTCGCCTTTGGCGTAAATCTTTAGTTCATCGCTCTTGATGTTGAATGTTACCACCTCAGATATTCCTTCGGCTGCCTTTATTCCCTGAGCTAGTAGGTCGAGGTCAGTGACCACCTTATCCGGTGGTTCTATTGTTGGAATCTTAGGCGTCGTCAGGGCAGACGGGTCTATTATGGGAATTCCCGCCGACAGATTTCCTAACTTCATCGAGATCTTCTTGCCATCATACTTAAAATCTATGATCTCTGTAGGGGCAGTGAGCTTCAGAAAGTTTCTCATCTTCTCTATGTCGAGGCCCAAGCTTTCTTCTCCGTTGACGTCAAACTCTTGAAACGCCTCTCTCTTTACTTCTACTGAAATCATTGCAACTCTTGCTGGATCCATAACTTTTGCGGATATTCCATCCGGTTTGAAATCTACTCTCGCCTCTTGAACGAGTGTCAGAATTATATTCGAAAATTCTCTTATAGTCTTGGCATCGACTTTAATCTGAAGCATAATTACCGAGAGTTAAAAAATTACGCGTTTTTAAGCTTTTCCTTGAGTCGCTAACTTAATTTGCAATGAATCTTAAAGATAGCTTACACTACCTTTGACTCTTTTAAAAATCTGGGCTGAATTTGATTTTATGTATAGCTTACCTTATTGCTCTTTTGTCGTCTGCTCAGAGTATCCACATCGACCGCAGGTTTGTCGGTCTTCGTGTTGTGCTAAGAAAACTCCAGGCCCACACTTGGGACAGAATTTTCCTTTTCGCACGAGTTTTCCATCTTCCACTTTGTACATCTCACGCTTTTGCATTCTGTTCTCCTTCCTTTGATTTCAGACCGTTTCTAATAAGCAAGAAATCGGGTTCTAACGCCATCGCGTCTTCCTTTGACTTGTAGATCTTTGCATAACCCTCAGTGTAACTTCTCCCAAATTTTGACTTCTGATAATCTATAATGACGAGTTCCTTTGCCACCTGGAGGTTCGCAGCGATCTGGGTTCTAGCTTCCTCCCTGCTTGGTGTCTTTTCCTTGGCGTGTAGGGCCTTATACTTAACCTCAATCCTATTCAGTAGCTTGTTTTCTTCTCTACTTTCTATCTCTATCTTCATTCACATTCCCCTTAGCTTTTCCATGTTCTTGTTTACTAGCTGTCTTAGGGTCTCTCCGACCTCGTAGACCGCTATCCCCTTATCGGGAACGCCATAAATAACTATCGCACCGTCCGGGGCCATCAGTATGGCAGGAATAGAAGCAAGGTCCTCTTCTCCCTCCACTTCGATCAGGGTATTTCCCCTTGACTTATAAGCATCTTCTATTGCGGTCCACAATTCAACAGAGATTACTCCGGGAGCATTCTTCACACTAACCTTCCTGTCCCACCTGCCGGGGAGGTTTGGAATTTGTTCGTTTCTCTTTGTCTTGAAATCGACGATGGCAAGCTTGGGAATGATCTTGTATCGGATTGCGGTTGCAGTGACCACGTCCCCTACTGTGATCAGGAACTTGGACGCAAAAAATTCGACCTGAGATTCCTTCGTTATTAGGACATCGGGAGCCCTGGAGAATATTTCCCGATATTCATCTGATATCACCACGTCTTTATCTAACTTTAATTGCATACTCGCCAGGAACCGTGATCCCGGTTCTCTTCGCTATGAGGGACCTGTTAGGGTCCAGAATGAATATGTAGCCTTTCCATTCGAGTACAGTGTCTCCACCGCACTTTTCGCACTTGAGTTCTTCTGTAACGTTCTTGCAGTTTCTGCAGGCCCTAAGTTTTATCATTTCGCCTCACCCTTTAGCCACGTAGACTTTCCGAGGAAATTTTGTCTCATAGTGAGACCTATCTTGCTTTCTTCCAGTTTGGAATCAGAAAGTGACAAAGCGACAATCCTTGCCCTGACAAGGTCTCCCATTTTGATATCCTTCTTGGTGTCCTTTCCACTCATCCTCTTGTTTTCCTCGTCGACTTCAATCCTATCGTCCATGACTTGACTAACGTGGAGGAGACCTTCAAGAGGTCCCAGGCTCACAAAGGCCCCGAATTTCTTGACATCGGCTATTTCCCCCTCTATGACTTCTTGCATCATCGGCTGGAAAGCAAGAATCTTAAGTTTGACTTCCTGGTAAACTCCACCATCTCCGTGAACGATTCTTCCCTCACCATCTAAATCGGATTCCAGAACTAGGAGGTTTATGTACTTTCTATCATTGGCATTCCTGACCAATTCACGGTCCAGAACTCCTATTTTACCCTCTACGTTCCCGACTGCAATTGACTTAGCTGTGGTCTCGTATTCCTCGCCTAGATGTTCTGGCGGGATTCTGACAGTTTCGTTGGTCTCAATTATGAAATACATGCAATCCTCTTATATATCACCGCATTTATCCTGAGTATTTATTTTTTTCAAAATAGATTGCTTTAATAGAATAGATAGAACAAGATGCACGTCCTAGTCCCTTTTTGGTCACTTATTTAGCATATTCTCTGGGCTAAATATTTTATTTATCTGCTCCTCAGATAAAATCTTCTTTTCCCGCAGAAGCTTGAGAAATGGAACATTTTTCTCTTTTGCCTCTTTCACGATTTCGGCAGTCTTTTCGTATCCGATCACCGGGTTAAGCAACAGGGCGGTTCCGGGGGAGTTCAGAAGCATATTGTAAGCATGTTCTGAATTAATCTTGATCCCCTTGAGGGTCTTTTCCACAAGAATTGTGAAGGTGACTGTCAGAATGTCAAAAGCTTCCATTAGAACTGTATAGATTACTGGAGTGAATACGTTGATCTCCATCTCCCCTTGCGAGGATGCGTCATTGACTGTCTGAGCAAGCCCCCTCGTGAATAGAGCGCTCATGGTCACAGCTTCCAGAATGCTTGGATTTACCTTGCCTGGCATTATTGAGGATCCTGGCTGCACCGCAGGCAGCACAATTTCATTGAACCCTGCAACCGGTCCTGAATTCATCATTCTGAGGTCCCTTGAAATCTTGATCAGGGCAGCCGAAATATTACTCATCCAAGAAGCAAGCAGGTTGAAGTCAGAAGTGAACTGCATGACCATCATGAGATTCTCTGCCGGAACGAAGCCTTCCTTGTAATACTCATTCAGGTTCTTGTACACCAATTCCCTGACCTCTGATGGAAGATTTGCTCCCGTCCCTACCGCTGTGCCACCTAGGTTCAACCTTTTCAGCCTAGTTAGGATGTAATCCTTCTCCGCAAGGAACGATCTCAATTGGTCGGCATAGGACTTAAACTCGCCTCCAAAAGTCACAGCAGAAGCATCCTGTATGTGCGTTCTTCCGGTTTTTATCATCTTCGAATTCTCTTTAGACATCAGTTCGAGTTGGTCCACCGCTTTCTCCACGTACTCTGACAAAGACTTGAGGGCAAAGTATGCCGTAATTCTTATCGCTGCAGGTATGGTGTCATTTGTCGACTGCCCTATGTTGACTTGGTTGTGCGGGCTGATTACGTCGTGGCTCCCCAGTGGTTTACCCAACATCTCCAGGGCCCTGTTTGCGATTACTTCGTTGACATTCATATTGGTCGATGTGCCGGCTCCGGCCTGGATGTACTTCAGTGGAAAATCTAGATCGTTCTTGTTCTTAATGAGGTCATCTGCTGCATTCGTGATTGCTTCCTCAACTTCCTTTGATATTTTTCCTTTACTTGCAAAAGCCCTGACGTACGACCTCTTGATTACAATTAGAGTATCTATAATCCTCCTATCCATAAATCTATGATAGGGGAAATTAGAGAGTGCACGAACTGTTTCTGGTCCGTACAATCGCCCATCAGGAATCTCAACCTCACCCAATGAATCCCTCTCTCTCCTGACCATGATTCCTTATGGTTTATGAATATATAACAGGTGCTTTTATTAACAGATTCTCCAGCGCCTAATCTTGCAGAGCAAGGTCCTGAAGGAACGATGGTTAAAATTAGTTCATTTGTCAATTAACCTAATGGCAAGGCTCTCTAATTCATCTCTAGTCGCCTTATGGGTCCTTGAGAACCACCACTTCTGAAATCCTAAGTCATCCCCTGCTCTCCTTGGAAGAACATGGACATGGAAATGCCATATCGTCTGTCCAGCAGGACTACCTGTGGAATGCAAGACGTTTATTCCTTCCGCATTCAAGTTCTTGATCATGATCTTTCCTATCATCTGAGCTACGTTCATAACTTCGGCAAGCGAGTCCTTTGGAACATCCGTGATATCTACATAATGATCATTTGGAACAATTAGGGTGTGACCCTCAAAAAGCGGGTGTATATCCAGAAAAGCTGACACCTTGCTGTTCCGATACAGGAATGTTCCTTCCTCTTCTCCACTTAGGATTCGGCAAAAGATGCAGTCTTCAGAGTGTCTTGTCGAAGTGGTCAACAAATCGCTTAGGATCACAACATTTAAAGCCTTTTGCTTTGAATCCTTTGCCTAATGTTTTCCCGTGCCACGCTTAAAAGGTCGAGAAGAGTATTTCATTTTGTGACAACATGTTTTTATCTCAACTTCAAATGTTTTTCCAATGGACAGGCAGGAAGCTTACAACAAGCTTACAAGGGAGGAGGAGAGAGTCTTGCTTCGAGGAGGTACAGAACCTCCATTCACTGGAGAATATTACAACCTATTCATGAGAGGGACTTATGTCTGCAAGAGGTGTGACTCGCCACTATACCGATCGAGTGATAAGTTCGAATCGGATTGTGGATGGCCGAGTTTTGATGACGAAATCAAAGGCGCAGTGAAGAAGGTCACTGATAGAGATGGAGAAAGAACAGAGATAAAGTGCGCTAACTGTGACGCACATCTTGGGCACATCTTTTACGGAGAAAGATTTACAACGAAAAACACCAGGCACTGTGTTAATTCTATTTGCATGAAATTCGTTCCTGAGAGGGAGTGACATAATGATAAAGGCAATTGTTTTGGGTGGTGGATGCTTTTGGTGCACCGAAGCTGTATTTTCCGAGTTGGATGGAGTGAAGTCGACTCAACCGGGTTATTCTGGCGGATCTACCCAGAATCCTTCATATGAGATGGTTTGTGAAGGAAACACTGGTCATGCTGAGGTGGTAAAGGTGGAATATGATCCAGATGTAATATCACTGCACGAATTACTAGATGTTTTTTTCTCAATGCACGATCCCACCTCACTAAATCGCCAGGGAGGAGACATTGGGGAGCAGTACAGATCGGTAGTATTCTATGAAAGTGAAGAGGACGCAGCATCGATAAGGAAAGCGGTGGTTGAGGTTCAGAATAGCTATTCAAAACCGATTATTACCGAAATAGAACCACTGAAGAACTTCTACCCAGCGGAGGAGTACCATAAGAATTATTTCAGAAAGAACCCTAATGCCGGATATTGTAGAGCTGTGATAGCGCCGAAGGTCAAGAAGATAAAGCACACCTACGGTGCGATACTTGTTAAACGCTGATTCAAGAGGAGCAGGAGATAGATCTCACTATTTACTGAGCCAATGGTTTTACCGTCTTCCCAATCTTCTTCAAGATAGACCTTTCGAAAATTACCTTCATGTACAGTGCGTCGTGCTCAAGCAATGGAGAAAAAGATATGAGCGTTATTTCGTCGTCGAAATCAGCCAGGGCATCTGCAAATGGTTCGAACTTCAAATTACCCTTCTTGATGGGAGTTATCCTATACTCGCTTTGATCTAGGAATTCTACACCAGAAAATTCAAAATAAAGTGGTCTCTTCTTTTTCTTGGTTTCTTCTATTATCTCGGCAAATTCGTCCTGCTCTGTTGGGCTGTTCTTCTTTGAAGAATAGATGTGAGAAACGTTGGTTATTGAAGTCACATTCTTTGCCTTACTTAGTAGGAAATCTATCTCCTCCTCGCTTCCTACTACCTCGCTCTTCCCTGAGTTCTCAATGCATAATTTGGGCTTGATCTTGAGAGCCGTCATCTTGTCTGATATCAGCTTAAGAGACGAAGCAGTTCTGGTCAGACCGGCCTTCCTCTGGCCAGGAAGTAAGCCCAGATGGGTTATCAGATATTGAGAATCCAGTGCATCCGCAATGACACCGCCCCAGATTGTGTGCTGAATTGAGTCGACTATCATCCGTTCTTCGATTGAGAAATCAACATAATATGGGGTGTGGAGTGATATTTTAATGTCCAACTCTTTAGCAACATCTCTCGCTAAACTCAGTTCCTTGTAATCTCTTGCCATGCTCCAGAAGAGTTCGGTCCCGATGTCATCCTCTTCTATTACCTTGTTCAACCCTATAGACTTGTATTTGCCTTTGTCGTCGCTTCTCAATAAGTCTACCAAGAGCATGTCTTCCAGGTCTCTAGGTTTCATACCCACGAAGTCTCTCATTTCTCTTTCTTGGGTACTTATCCTGAATAGCTGAATTTCTAGATAATTTAAACCAAGCTGAAAAGTATTTTCCACAGCATCTTTAACCGTCCTCCCTTTAGAACCAAGTGGAATACCGGCAATTCCGAACCTATACATTCGCACAACCATATAATTTGGAAGTAATAAAACCTTGTGAACGTAACGCTGATTTTCAATAAATTGAGTCGTAGACTATATTTCAGTCAGTCCTAAATTTGCAATTTCAGATTTCATTACAAACGATTCCATCCTTTTTGGAGTCGTATCTAAATGCCCCTTTGGTCAAGCGTTTTTCTGATTTCTTTTGCGATATGTTCTAACACTTTCGCATCTGCAATTTTTCTACTCAACGCGATCTCCCCAAGCATCTTGACATGCTTGTCATCATACCAGGGGATCAACTGTAAAATAAAGTGGAAGACTGTTTGACCTACGTATTCCCCATTATTTTGCACAGGATTGATGCCAAACTGGACATATTATTCATCTAATTTTATTGCCAGTAGCTTTGCGACTCTAATTACTTCGTTGAGAGTGCTATAGTCGATGTCATATATATTTACGAAATGAGTTTTAGGAATAACCATGGCGTGCCCTTTTGACAATGGACGATGATCGAGGAAGCTGATTGTCGAGTCGTTCTAATACGGTAGTTCGATCTTCGCCGAATGATTAGCAATCTTACAGAATTGGCAATCTTCCCTTGACCCTGAATTATATGTGCGATATAACCGTTTGATTGGGCACCAAATGCGCAGAGTTCAATTATTCTAATGAAAATCTGAACCTACGAACCTGGAACTTCCTTGGATTTTGAGATGAAGAACAACGGTAAGAGTGCGAGACCAATTGCACCCAATATTATCCAACCATAATCCGGACCTATCCCATGAGTGAATAGAGTAAATAAGAAAGGTGAGACAGAACCAATTGCTATTCCCACAAAATTCACAAACGAAATGGCAAAGGGCATCATTGACTTTTCACGAACGTGCTGCACGGCCAAAACGTATAGAGCAGAAAACCCGGAAACGACTGTAAATCCCGCCAGGGCAACGATGGCAGTAGTCAGTGCGAAAGTCCTGCCAAATGGAACCAGCATGAATGCAAGACCTCCTATAATCATTGTGACGTAGGTGTACGGTCTTCTGGTCTTTGGATTGGAAATATAGTGACCAGCAACTATGCCTGCGGGAAATCCAATTAGCAAGAACACAAAATCAATAAATCCGGCTTCTGAAGATGCTAAATATAGAAAATTTTCGCCGAAGTACACTAGAAACTGCGCACCGACCGTTTCAACGAACATTGCGATAACGGTGCCAATTGGAAGAAGCCACAGGTATTTGTTTTTCAAGATGGTGAAAATCTTCTTGTAAAATCCAGTGGATTCCGCCTTCACTTCATCATGTCCCCTGAGCACAATGAGATTTTCTATACTTACTGCGATAACCAAAATTCCACCCAGAATTAGGCCTGTTTGCCAGCCTAGTGCTTTATCGACGAACACCCATCCGAAAGCACCCACTGCTCCACCGAGATTGAAGGCTCCGTTGTAGATTCCAACTTGGAGCCCATAAGATTCTGGGGGGGAAATGTCCCTAAGAATGGTAAGTCCGGGTGAAAAGAAGAGAGCAGATCCGCTACCCGCAATGAATCTTGCCACGACGAGCTCCAAAAGATTCGTAGAGAGACCAGAAAATATAGCTCCTGCACCAAGGAAGACGAGACCGATGAATGCTATTTTTCTAGAGCCGATCTTGGACGCCAATGCTCCTCCCACCAACTGAAGCGCTGAGAGACCAATGTAGAAGAATGTGGTGGCAATTCCCAACTGAACCAGTTGCAGGCCGAGGTCTTTGGATATGGCCGTCAGACCTGGGGCTACGTCAAACCAATTTAGAGCATAAAGAGCCCTTGCAAAGTGTACCGAGGTTGCCTTTAGCCTGTAACCCAAACTGTCTCCCTCCGCGCGACCCTATGGCTTTCTTATAGAACTAATTCTGGATATGTAGGAATACAAGCACTCAAGAACCTTTCCGGACTTCCAAATAGTCGTGGGTTCCACAATCGATAATTCCGCTTTGAATATGAGGATTGTTTAACAAATGACTTCCTTCAGGGGAGTGAAATGATGTTGGGGAGCGAACTTTTTAAGAAAGAAAATATGTTCGAACATGGAGCGGATAAGTAAAAGGGTTTCAGAGTATCTTTCTTCAAACCCTTGCGCGATGGAGTCCTTGAAGTCTGGTATCGTGAACTATTCTTCACTTGCGAGGTACCTTATGAAACAGCTTAAAACGCAGAATTTCAGCGCAGTATTGGCGGCAATCAAGAGGTACCCTGAAAGAAACCCATCACTTGAATCGGCTTACAAGTCAGCACTGAACGAGTCCAGAATTGAGGCTTTCTACTCGATGACCAACCTGACCCTCCGAAATTCGGCTGCAAACTTTGTTAAGGTATCCGAGATATATGGTGAGATTTTCGGCACAGGGGGAAAGATCAGAGTCGTGCAGGGAAGTCAAGGAATCGTTGTTGTCATAGATAAGAAAAATACTCCTGATGTCAAGAAACAGTTTCCCCCAGAAGAGGTGCTTTCATTCAGGGAGAATTTGGGCGAACTCGTGGTGATATCGCCTCTTATCATAGAGAAGTTAAGGGGATACGTTGCTTACATCTCTACCATTCTGGCAATAAACGGAGTCAACGTATACCAGATCGCCGCATTTTACAACGATGTAACTTACATCATGGATGAGAAGTACATGAGTTCCGCAGTGAACGTCATCACAAAGCTGACATCTGTGAACTAGGCTTACTAGCGACTTCGAACTTCAATCGTTTGCGGCCAGATGCTACGATTATCTCAAAATTTGGGTTTTCTGAAATCGTAATCACTTTGAACTTTCTGATCATAACTTTGCCGACAATACAGAATTTCGTCCCTTCCTTCTCTATGACGTCAATGGAAGCATAGCTCGTTATGGGTGCATAGTATGGGTAGGACGCAACAAAGAACAGTGCTGCGATTATGTTCATAAAGATGTAGGTTGTGACCGTCAATGAAATTAATTTATAGGAGAGTGGCCCCAGAACGGCGGTCACGATCGAGATCAAGTAATACATGGCTCCTTGATACGAACCTTGAGTTGTTACCAGTTTCAAATTCTTATAAACTGCAATCGACCCCTTCAACCTGGATCGCAATATAAAGCCCCTTGCGTAGATTGCAACTATAATGCCTACTATAAGCGCGATGATTCCTGGAACTAATTGGGCTGTGCTCAGGTCCATGTCCCAACCTCCTTTTCAAATGCGCAACTCTGGCAGATGTCTCCTGGAGAAGGAGACCCACAGATCTTACATTTTCCCATCCTGATATCACTCTCAAGTGGGATTAATGCCTTAATCTTATCTACCGAATTTACTATGGAATGCTTTGTTCCAGGCGATCTTTCCTCCCATCTGTCAATAGACTCCCGGAATTCATTCCTTATCGCTCTATCCCCATACGGACAGGTCGCGTGAGAAAAGTCTATCCCTTGCAGTATAGCGTACAGCATTACCTCCTTCTCAGGAATCTTCCTTAGCGGCTGGAGCCTAGGAACCAGACCGTCTTTCGAGATGCTGTGTGGTCCCATTCTTCCGATTCTTGCAATGTCCCCCCTGACCAGATTCATCATCATGGACTGAGCAGTGTCATCCAAGTTCAGTCCGGTAACCATATAATCAAGCCCTTCTTCAATACCGGCACCATTGATGAGTTTCCTTCGGAATACTCCGCAATAGCTGCAAGGGGTAAGTCGACCACCTTGGGAAACATCGTCCATCGTCACGCCGAATGCGTCCTCTATCCTCAGAATCCGATGTTCGATACCCAGTTTTGCCGTGAGAGATGCAGCAGTCCTCATTGTTTCTGGACGATATGAGTTAATTCCTTCATCTATCGTTACAGCGATGATACTTACGTCTTTCCTCATGCCAAAAATTCGCTTTGTCTCGTGTAGAGCGACAGAACTGTCCTTCCCACCTGAAAGTGCAACCCCGATCTTCACCGGCTTTGTGATCCTTAACTCAGCCCTGAACTCAAGATTCACCCTCTTCTGGAAGAATTTTATAAAGTGTTTGTCGCACAGGTGACTCCCATTGTACTTCAGGAAGGTAACGGCCTCGTTTTTGCACTGGGAACATTTCATTGACCTTGTAGTGAAAAAAATTATAAAAGCCTTTTTTATTATTACTCATGGAAGATTTTGAAAAAGAACTCGCCGAAGTGTCGAAATATTTCGAGAGTTTCGCAATGACAGATTATGAGCTGAGGGGGTTCTTAGCACTCATTCTGTTAGGTGCAAGTACGCCAGATACAATAGCAATGACTGCTAAAATCCCAAGAACTTCGACCTATAAAGTCCTGGAAAAGCTCGAAGAGAGGGGTTTTATTACCTCACTAGAGGGTAGACCTAAGGTCTTCAAAGCCAAGAATATCTACGAAATCAGAAAGAATTTTTCAAAAAACCTCGATATTCTATTTGAAAAGCTAACAGATATGAGTGAGCTCTTGACCCAGCAAGGCCTTCCTCAGTTGATCTACACAATCTATGGAAGGGATCGGGTTCTTGAGAAGATGAAGGAGGTACTGAACTCAGCAGAGAGATTTGCATCAATCTCTACCCCGAAACTGAGAGAACTCAGACAGGAATTAGGGAAAGAAATTGAGTCTGCCATTACGAGAAATGTCACGGTCTCAATTGTCGCACCGGACAATCAGCGCGTTCCTCAGGGCACAAGAGTCTTCAGGAACAATTCCCTTATAGCTACTGACATGGTTTCTGATGGTTCAAGAGCATTGATAGCAGCCCCTGATCTTTCTGCCTGCGGTTTCAGCGATAATCCTCTTCTAGCTGAGCACATAAATAGCTACATAGAGATGTTGTCCAGCAGAAAAATATGAGGCGTGAAGCGGTTTGAAGATATATGTGATGGACAACGGAGGTCAGTGGACACACAGGGAATGGAGAGTACTGAGGGACCTCGACGTTGAAAGTGAAATAAGGAGCAACGAATCCAAGATTGAGGATATCAACGATGCAGATGGTTTAGTTCTCTCCGGAGGCGCTCCTTCCATCGCTTATGAAAGTTTCAAATTAGGAAATACTTCTGAGTTCCTAGAAAAAATGAAAGTCCCTATACTTGGAATATGTGCAGGTGCTCAATTCATGGGTTTGTACTATGGTTCAAAAGTTTCTCCAGCGGTACATCCAGAATTTGGAAAAGTGGAAATTACGGTGTCTGAAAAAGATTCAATTTTGAAAGGAGTTCCGGATAAGTTTGCAGCGTGGGAAAGCCATAACGATGAAGTGAAGGATGTTCCTCAGGGATTTGATCTTCTAGCATCATCGGAAACGTGCAAGGTGCAAGCAATGGCGAACAGCGGATTGAAAAGGTACGCACTTCAGTTCCATCCTGAAGTTGAGCACACTCAATTTGGGCGGAATATATTCAAGAACTTTATTGAATTGTGTGTTGCCTGAGAAATTCCTTGACACTTTCCTTGAAGGCATCGATGGAAGAGTCGTTGCAGATGTAACGGTCCGCTGTAGCTAAGACCTCTCCTATGCCCCAAGAGAGTTCCCTCTTTTCTCTCACCGTGAATTCTTCTATATTCCTAGGGTCGTCTTCCCTCCCTCTCTTCAACAGGCGGGCATATCTTGTGTCACGTCCGGATGAAATGCTAACAACCAGGCCAATTACCATGTCCTTTCTGAACCTTTGAATTTCTTCGATGTTCCTTACTCCTTCGACAACGACGAAATTACTCTGGACTCGTTCTATCGTTCTCTTCGCCCAGATGTCCATCCCGTTAACCTTCCTTTCTCTCGATGCTATTTCTCCGCTCATCGAAATGCTGACTCCTGTGCTTGAGGTATACTCTCTCACAATATCGCCCATGTTGATCACCTCAATCCCCATTTCACGTGCGACCATGGCGAATTCATCTTTGCCTGAACCTGGCATACCGATGATAAGAATTGCCTTCGCCTTCACGATACCCGATTAGGTCAAAGATATATAAATTTACGAAACAGGAAGCGACTTCTGCAATGGTTTGACGTCCTTTAGCTGCCCTAGAACCTCATCGCTCAGGACTATGTCCTTCATCCTTGAGGAACTGTAATTTAGGGTCGCTGTGGTCGTCCGCCCATATCTGCCAAAGCTCTGTACCTTCGAATCTATAAGTCCGAGATTGGTAAGTTCACCTATTATGTCTGCAACTCTTCTCTGTGTGAGGCCACTTATTCCCATCCTATCTGCGATGCGCTCGTATAAATCGTAAAATTCACCCATGTTTGAACTCCCACCATTTTTAATTTCGTCTATGAGCGAGATTGAAAAGAGAACTAGTTTGCTGTGTAGTGGTAGAGTCGAAACCGTTTCAACTACAACATCCCTTTCCAGCTTGTTCTTTGCCTCGTATATCGTATTGTCTTCTATTCGTTTGCTGTTGCCCTTCTCCGTCAATTCAACTGCGATTCTGAGCATGTCGATTGCTCTTCTTGCGTCTCCGTGCTCCTGAGCTGCAAGCGCGGCACAGGTCTTCATTGCAGACTCGTCTATTGAGTCTGCTATACCTGCATAGAGCGATCTGTCTCTCAATATGTCATAGATCTGGGAAGCGTTGTATGGGTTGTAGACCATTGTCTCCTCTATGAGTCGGCTCTTTACCCTAGGGTCGAGATACTCTGTGAAACGCAAGTCGTTGCTGATTCCTAAGAGGCATACTCTGCCCTCGTTTGTAACTTCGTTAATCCTCAATAATTGATAGAGTACCGAATCCCCACTCTTCTTTACAAGCTTGTCTATTTCGTCAAGTACGACTATTGTGATGCCTGCGAAATTTTTGACCTTTTCTAGGACGGTGTTATAGAGTTTATCGAGTGGCCAGCCAGTAAATGGAAGCTTTTCTTCCCAAGATTCAAGCAGGCCATCCCCTACAGCTAGAAGAACACCATATGGATTGTCAACTACACCACAGTTGATGTCGATGAGTTTTATCTTCGAGTCAAGTCTTGACTGCATAGCTTTAGAAATTTCACTCTCAACGAATTTGACAACGCTGGTTTTTCCGACCCCTGGTTTTCCAAAAATTATCACATTCGATGGTTTGTAATTCTTGAGTGATGGTGATAGAATCTCGGCCAAGAGTTCTGCTTCTTTTTCTCTGTGGGGCAGTCTTTCAGGTATGAAGCCAGGCTCTAATGCCTGCCTCTGCCCCTTAACGATTAAGGAGTCATTCGAGAATTTTTCAAATAAATTTTTGGATGAACTTCCCATGATAGAATAAGAAAAAAGTAACCGTATTAAAACCGTTTCTTATCATGTCTTTTACCAAAACGACTAAATAGCTGGGGCTGTTCTGTCACCCCTATATTTCCATTGGAAACTGATTATCATCTGGTTTCTTTTTGACGGGGGCCGTAGCGTTTCCAGCCTCCTCCATTTCCACTGGAACCATTTTTGATTTATCTTTCTCATCAAGCAACAGTTCCATCTCCCCAACCAGATAGAGGGATCCAGTTATTATTGTATTTCTATTCGCCTTTAATGCTGCCTCAAGCGCTTCAGAAGGTATCTTTAGGACATTGACTTCTTTGAAGAACAGTTTTGCCTCTCTTTTCAACTCTTCACCATCTTTTTTCCTTTCTGGTTCATCAGGTTCCGTTATCAGTATACTATCAGAAACCTCCGATAAGTTCTGAAGTATGTTGTAGCTATTCTTGTCCCGTAGAACTCCGAGCACAATAAGTGGATCCCTCACAGAATATCTTCTGATGTTTGAACTAAGGATCCTTGAAGCTTCGGAGTTATGAGCGCCATCAAGGATCAATAATGGGTCCGATCTTCTAACCTCGAATCTACCTGGAATCTGGTCCTCCTTCAATCCTTGAGTGATTTCACTCTTGCTCGGCTGTTCATTGATAGATTCACAAGCAAGGATAGCTGCAATTGAGTTACTGACCTGGTGCTCCCCGAGTGCTTTCAGCTCCACTTCGTAAGTGTCCATCTGGGTATCTACCACAAACTTGGTACCGGAAAGTGAGAAATTCAAGTTTCTAACTTCTAGATTTACAATGTCCTTGACTTCAGCATCATTCTGCTTTGCAATCGAGCGCAAGATGGAATTAGCGCGATCAGGCATTTTGCCAAATACAACGGGCTTTCCTTTTTTGATTATTCCACCTTTTTCTCGTGCAATGTATTCGATGCTTCCACCAAGTTTATCAGCGTGTTCTAGTGAGATGCTCGTAATCACAGACACCTCCGGTGACACTATGTTCGTAGAGTCAAGTCTTCCTCCAAGCCCCACTTCAACTGCGGCTATCTGTATATTACTCTTCCTGAAATAATCGAAGGCCATGTTTGTGGTATATTCGAAGAAAGTAAGCTGAGTCTCTTCCCCGTTATATTCTATTTTGGAGGTGTGACTGGAGACGAATTCATCAATGAATGCCGACGGTATCTCCTTATCCATTACAATTATTCTTTCATTGAATCTTCTAATATGCGGAGATGTGTAAATACCCGTCGCATATTTCCTCTTTAGAATTCTGTAGATTAAAGTTGTTGTGGACCCTTTCCCATTAGAACCCGCAACGTGAACACTCTTGAAGCTATCCTGTGGATTGCCGAGAGATTCAGCAAGAGCTATTGTTGGTCCAAGTCCCAACTTTATCCCGAATCTTGAAAGCGTAAACAGGAATTTCTCCCCGTCCATCGGGCTTGAACACTTCCTTGAGTAAAAATGTTTATTTGCGTTCAAAATTAAGATTGTGCAATCAGTAAGAATAATAATTGTTGAACCCAAGAACCCAGGAAACCTAGGAGCGATTGCAAGACTCATGAAAAACTTCGGGCTCAAGGACCTGACTGTTGTAAACATTAACAGAATTCCCAGTGAGGATTTGTTTCGTTCAATGAAGGGAAACGAGATCCTTTCTAAATGCAGGATGGTAAGTTCGTTCCAGGATGCAATCAAGGGATTGGATTATGTTGTAGGGACTTCCGGAGTAAAGAGTGATTCTCCAAAGGAGGTACTACGCAATTATCTTGAACCAAAGGAGTTTATCAGATTGACTTCTGAAATAAAGGGCAAAATAGGAATTGTACTTGGACGTGAGGATATCGGCTTGGTCAATGAGGAACTTGGAATGTGTGATTTCTTCGTTCATATTCCCGCAGATGATGAGTATCCTATATTGAACGTCTCGAGTGCGGCTGCAATCTTGTTCTATGAAATGTTTGGTAGAGGCAAGAAAAAGAAGATAGAAACAATCAGCAGAAGAGAAAACGATAGACTAATAGAAAAATTCCGTCAGAGTCTGATCGAGAACAACTATCCTAAGCACAGAATCCAAAAGACAACACTTCTTTTCAGAAGAGTTATTTCAAGAGCGATACTATCTCCCTACGAATACCGTATTCTGATGGGAGCCATCGGTTGCAGTCATAAGGATATTAACGATATTTGAACCACTTCAGAATTGGTGAAATGATTAACCCGTCACTATTGCAACAAAGGTCCCATTGTTGTTCTTTTTCACAAAGTGTGCTATTGCGGCAATGGATGCGGTAGCAGCAGGAATGGCGTCAATTCTCTCGTACTTCTTCAACAATGTGTGATATTCGCTTAACTCTCCGTCCGTAACATACTCTGCTGTTCCCCCTGAATCTATTACTGCTTTGAATGCAAGGTCACCATCGTATGAGCGGTAGTTGACTAAAGGTTCGTTTATTTCGGTTTCCTTGATTCGCTCAACTGGAAAATCTGTAATCTCTTTCTGACCCCTTATGAAGCTTTCAATCACGGGGTTCCCTCCATCCGTGCTTGCAGCTATTATTCTTGGCAATTTCTTGGTTTTATTGGATTCTCTGAGATCAAAAAAACCCTTGTAAACCCCGGCAAGCGTTGTCCCATTACCTACTGGAACAGAAACCGCGTCCGGGATTTCTCCCATCGATTCAAATAATTCTGTGGATATTCTTGAGTATGCGAGTAAACCCAGATCTGGATAGGTACCGGCATTGGCGTCGAACCAGTTGTTCTCCCTTGCATCTTTCTTACTCATTTCTACCGAGTCTTCGTACTTTCCAGGAACTAGTATCAATTCTGCTCCATGCATCTCTTTTATTTCTTCAAGTCGTGGTGAATGGAATTCTTTCGGTACGTAGATCCTCGACTTTAAGCCGCTCAGAGAGGCGTAATGAGCGATTGCCGCCCCGTAATTTCCACAGCTACCTACCACAATTGTATCATACTTTTCCTCGAGTGCCTTCCTGACGTGTAGCGAAGCTGGCCGGTCCTTTTGTGTTCCGGTGGGATTCGTACCCTCGTACTTCACATAAAGTCGGTCAACTTTTAAGAAATCTCCAAGCTTCTTGGCGTGAATGAGTGGTGTTCCTCCTAGTTTAGACTCCTTTGCCTGCATCTTTGGGTTGGAATTGCAATCCAACTTAAATGCATTACCCCAGACATCCTCCCACGAATAAATTCTGTGTGGTTCCTCTTGGTTCGGTGTCTCTTTCGTTAATAGACTTTCGTTCATAGAGTTGCACCTCTGGGCGTATCAGTGCTGCCCTTCAACACATCCCTGTCTGTGTTGACGATTATGAGGAAGAAGAGGGATTACCTCTTCTAAAATTTTTGTTGTCACGTTATTCGATTAAAAGAATAATCGCGCACGGCTCTCCGCATTCTCTTTCGTTTTTTAAGAGCGACCCCAATCTACCGATATGAATATTCTTGTTGCTGTCTTCTGTGTATAAACTTATATATTATATAATAATATGCAACATGATGGAAAACAAATCAATAGTGCACTACCCTAGGTTGGATACTGTCCTTATGGTAGAGGATACTCTTAGAAAGGCGGAAGAATATCCATCAAAGAGGCAACTGTGGCTTGCCTTGGAGAAGAAAGTGATGTACCAGACGTTCAACCTAATCATTTCATATCTGGAAGATTCAGGGAAAATTGTCCAGCATAATGGTAAGATAATCTGGGTGTGGAATCCTGAACTGGTAAGCAAGTACAGTAACAGCAAGCTGGTGCTGAAGTAGTGATTGACAAGAAAATCACAGTGGTATTTGCAGATGAGGAGATCCAAAAAGCCTATTTCAGGATGAAGACTGATAATCCATCACTTTACAAATTCCTGGAGCGAGCAACGGACGACCTCAAGTAAAATCCATTCTGTGGTATTCAGATACCAAAACAATAAATACCGAAAACTTACGTGAGCAAATATGAAATCGACAACCTGTGGAAATACAACTTACCCAACGCGTGGAGATTAGTTTATTCCGTTGCCGGGAGCGAAGTGGAAATAATTGCAATTCTGCTGGAGTGGTTTCCTCACAAAGAGTATGAGAGGAGATTCAATTATTGAATCGTCTATATTCCATTTTGCTTCGGATGTTTTCAACTTGGATACTTAAACAATATCCTCTCTTCAGCGTATCAATTCTGTCAGCATGGTATAAATCGACTGTCGGTTCTAGTAAATCCATGACAAACGCTGTGTATCCACTTAATTAAATGATCGAATCCCTACCGTGTTTGATTTTATAGGTTAAAATCATAAGGTTTCGCATTGCCTCTCTATGTATTTTTTATTGTGGATTATGAAACGTTCCCGGCAGTAGAAAGGAAATATGAACGTGTCCAAAATGTTGGCATCTTCAAGAGGTACAGAAACTCTTTACGACTATGTCTGGTTTTGTGTGGGTATCTGCGGAAACAAAGAGATGGACGTGATCTGGCATGACGTCTTTGGCAATCACGTTCCAATTGGTATAGACCGCAACATAAGGCTATTATTTCTTCGAGTCTCTCCTTAATACTTTTCACCAGAATGTGCCTTCTGTATCTTGGACGGAAGACTATGTGATAGTTGATCATTGAAACGGACGTGTTCTTGCGCTGGTACTCCGTCTTAATTGGATGTAGTGTAGCTCATCTAAAACTTGTCGCTCCAAATTCATCACACCAATGAATTGATGGGCTTTCTTTGGATGATTTTTGTAACAAAGGGTGAGTTCTGATGTGGAGAATCCCTTAAGGGGATTTTAATTAGGAACAGCTCTTGTGTTTGATGCTAGTTCCTTCCTTTCTGGATCCGACATATATGGTTCTTCCCGTGATAAGAAACCCTTTACAAGCTCGTTAACATAGTCATTGATTCTTGACATTGCCTGAACCCAGGAATATTCACTCATTGCTGATGCAAAGTTCTCGTTTTCAACAATTACCGAAGAATCGACTATCCTTCTAAGGTCCTTTAGTACTCCGTATCCCCTTTTCTTTCTTTCCGGGGATTCGCTGTGGAATGGCATTATCCCTACTAAGAAAACCTTGTTTCCCTTTGAGTTTAGGGCTTTGCAGACGAATTTAAGAACGGTAGAAGAGAACTCTCCTGCGGGAGAAGAGACGATAACCACCCTTTGATCCCTTTCTTGTTTCCCAACAAATTGTGAAATCTCCTCAAAAGAAACAAAGTTGGATGAGTCTATGTACTCTGAATTTCTATATCCGAGAGTTTTTACTATGTTCACTCCAGCACCCCCTATACCAATAACTTTAAAATTGTCTGACATATTAATGACATTGATATGACAATATATAAGCTTTTTGATTTAGGAATGTATAACTCTCCGGTAGTTTCAACCTTCCTTTTGGAAGGTCTCCTTTGACTTTTCCATAATATTCAGCTTTGCAAGTAAGAATTGAGGTGAGACTCTGAGAATATATTCATTCTCAACACCCCCGGAATATCCTTTTCCGATCCTACTCTTTTTTACCAAGCCTGAGAGTTCTATCGACTTGAGGAACTTGTAGATCCTCGAGTCGCTCATACCGCTACCCAAATTCTTCAAGTCTGATGTCTTGAACCCCTTCTCGATGTTTATAGACTCAAGCAACGATTTCAGTAGTTCAATCTCGTCGTCGTCAAGATTGATGAGCGAGCTTTCTTCGAGTGGAGGGGAGAAGTCCCTATATGCCTGAAGAACCTCGTCTTCGTCCAAGAAAACGTTCCTCGATTCTGCATATAGCGCCGAATTCCTGAGCAATTCTATGGCAACGCGTGCACTGCCGTTTTCTTCCAGTAGTTCTGAAATCCTGTTAATGGCAGATTCTGTGTACGAACCTTCGTAAAGACCATTGCTAGCTCTGTCTTTTAGAATTAGATATAGTTCATTGGAATCGTACTCCTTGAGTGGGATTCTGTTGTACTTACCCAATCCTGAGAGCGTACTCTTGTCGAGATACATTTCTGGTTCCTCCATAGAAAGTAGAACCAATTTCACCTCAGGACCACCTAGTTCCTTGCTCCTCGAGAGCAGGTAAACTATCTGGCTGTGGGTACGTTTCAGTGATTGAGATTCATCAAGAACGATCAGGTTGTTCCTGTCCGGGAGTTCTCTGAACAGCAGACTGGAAAGAGATTCAGAGCGAGTGTTTCCCAGTTCTGGTAGTCTTATGTTGGGATTGGCTAGAATGGTGGATACTATGGCCCTATCTGACTGGTTGACGTAGCAGTTAACGTAAGCCCCCTTAAATTCCCTGAGCTCTCTCAACAAATATTTTCCGATCAGCGTTTTCCCAGTACCTGGATTTCCCCTAATCACGAAAGAAGAGGATACGTTGCTTACCCGTATAAGTTCCTTGAGGCGTGCGATATACTCTTGTCGTGCGATGATTTTTTCAGGAATATATTCCTGAGAAAGGACCGCTGAATTTTTTATGATTTTCATCGGGGTTTTAGCCGATAAACGAAAGTTAATTATAAAACCTATTATGTCGGAACATGGAATATACGAACCTCGGAAAATCTGATCTAAAAGTTTCCGTTATTGGACTTGGTGCTTGGCAGGCGGGGGCGAAAGGCTGGGGGAAAATTGTCGACTCAGACGTGAAGAATGCAATTTTGACCTCTATTGAAATGGGATTGAATTTCATCGACACTGCGGAAGTATACGGTGATGGCCATTCGGAATCAGTTATTGGTGAAGTAATAAAGGACATTCGAGACGAGATTATCATAGCGACAAAAGCATCAGGAAGCCACTTGAAACCGGAATATCTAGAAAGAGCACTGGATGGCAGTCTAAAGAGATTGAATACGAATTACATCGACCTGTACCAGGTCCACTGGCCAGACATATACATTTCACTGAAAGACACCATGAAGACACTTGAGAAAATGGCTAATGATGGAAAAATTAGATACATTGGACTGTCAAATTTTAGCATTTGCCAGATCGAAGAGGCCAGATCTTACTTATCGAATTTGGATATTGTTTCCAATCAGGTGAGGTACAACATCATTCAGAGGGAGATCGAAGAAGAGATGCTTCCATATCTTAACAGGGAGAAAATAAGCGTAATTGCTTATTCGCCCCTCGCGCAGGGATTGCTTACTTTCAAGTACGATTACTCTAACCTTGAGCCGAGCGACGTCCGAAAGAGCAACAAGCTGTTCTCGGAACAGAACATAAGGTTGATCGCACCATTCCTTTCTGTACTCAGAGATATCTCACTAGAAACGGGCCATTCTGTCGTTCAACTCGCACTTAACTGGCTGATCTCGAGGGGGAATGTCATTCCCATACCCGGAGCAAGGAATAGAGATCAGGCAACAATAAACCTACAATCGAACGGATGGAGACTCTCTCCTGAGCAGAACAAGAAAATTGAAGACAAGTATCTGGAGATAAAAGATAAACTGGATACATTCTGATATCTCCCAGTCTCCTACTCAGAACAAATTTTCTATCGATTAGACTAATCTACTGCCTTATGAATCAGTTCTACGTTGCGTCCAAACAGCAGTTCTTTGAATTCCTTTGAAACATCGTAGTTTCTGGTTTCAATATCGCTCTCTATCAACATCAATTCAGAGAGTTCATCCGGGTACCCTTCTGAGAATATAATCTCCTTTATTCCAGCGTTTATAATCATCTTCGAACAATCTGAACACGGATGGGTTGTTACGTAAATAATGCTATCTTTGATTGCCGTTCCGTTATAGGCTGCCTGAATGATTGCATTCTGTTCTGCGTGAAGACCTCTGCAAAGCTCTCTCCTCTCTCCTGCAGGTACTTTCAGCTGATCTCGAAGGCACCCCGCTTCGTCGCAGTGCAGAGCTCCCCTTGGTGGGCCATTATAGCCCGTCGACATTATCCTCTTCTCTTTGACTATGATGGCTCCCACCTTTCTTCTAACACAGTTGGACCTAGTGGCGGCCATAAAGGCCATTCTCATGAAATATTCATCCCAGGAAGGTCTTTCCATTGAGGTTATATCCCTACCTCGTAAAAAAGGATTTAGAACTGCAGTCAAAGGAATTGAACCCATATGGCCAACAAAACACTTTTATTCGGCGATATGATAGACAGACATGGCCAGGTATACATTCAAGTGTAGTGATATTGGCTTGGATTGCGGATTTTCGACACAAGCAGCGACTAAAGAAGAACTTATGCCATTGATAGCAGAGCACGCTAAATCAAAGCACGGAATGGCAGAAATTTCCCCGGATGTAATGCAGAAAGTAAATGGGGCAATCAAAAAGAAATTGTTCTGAAAATCTGGTATTCATTTCAAGGTCGTGGAAGTAGGAGAAATCATAGGAATGTAGGTTGTCTGCTTTCCTGGTCCGGCCCTAATTCACATAGATTATCGACTGGCGAATTTACATTTCATTTCTCAAGTTCAGGCGAATGACCAAACTAAGACTGTTCGTTTCTAAACAAGACGGTATTGAATAAGTGAAAAGGGAATTGCAGTTCCATTGTTGACTGAAGAAAACAGGAGGATAGGCACAGATGAAATGCATGATTGCTGAAGTTTTCGTTTCAAGTCCACCTCTAAGATTCCAGAAAAAAAGGCCATAACAAGAATTTATGATCTGAAATAGAAAAGCACCAACCAAGCTAATGGAATTCAAAAAAAGTTTGGACAATGCTCCGGCCGGGATTTGGACCCGGGTCGTGGGATTGAGAGCCCCATATGCTTGGCCGGTCTACACTACCGGAGCTAAGCTTAATTCAATGAAAATATAAAACATCTCTCAATGAACAGAACTCAATTATAGTGCAGCATTAGGTAAGTTCAGTTCCTTCGAGAATAGCTTACAACAAGTTTGCGTTGACCTATTGAAGTGGCTAGAGTGTGAATTCAATCTTACCGTCTCTCGCGAAATAATTGTTGGAAACTGCAGCGTCTTCATAGATCTTGAGTCCCTTCTCAGAAACTGTCATTCTAAAACCTTTGGATAGAATCCTGAACTCTTTAATCCTGTCACCCTTCTCTCTTAGGAATTGTATTATCGCAGATTCATTATCATCATCGCTCTGCGTACTGCACTTGACAACTTCTATAGTTGGAACCGTTGTGGGAGGAGGTTTAGTCTCATGAATCTCCAAAGGATTTGTCTTTGAAATCTTGCCTGTCAGCATTGAAACTCTGTCTATAGCCTCAGCCCGCTCTTTTGTTCCGCTCCCCTTCCACAGGGATAGGGTTGTCTGCAATACTGAGAGAGGGTCATCTCCCTTTTTGGCAGACCTTTCATCCTTTAGGTCTTTTTCAGATACTATCACGTGCAAGTCGTTTTTGGCCCGGGTAAATGCTACATACATTATTCTTGATTCTTCGTTCATGGAGAAGCTGTGTCTTTCCGTCCTGCCAATTATCTTCTTGCTTGGAGAGCTGATGAAATCTTTGTCTCTCTTCGGAACAATTCCAGAATATTCATCCGAGTAATACTTATCCCTGTCTATTCCTGGACGGAAATCATAAACTATTACAGTGGAGAATTCTAGTCCCTTGGCTTGGTGAATTGTCATTACCTTTACTCTCGTTCGATCTTGAAGAAGATCCTCGATGGGTCCACTTTCCTTACTTTCACTGGCGTTCAACAGCCACTCTGCAAGCGAGTATGGAGAACCACCATAAGCGGTCACATGGGAGGAGATGAGCTCGAGAATTCTATAGAGTCGGCTGACTCTTTCACTTCCGCCATTAGTACCGAGCAGGTTGGAGATGTAGCCTTCCTCAGAAAGAATCTTGCTAAGCAAGAAATCAATTCGCTCGATTTTCAAATCCTCACGATATCGGCCGAGTCTACTTTCTATAATCTCGTCGAACTTGTCCTTGGACCTCATAAGTTCTGTAACGTTCATGTGGAACAGTGGCGAAAATAACAGTGATGCTTGAGCGACCTGATCTCCAGGGTCTGAAAGGTAACGGACGAGTGAAAGCACGTCCTTACCCTCTTGCGACTTAAGTATCGACTCCCCCGAAATGAGAACGCAATTGATACCTTCCTGTTTCAGGTATCTTTTCAGATTGAAGAAGTCTGAAGAAATTCTGCTAAGTACTGCTATGTTTCCAGGAAGTTCCCCTTCTATTATTCGCGCCTTTATGACTTCAGCAACAGCTGAGAGTTTATCCTCAACGATGTATAGATAAGCACCTCCTTCGTTCTCTGAGAGACCCTCCATCTGTTCGTATTCCATCAAGGAAGGAAAGAACTTATTGAAAAAAGAAATGAGATTCTTACCGCTTCTCCTGTTTGTCTTCAAGGTGACCTGGTTTGAGATGTGGTTCGAGAACCTTCTCTGAGCTCCAGGATGCGCACCGCGAAATGAGTAGATACTCTGGTTTAGATCGCCAACCACGAAGAAGGAAGACCCAAATTCCCAGAATTTTTCAAATATCGCGATCTGCAGTACATCAGTATCTTGAAATTCATCCACGAGGATGTAACTGTACTTCTTTGCAATCTCTTCCCCCTTTGTCTCCATTATCTTAAGAGTGTAAAGTAACAGATCGTCGAAGTCCATTACTCGCCCCTTCTGCTTGATATCCTGGTAACTCGTAACAAATGAAGAAAGGAGAGACAACAACTCAGGTAAGAGAGATATTCTCAATTTGGATGAGATCTCTTTTCTTATGCTTTCGTCAAAAACATCCTTCGAATATTCGGTAAAGAATGCTCCGTTTGTGAACGCCATGAAATCAAGGTATCCTTTCTGAGATTCCATAATGTCGGTGCAGTCCCTAATGATCTGCTCAACGTCTGTTTCGAATTTGTCTAATATTCTGTTGAGTATGAAACCATCCTCGGTCACTCCTTTATCGTTTCTAATCCTTATTATGAAGTTTCTTACACTCTTCTCCAGTAGGTTGAAAGATTCTAGTTCGTCCATCACTCTGAAATACCAAGGTATTCCAATTTCTGCCCCATACTTTCTCACAATTTTCGAACAAAAGTTGTGTATCGTTCCCACGTTGGAAGTCGGGAGTTTTCTTATGATATCTAATTTTCCCTCCTTCAGTGCCCTCTTCTTCAGTCTATCAATAAGTTCTTCAGATGCCCTGTCTGTGAAAGTGATGGCAACTACATTATCGGTTCCCTCATCTTCCATCAACTTATAGCACTTGTTTATTAGAGTCTCCGTTTTACCAGATCCAGGAACTGCAGACACAAAATCTCCGGTCAATCTACCATCTCCTTTCCTGAACCCTGCATACGCTGAGCAGAGGACAGAATAGTTCGTTTTCACATTTCCAGAGACTCCCCCCTTCTTTCACAACTGGGTCGAAATCACCGGCAGCGAAATCTTCAAGGACGGGGTCAACTATCTCCCTGCACTTTCTTACCTGGGCTTCTTCGTTTGGTATAGCGTTGAAGAAACCTGCAGTGTTGAATCCCTCACTTATGTCCCTAAAAGACACATAGGCTGCAGCTCTTACCTTTTTCTTCAAGATTGACTCCACTCCGAGTTTGTAGAAAAAAAGCTGAATCTTCCCGTGTCTGTCATCACAGAGGTCGTTTTTGGGATATCCATACAGCGAACTTTTGTAATCAATTATACATAGCCCTCCATTTTCCTCATCTACTCTATCCACGTACCCTCCGATACTTATCTTCTTGTCTCCAAACTCATAAAAGACTTGTTGATCTGAAGTAGGAAAATGAAATTCCTTCTGTATTGTTTTTCTACCTAGCTCGAGCGCGTGTTTCACGTCCATCACGAAGAATCTTACTAGTTTACCGTTAGATATGTACTTGTCTCTGTAGAACTTCAGTGCTTCCGTTCTCGAGTCAAACAATTCCTTGCTTATCTCTGACCTTACAAATGAATCTGCCAACTTACCAAATTCTGCTGGTGACAAGTTAGTAGAGTAGTATTTTTCGAGAATTTTGTGAGTCATCGATCCGGTTGTCCTTGGGTCCAAGAATTCTCTAGGGGGATCAACCTCATCTATCCCCAACATTCCATTAACAAATCCCTTGAAATGGCATCCTGCGTAATTCTCGATGAACGTCGGATATATTGGTTTCTCCATCCTCACTTTTATGACCCCTTCCTCTAGTTGATAAGGATTAACCTTCTTCTGCTCATTTGCTAATTCCCAAGGTGCGATCGGTGTTTGGGGAATAAAGACAACGTCCCTTGGAATGTACTCCTCCTCCTCCTTCACACCATCGTAGAACGCAATGGACTCGGTGTAGGATAATTTTTCATCCATCGCTGAATAACTCAGAGTGACGCTATCCGATAGTTTGATAAGTGACGAATATGCATTTTCCATCAGGTCCTCAAATGCGTATTCCAGTCCAGTCTTGCTCAGAAAATCTCTGGTTTCTTCTGGGAGGGCCCTCAGTGAGGATGATGCGTCCATTCCACCTAAATAGATGTTTTCTGTCTCCAGACCTATCAGGTCCAAAGGTTTACCAATCAAGACGTTGGGTTCACCAACAATGGTGATCTTTGGTATGAATTTCATCGATTCCATATCGTTGATCAACCCGGTAGGATCGTTGGAATAATCTTCAAACGCAGATAGAAGGATCCTCAGAATCTTGTTCGGGTAGTTTCGTTCTCCAAGGTACTTGTTACAGAAATTCATCCACTTCGATACATCTTGATTGTTATAGGCTTCATTCGAAAGGAACTCAAGGTCGTCCAGTATATCCCCTTTGATTTTCAATTCGTGGAAAAGAGTTTTCCAGTCATTTATTCCCTTGGTGATGTTCTTGTCATAGCACTCTTCCTTGATATCATAGATCTTTGAGACCTCTATACCTGAAAAGGGATTCTCAACAAGGGGGATGACAGATTCATAACTGAAATTCTCCTCAATACACTTCAAGGCCGCGATAACAAAATTGTAAGGAACATCGTTTATCAGAACTTCAGAGATAGGAGAAGTGACAGTCGGTTTCATCCCATACAACTCCATCTCCCTCACTGCATTTGCGATGAGATAATCGTCAGGAAACGATATTGCACGTAGGCCTTTCTTTGACACTGAGTCCCTGACGATCCACCTAAGTTCTGCAAAATAGTCTGGGAATCTTTTCTTCACGATTCTTGGCTCTCTTTTTGAGCCCATATCGTGACTCCTGAACAGCTTATTATACGGCTTCAGATAATCTGGCAGGTGAGACACGTAGTCGGAAGAGAGGTCGTATTTGAGGGGGAATAAGTTCATAAACTCGCTGAAGTCTTCAGCCTCACTCTTGCCAATTTCTGAAATGAGTTTGTAATAGCGGAGAGTTGTCTCACTAAACTTCTCTATCTTCTTTTCTGAAATGTCTTCAGCGACAAGCTTGTGCACTCTGGACGTTTCCCCTGTTATCTTAAGGAAGGTCTGAAGTATCTTCATCTGGACTAAGTCATCTATTGAGGCACCAGCTTTCAAAAGAGAAATAAGACTTTCCTCCTCGGTCAAAATATTTACACTAACGCTCAAAGACATTTCTTTGATTAGATCCAATACTCCCTGTGCTTCTACTCCATTGATAAAGGAAAAAGCGCGTGCGGCTCCACTTGAGTAGAAAACATGTCTCTTGTTCTTTCCATCACCCACCAATTCCTAAGTTAACGTACAATAAATCATTTGCCGGTCTTGAGTCTATTCAGAGTTTATTTGGCCTGCAAGTGTTAACTTTTGTTAGAACTTCGAAATTAATGCTCATCTTCTGGGGAAGGGAACTGGGGAAAATTTCAAGTGAAGTTAAATAACCGTCAATGGCGTGGTTATTCGTGAAGCCTTAACCAAATTAAAAGACCTACAACCTGAACAATCAAATAAATGAATACAACTAAGCGAGCCAGTCTATTAAACTCGGACAAGTTCAGAAGTTCGATTAAAAGACAAAGGAACTAATCTTATTCCTAATATAATAATAGTAGAAACTTGGGTTTGTCAGAATACGTCAATCCTGAATACTCTTGATTGGTCTGCAAGATTCATTCAGCAGTTGTGAGATTGCTGGGAGCAGAATTTTTCGAAGTGGCTAAAAGGAAATATTTAAATGTTACGGATTGATTCTTGCATACAGATGGAGGTAAATCGAACCCCTACAAACGCAAATGGTATTGAGACCAAGAAGAAGTTAAGGAAACTCAATATGAGAAAAAATGAGGAGTTCAGATTTCTTTTAGGAAAGTTGCTTCACGATCTTCCAGAAAGCGTACGAGGCGGTGTTATTGGTTCTGTCTACGCAAAGGCTGCGAAGAACGGAGTTCTTGAAGCCAGGGACTATGTGTTAGTCAAGAAAAATGAAGGCATCATTGACGACATGACGAGCAAGCGACTAATAGATCTGATTTACGATTACAGCACATTCCGCTAGGAATATTGAGTGAACCTCTTATAATCACCAGATGCGCTCAGAATCCCGAGACGTACACCAGCATCCAGCCAAGCATAGGCATAGGAGCTAGCCGCTAGGGAATTTTCAAAATCGCCCTTGTCGTAGAAGTAGGTAGCGTCCTTGAGGTAGTTTTTGCACATATCGATGAAGTCATTTGCAGCCCCGGTCAAAAAGCTCTCTTTGGGGGGTGATACTTTTACAAGAGTCAGGGCTTCTTTTGTAATATCCAGATACTTCTTGCATCTCTCTTCTAGGGTCATCTGACGACCCTCACATTCTTTCCACCGTCGTCTGTTTCCCTGGGTCGAACTTCTATGAAAAGGGGAATAGGGAGTTCTGGAGATGCGACGAGAGAAGTTCCCACTGGAAGTCTCTGAATCTCGTCCAGCGACGAGTTCGTAAGGCCTTCGACGGAGTTGCCAATTGCCTTGAGATCGTTTGGATTTGTCACCTTCAGAATCAACTGAGTGCCGCATTGAGAAAGGACATTCTTGTCAACCTTTGCAGGTCTCTGTGAGACGACAAGCAAACCGAAACCGAATTTTCTTCCCTCAGAAGCTACGGTTCTCATTATCTTGGAGGAGAAAGCCTTCCCCTGCTGTGGAGCAAAATTGTGTGCCTCTTCTACTGCAGTAAGGAGGGGAGGGATGCGACCCTTCTTCCTTGATTCGAAGAGAGCATACAGCAACCTCTGTACGATGAGTTCCTGAACGTCTGGGGGCAATCCCTTCATCTCAATGATGGAGACCTTACCTTTGACAACCAGCTCATCTACGCGGAGGCCCCTCTTACCTAGAACATTCAGAGACTTGAGATAGAGCAGTTCCTTTTCAAGGGTCTGTGAAAGGGAAGAGTCATCCTGCCTCCGTAGTTCCTTGATGATGTCATCGAAGTCATAATCCTTGCTTGAAAGTCTGATTGCGTCTATCGCCTTTCTCAACGGAAGAACGTACGACTTGGCGTCAGAAAGATTCATGATGCTCACCAGTTCCTTTACATTTATCTGTGAAAGTGTGAAGGTGAGCTTCTCATCCCCTCGTTCAGGGGAAAATATGATAATCTTGTCACCGTACGAACTCGGATGTATGGAGAATCTCTTCATTTCCTCAGATTCGGAAGCCTTGCTCTTCATGGATCCGTATTCACCGTGAGGATCTATCACAACACAGGTGACATCATTCTTGATAAGCTCCTCGATGATCACTCCCGTGAGGTAACTCTTTCCACCTCCGGTCTTTGCCATGACGGATATGTGCTTCTGCACCATTGAATTGATATCGATCGAGAATGGAATGCTGTGGCCGTATATCAGGCCGATATAAGCTCTACCCTTCTTGCTGCTGCTTATGTTGAGGGTGGCAGATATGAATTCGTCATCAGCGAGGTATACCGGGGTTCCAGCGAGAAAGGGGGTCCTCGGATATTGCAGGATGTGCTTCTGATCCAAGTAACCAATTATGACTATTTGAGCTGATACTGTCTGCTGTATCTCTACATTATTTCCCTCCATTATTTGGTATGACTTTTCGATTGAAAGATTAGTCTTGGCGCCTATCACGTCAACTTTTCCCAAAACCCAGCCGTCTTCGTGATGTTTCAGTCTGACGTAATCCCCCTGTCTCAACTTTCCTGAGACAGAGCAGTTAACAACAGTTGGATGGATGTCTCCATACAGGATTCCTACAGGATCCATCTTACCTCTTCCAGTTTGACATTCTATTAGCTATTATCTTGATTCCCTTTTCTGTTCGCTCTGCATCTTCAGTGCCCAATCCAATCCTAATCATCGAGTCTGATCCAAAATAGTAACCTGGCACTGTTGAGACGCCCTCTGTCATGAGAGAAAGTGAGAATTTTACCGAATCTTCACCCACTGAGAGAGCATTGACTATTGTTCCCTTGTATCCAACTAGGAATTCGTCCAGATTTTCAAAAAGTATCTTAGAGTTCTCGTCAATTTTCTTCCTGTTGTAATCCTTATAGACATTGATGTTGCTGAGGAGATAGCTTCCTCTGCGTTTCACGCTCGAAGAAATTACGGGCACAATAATCCCCATTCTCTCTTTCATTTCCTGTATCATCTGTTTGCCGGCAATTATCCAGCCCATCTTGATCCCGGATTCACCGAAGAATTTGGAGGCCGAACCCAGCATTATCGTATTTCCAGTTTCAAGTTTCTTTGGAAAATTACCGTTGAAGAATGAAAAGGTATCGTCTATAACAAGATAAGATTCATTCCCTTCGGTCTCCCTCGCTATCGATCTTATGCTTTCATCACTCCAAGACAACCCAGTAGGATTGTTTGGGTTGCTTATGAAATATGCAGTCTTCTCGTCAACATCCCAAGGAGATAAATCGACACCTTCAGAGGATGCCCTGTTTTCAAGAGTCGTTCCTATTCCTATTTCCCTTGCTTGGTAATAATATGCTGGGTACTCTGGTGTTATAGTTACCATCGAGGCGACCTTCTTTCTGAGGTGATAAAGGGTGAAGTATGATGCAAAGGTTCCAGATGGAGTAACAATAACCTGTTCTTTCTCAACTCCATATAACTTCGCAATCTGTTCCTCTACCTCGACTCCACCCAATCCTTCTGGGTTCATGCCCCTCATCGCGCTAGAAGCAAGATTGATGTTCTCGTCTGGAATGGATTCGACGAATCTGAACATTGAAACGTCCAAAGACATGACGGTACAATAACTTCCAAAATAAACAATCTTCGATGATTTTATTTATTCAGAGCTAATTGCAAATCGTGAAAGTAATCAAGCTCGGAGGAAGTATCATCACACACAAGGAGAGCTACAAGAAAATCAACAAGGATTTGCTAGAGGAGCTGTGCGACGTACTATCTGAGAGTAAAGAGGAGAAGATATTGATTCACGGTGCTGGATCTTTTGGACACATAATGGCCCTGAAGCATGGATTGGAAAAGCCGGGCTCAATCAAGGGAAAAGAGGAGGCTATTTCCAAAGTCGTCTCAGACGTGCTTACTCTAAACTCTGTTATCATTGAATTTCTGAATGAGAGAGAGGTAAATGCAATTTCTGTACCACCTCACGTCATCTACAATTTTGGAAAACCTGACTTTACCGTGGTCAAGTCACTTATTGACAAAGGGTTCGTTCCTGTTCTCTTTGGTGACATAATTATGAACAAGGGTAGGTACAGAATAATATCTGGTGATGAAATTGCATTAGACCTTTCACGGGCCTTCAGACCAGAATCTGTTGTTTTCATAACTGATGTTGATGGACTGTTTGACAGCGATCCGAAGACCAATAAGAACGCAAAATTCATCCCCCTCATAAAGGCAAGAGAGATTTCGGTGGTTGATACTGCGAGGGATGCTACAGGTTCAATGGCTGGTAAAATGAAAAGGATTAAGAAAATGATGTCTTATACTAGCAGAGTGGTAGTGCTTAATGGGAACAGACCGGAAAGGTTGAGAAATTACTTGCGAGGAAAGGAGAGCATATCGACGGTGATCAAATGACTGTGGAGAGGAGAAAATTGGAACACATTGACATTATTTCAACTAAAGATGTTTCTCACGATTACAATTTCTGGGACGACGTTGATATAGTTCAAAGATCGATGCCGGAAGTGGATTTTGACGAGATTGACACCTCGACGACATTCCTCGGGAAGAGACTCAAACTGCCGTTCCTTATATCTTCGATGACTGGTGGCCATCCTGAGACGAAGCAGATAAATGAGAACCTTGCACGAGGAGCGGCTGAGGCCGGAATTGCGATGGGAGTGGGATCGGAAAGGGCTGCGATTCAGAACAAAGAAATGGGAAGTACTTACTCTGTGGTCACTGAGTACGATGTCCCGTTCAGAATAGCCAATGTTGGTGCACCTCAGCTCATCAAACAGTCCAAGAACGCTCTGAGCGACGAGGAGATAGATTACGCCGTTGGGTTGGTGAAAGCGGATGCACTAGCAGTCCACTTCAATTTTGTACAAGAAATGGCACAACCGGAAGGAGACAGGAATTCCAAAGGAATAAAGAAGAGACTGGGTGAACTTTCAAAGAAATACAAGGTGATTGCCAAGGAAACAGGGGCTGGCTTCTCTTTGCAAGACGCTCTCGATTTCAAGCAGCTGGGAGTCTCTGCCATAGACACCGGCGGAAGATCAGGAACTTCCTTTGCCGCTGTTGAATCTCTCCGAAGCAAGAACAGATCGGACGAGAGGAAAGAGAGGATAGGTAAAACATTCTGGAACTGGGGAATACCATCGCCTGTTTGCCTAATTTATACCAATGTTGAGCTTCCGCTCATAGCATCTGGCGGAGTCAGGACAGGTCTGGATGTTTTCAGAGGTCTGGCGATGGGAGCATCACTCGGAGGTCTTGCCTCGACATTCCTAAAAGCGGCTCTCCAGTCTGATAAGGAAGTGTCAAATCTAATTTCGCACCTCGAGACTGAGCTCAAGACGGCCATGTTCTTGACGGGGTGTACGAATCTCAATGACATAAGGAAGGTACGAAAGATCTATAGAGGTAGATTGTTGGAATGGTTGAACCAGATCTGAAGTGTCCGGCATGTACGGCTGGCAACCTTGAAAGTGGATCAGATGAGTTGGACGTCCCACATTTCGGAAAAGTTGTTCACTACTATATGCGATGCAATAGCTGTGGGTACCGGGTCAACGATTTTGCTTTCCAAGGTGACTTCCCGAAAGAAGACAAAGTGGAGATCAAGAACAAGACAGACTTGCAAATAAAAATCGTAAGAGGAAGCAAAGGGACGATAGTAGTCCCGGAGTTGGGATTGGAACTTTATCCGGGCCCACTTGCAGAAACTTTCATAACTAACGTGGAAGGGCTCTTGAACAGATTTCTCAATCTCATGCCTCTGTTTGATGACCAGAGGAAGATAGAGGAAGTTCAAGAGAATGTTGGGAAGGCTATAGAAGGAAGCCTAAAAATCACAATATCAATTAGCGATCCATCTGGAGTTTCTCACTTCATCAGGAATCCTCAAACCGATATTTCTTGATTTTTAGTATTTTCTGAATCCCTCTGTCGATAACTTCTGTATCTTCGATCTCGATGCATCTAGTTAAGAAAGGCGAACAGGTGACCAAAGTTTCGTACTCTCCTCCCTCACCGATTATTGAGATTCCGTGCTTTAGCTTGGCTTCATTTAGGATGCGCAGCGACTCTTCATCAATCAGTCTTCCAAGAAACTTCTCGTCGAGTCCCTCCGCAGCAACCATAACAAGGATTCCCCTTGAACCGGTAGAAATAAAGTCTCTGATAATCTGTTCCTGGTTCTTCCTCCAGAGTGGAAAGAATGTTTTTAGACCCAGTTCTGTGCACATTTCTTCGAGCTTAGTCTTCTGAAATTCCGACTCCACAGCACCAGCAATAAGGAAGTAACCCGGGTAGAGAGAGATTGTCTCTTTGAACTCTGATTCAGGGATTGAAGAGTTACTGATTCCCATAATCCCAGACAACTCGCGACCCAATTCGGTGTTCGGGAAGTGGAACATGTAAGAATCTTGCTCTGCCTTCACAGTTATAGTCCGCTCTACATCCATTCCTATGGAAAGTGCTATCAGAAGACTAAGGAATGAGTCCTTTCCTCCAGAAAGCAGCGAGATTGCTTTCATCAAATGTTCTTGGGGCCCGATACTACGATTCCCATTCTCTCGAGAAATCCTATGATCTCTGTAAAGGAATTTCCATCCTGGGCAACAATTTCGGGTGGAATTATTCCCTTCCGCCTTATCATACCCTTGACCAGCAGCCTAGTGAAGGCAGCATTTGTGAAACCTGTAGTCCTCGTCATGGCAGTGTATCCAGTTTTGGTATCTTCCTTGTCAAATATAGTGAAAAGGATCTCTTCCTTTCCTTTTGCGGGAACGACCCTTATTTCCATGTAAAGGACGTCCTTGACGTCTGGGAAGCTGAGATTCTTCAGGAACAGTGATGCAAGTAATTCCTTGGGCACTACTGGGTTACCGTTCAGTTCAATTTTTTCTTCTCCAAGTAGACCAAGGTCTTTCAGGAATTTCATCTTTTCAAGATGTCCTCTGTATCGAACCGTTTTTTCAACCATGTTCTTTGCCTTGACATTTCTGAGAAGACTCCTCAGTCCATTCGTGTAGAATGCCTCGAGTGATCCCAACCCGTTCACGAAGAAATATTCAAGTCCGTCCCCCGGTTCCGTCTTTACCAGCTCGCCGTCTCTAACTATCTCAACCTTTCTGGTGAATTCGTCTAGCGTATCCATTGGCGAGAAAACGACTTTGTAGCCGATTGGAGGAATGTTCCTTTCTGGGAGGCCCCCAACCTTTATATCGACGCTCTCTAGGCTCCCATGGACCGCAGCTATCCGTCCCACTATAGTATTGGATAGCCCTGGCGCAACGCCGGCATCAGGAACAACAGTAATTCCTGCATCCAGAGCCTCCTTTTCCAATTTGTAGAAGTCCTCTTCCATGAAGCTGTTATCAACAAGGTCAACTCCTGCCTTGCACGCTTCCCTGATTACCTTCATGCCGAGCCTTCCAGGCAGCGCACCTGAAATTACATCGAAATCTTTCATCACAGGTGCCAATGCATCCCTGTACGCGTCAATCTTTACTGTATTGACTCCGAGATCTTTCTTTAGTCGCTGGAGCGTTTCAGAGCTGTAGTCAGCAATTGTTACTTCGATTTCATTCTTAAGTGCGTAAGCAATTCCTGCCCCAACCATTCCTCCTCCCAGTACAAGAACTCTCATTAGATCACCAATGGTTAATATAACGAAGAGATTAATTTCTTTTCGGTTTTCAAATTAGTTAAATCCAATGATGCAATAACTCCAAGAATGAGATATGACCTCGTCCTGATGCACCCACCTTCTATATATGACTTCAGGAAGAGAGACATAGTTGCTGGACCCATCTCGGAACTCGTACCCAGTACTGGAGTCTTCGAAATGTATCCAATCGGTTTTCTTGCAATTCTGTCATATCTGACGTCGAGGGGATACAAGGCAAGGATAGACAACGTCGCCCTTAAAATGCTCAGTTCCAAGAGATACGACTTCAACGAGGAATTACTCAAGATCGACACGGAATACATCGGTATAGACCTTCACTGGCTTCCCCACGTACATGGTGCCCTAAATCTTGCGAGGATTATAAAGGTGGAAAGACCAGACATAAAGGTTATGCTGGGGGGATTCTCTGCCACCTATTACGCAAAAGAAATCATGACCAAAGTGAAGGACGTTGACCTAGTTATAAGGGGGGATACGACAGAGCAACCGATGGAGAAGGTACTAGCTGGAAAGAAGATGGAAACCGTCCCGAATGCAATATATAGGGAAGACGGGAAGATAAAGGACAACGGGTTCACCTTCACACCGGACATGGACTACCAGGAATTCGATTACTCGCAGATAATTGGCAGTTCGATCAAAACGATGGATATATCCGGACACTTGCCCTACTGCGACTGGATGAAAGAACCTGTTGCAATGGTGCTTTCTACGCACGGATGCGCTTACAGCTGCGGTATTTGCGGTGGATCCTATTTTACGTTCAAGCAATTCTACAGCAGATCGGGACCCATCTACAGGTCCTCAAAGAGAATTGTTGAGGATATAATGAGGATAAACGACGATCTGAAGATTCCAGTCTTCATCGCAGGCGATCTTCTGATGAGATCTGACAAGGAAATCGATTACATCTTCGGAAACTTGAAAAAAGAGGGACTGGACATTCCTTTACTGATGGAAGTGTTCGTGCCACACTCCAAGGAAAGGCTTCAGAATCTGTTCAGAGCCAGTTCGGATGTCTCTATGGAGATTTCACCAGATTCATCCAATGATGCAATCAGACTCAAGAATGGAAGACCGTATGGGAACAGAGGGCTGGAAAAGTTTGTCTCTGACTTCATGGGTCTCGGTGGCAAGAAGATCGATGTTTACTTTATAGTGGGACTGAGCGGGCAGACTAGGGAAGACGTGCTTGACGACGTAAAGTATGCAAAGCACCTAATGGAATCGAACAGAAACGATAAGAGATTGTTCGTTTTCACATCCCCTCTTTCTCCTTTCCTTGATCCTGGTTCTATGTCATTTGAAACCCCGTCAATGGGGTACAAACTTAGGTTCAGAACCCTGATGGAGCATTATAATGCGCTGGACCAAGGAAGAACGTGGGAGGATTATCTCAACTATGAAACCAACTGGATGGATAGACGGACAATAGTTGAGACCACGTACGATGCAATTGACTCGCTTCTCAAGGAAAAAGAGGAATTGGGATACATCGACGAGGAGGAATATGCCAAGTCCCACCACGTCCTTGAGACCAGCAGGCTCGCAGTAAGACTCTCAAGAGGAGGAGACTATGGAATGATGTCAAAGGGTGAAGCGCTCATCAGGACGTGTGGTGATAAGTATACCATCCTCAAGAAACAGATAATGTGGGGATCGCCTACGATGAGTGAGAAGAAGCTTATTTTCATGATATATAGATACCTGCATTCTTCGAGAAAGTAGTTTTGAGGTTCAATTAGACACGTCTTCCAGAAAATGTAATTATCCTGCCTGAGAATCACCTTCATACATGAAGGTTTGGGACTTCATCAAGGGATTAAAGGCGCCGATTTATTTTACCAGCATCAGCCCGGTACTAATAGGCTGGGCTTTCGCGCATTTCAGGTTATCTTACCTAGTCCCCCTCCTTCTGGTTGTGACTGTTTCGATGCAGGCAGGCATGAACCTCGCAATGGATTTTTTTGACCACGCCAATTCCAGGCCTTTGCGAAATGAGGATACATTATTCCCTCTCGGCTCCTACTTTATTGAAAAGCTAGGTGTGAGACCTGAGACACTGAAATTTTCTTTCCTTTCAATGATCTCTTTGGCTGTTGTGGTGGGTTTGACCGTTGTGTACCTAACCAGGAGCATCGCATTACTTTCACTCGGACTGACCGCGGTCTTCCTCTCATTGCTGTATGTGGTTCCGCCGATAAAACTGGGAGCCCGAGGCATAGGAGAAACTGCCACTTTTTTTTCGTTCGGTCCGTTCCCTGTCCTTGGAACAATACTAGCTTTGAACCAACCAATAACACTTGAGGAAATTCTGGTTTCCCTCGGCTTGGGTCTGCTTGCATCATCCATCCGTTATCTTCATCACCTTCCTGAAGACAGAGATGGTGGATGGAGGCAGAGAAATTTCAGGATAGTCTATCCAATCATGCTCTTGACGCCATCTTTCATGATTTCAATTTCGAGAGATAACTTGGTAGCTGCTATATTGGTGTTTATAGCTTCGCTAATCCACATAGTTTTCCTTCCCAAGTCGCCGTTGAAAATCTCTAGGCAGACAAATTATTCGGTAGCGATTCATTTCCTATTCACCGTTCTCGTAATCCTGTCTATCATAATACTGCTTTAAGTCGTTCGAATATACCAAGTGTTCAGATTCCTGAATCACGAGACAATAGTCCCTTCGAACTTCTTTCCATTTATCGCTTTGAATGCATTGGAGGGATCCCGGAAGGAGACGATCTTGATCTTTATTCCACTTCTTCTCGCGATGTTTAGCGAAAGAATGTCAAGCGGGAAATTGGCACCTGCGCCTCTCTTTTCGGACGTTATCATTTTGGTTGCATTTGAATAGGCAATATTCTTTATTTTCTTTGCACCCTTCACTTTAGGATCCCTGTCATAAAGATAATCAACATTCGTCACATTTACCACTGTATCTCTACTAAGAGCTTCTGCAAGCAGAACCGATACAGCATCGGTCGTGTGACCGGGTTCCGTTCCCCCCATTATAACTCTCTTATACACCTTCATCATGCGAACCGCTTCATCAATTGACTTCGGAACGTCCATCAGATTTCCAAGCGCAAGTGAGACCATGGTCGCGTTCAGGCGAGTTGCCTGGATTCCCATCATATCGAGATAATATTCCTTGGCACCCATCATTCTCAGTTTTGATATCTGTTCGCGAGCAAAAGGCCCTCCCCCTACTACCAGAGCATATCCATCTTCATCCTTTATTCTCTCAATGAACTCTGAAAGGTATTTTTCATCAGTCTTGGAAAAAATAGAACCGCCTAAACTGATAACCGGCCTGCTCACGACTCAACAAGGTATAATAGAATAAATACTTTCATGGCTGAATGCCAGAAGTAGAAAAAGTGAAGGCGGTATTCAAGGAAATTCCTTCCATCTATGATAGGATGAATACCTATATGTCACTAGGTATGGACATATTCTGGCGACTGAATCTGTTGAAGTTAGTTCCGCACGGTGGAAAGATCCTTGACATTGGAACTGGAACCGGGAAATTGGAGAGTCTTGATGGTTTTAAGGGAAATTTCATCGGCCTGGACGTGACCAAAGAGATGATTGCACTGAACAAGAACAAGGGGAAGCTGATTCTCGCTTCCGCAACAGCTATGCCAATCAAGAAAGAATCGTTTGATGCGATTGTGTCTTCATTCGTGCTTAGGAATCTTCCATCCACTACGGAGTATTTTGATGAAGGAATAAGAGTGCTTAAAAAGGGAGGAATAATGGCCAACTTAGATGCCTTTCCTGAGAAGAGAAAAGTTCTGGCACAGTTCTTTTCACTATACTTCTATACGTTGTTACCACGGATTGCAAAGATGGCATCTTCATCTGATTCCTACACCTACCTTGCATCGACAGTGAAAAATTTTAAAACACCAGAGAAGATAGCACAGGAGATGGAAGAAGCAGGTTTCAGCGAGGTCACAATTAAGAGATTTGTATCGCCGTCTGCTGCTATAGTTTATGGAAGAAAATGATTGCAAACTAAGCAACAAAACGACGCAACCTATTAATCAAAAGAACTGTTAAACAGTTATGAAAAAAGGTCTTCTTGATATCATATGTTGCCCAATTTGCAAAGAGGATCTAATCCTGACGATCAACAAGGCAGATGGCGACGAGATTTTGGATGGAAAACTTGAGTGCAAGAAGTGCCACAACGAGTATCCGATCGAGGAAGGGATACCTAATCTGCTACCGCCGGAATGACAAGTTTAGACGACGAGTTAAAGAACATACCAGTAAGCCTCTGTATCAGGTGCAAGGGAGCCAAACTTCTCTGCGGTAAGTCCGCTTGTCCTATTGTATCAAAGGTCTATCTAACAAAGGGCATCCCAGTGGAGATAAATGACGTTACTGGCGATAGTCCTCCTTCCGTGTTTGTAGGCCAGTGGGGTTACCCAAAAGTGAGGATTGGACCGGCCCTTCCAACCCAGAGGGGGGACACAGCCATCTACGAACGTCCCGATCAGTGGGGGAAGATGTCAGTCGATGATATTGCAAAGCTCAGATTTTCCCTTTACAGGGGCTACAAAGTCCTGCCCATTTCCACGCCTTCTGATCCCAACAACTATTTGTTGGAGCTACACGACCTTATCCTTTCTTCAAATCCGGTCTTCAGCGAGATAGAGTATTCTTCGACTGACAGGAAGATAGATGTATCTGCAGAGTCTCAACCCTTTGGGCCTGGTGGTTACGCGAAGAATTTTTACCACGAGAGTTCTGCATCCAATCCCAGGGTTGAAAAGATTTACTATGATACTGACCTCAAGGCAGTCGATGCCCTAGAATTACTATATCCAGAGACTTCAATCTACACGATCGAGAAGGTCTTCTCTGCCGGAATGCTCGGTAAGTCAAGAAACAGGAAGATAGTTCCAACGAGGTGGTCTATTACTGCAGTAGACAAGACACTTTCAGACCAACTTATACAGATGATTAGAGGTTTTCCAGAGGTGGAAGGGAACTTATACTTCCATTACAAGAGAATCGGAAACGAGTACTACATCCTGATAATGCCTGGAGACTATTCCTTCGAGATGATTGAGCTATGGAACAACGGTTCAATCTGGACTGGACCAAGGGAATCGGGCGGGGAAGGGGATTTTGAGAAACCTGGGAGGATGGTAATAAACCCAAAAATAGGTGGTGCATTTTTTGCAGGGAAATTACCAATTCTTGAGTTCCTAAGGAAGAAGGAAAAGAAAGGGAATATACTGGTAATAAGACTGATAGATGGAGACTACACGATGCCTTTGGGAGTATGGCAGGTAAGGGAAAATATCAAGATGGCGATGCAGGAAGAGACTTATATTGACAGCATTGACCAGTTTTTTGAAATAATAAGAATGCGCAGAAGGGTTGATCTGAGGGCAAAAAGCAAGACCTTCGAAATAGTTAAGCTCCAAAGAAAGATTACAGATTACGTGAATTAGATGGTTCTCGTAAAAACTTACGTAATACCTCACGGAGATGAAGTAATTTCTCTTCCCAATCCAGAGAGCCGCTTGATGAACAGGGCCATTTCAAAGGTAACCAAGAATGATTCCTCTGAGACCATCTTAATAATAAGTCCCCATTCCCTCAGTCTGCCGAACGGATTACCAGTCATTAACACCAAATATGTTTCTGGAAGATACAAAATTGGGAAGATGATGATAAAGGGCGAATATGATACAGACAGGGAACTAAATTCAAGGTTAGTGGAAAAATCAAAATATTTTGTGAGGACTAATTTTGTAACATCAGAAGGTAAGTTGTCCACTTTTCCGGTAGATTTTGGGACATTGATACCTCTTAAGTTCTTTGGAGAGAAAAAGATTTCAATGCTCGGTCAATGGAGGACTTCCAGACGTTCTGAATTGATTAGCCTCGGGAAGAAGATGTTTGAAGCGGTCTCTGACTCAGAAAGGAAGATTTCAGTAGTGTTTAGCGCAGATCAGGCCCATACTCATTCTAAGTCTGGTCCTTACGGGTACGATTCCAGAGCTAAATTATACGATAAAATGATGGTCAAAGCACTGGAAAGTAATAGATTTGAAAAAATAATAGCTTTGAATGATGCCTTCATAAACGGGGCTAAACCAGATAGCTACTGGAATCTGTTGATGTTTCACGGGTTTGCAACTTGTGGGGAGCTCCTTCCTAAATTCCATTACTACTACCTCCAAGAATACTTTGGCATGTTGCTCGCAACGGCAGAATGATCAAAGAAAAAATTATTATTCAAGCAATACTGACGACTAAGGGCTCGTGGTCTAGCGGCTATGACGTCTCCCTGACACGGAGGAGACCACCGGTTCGAATCCGGTCGGGCCCACTTCACTTTTGG
>JAJSLL010000033.1 GCA_026127935.1 Thermoplasmatales archaeon | reverse complement strand
TACCTCCTGTCCCAATTCCAGCTATCAGTATGTCTATCTTTCCTTCCATTTGTCTCCAAATTTCGGGTCCAGTTGTTTCATAATGGCACTTGATGTTGTCTAGATTGTTATACTGATCCGGGTAGAATGCGCCCCTTTCCTTCGAAATCCTCCTTGCGACGCTATAGTAGCTCTCCTCAGAATCATATGGCACATCAGTCTTTGTTACCACAACTTCGGCCCCAAAAGCTTTGATCAATTCGATTTTTTCTGAGCTCATCTTGTCAGGCATCGTTATGATGGTTTTGTAGCCCTTCACTGCTGAAATCATTGCAAGTGCTGCACCTGTGTTGCCTGACGAATTCTCAACAACCTCTTTTCCAATCAATCCTTTCTTCTCGGCTTCGTTTAATATGAAAAGAGCCATCCTATCCTTGATACTTCCACCCGGATTGAAGAATTCCAACTTTGCAAAAATATTCATCTTCCCTTGAACCACTTTATTTATCCGGACAATGGGTGTATTGCCTATTAATTCAGTTACATCATTAAAAATTTGCATAAGGTTGGAAGTAACACTAAGATAAATATTAACGCTATCCAAAATGCTAAAACAGGCTTCTGCCTATCGCTGGAAAAAAGGTCAACGATAGAAAGGAAAGTGAAACCAATTAAGGGATATACGACACCTTAAAGATGAGTCAGCTATTTGATGCTAGTAGAATAATCAGAATGGTTACTATTAGTTTGGAATATAGTCGGTACGCACAAGATTTA
This sequence comes from Thermoplasmatales archaeon, assembly GCA_026127935.1. GTDB lineage: Archaea > Thermoplasmatota > Thermoplasmata > Thermoplasmatales. Next base: position 3,044 of record JAJSLL010000033.1, on the reverse strand, counting down.
TTTTTGAGAGACGACTAACCAAACGATGAGGTTATGCCAAAAATCAACCTTTCTCAAAACGAATCAAAAGTTCTAAGAACCCTTGTTGAAAACTCAAGACTGACTGTCAACGAAATAGCGAAGGTTACCAATCTCAACAGAAACACAGTTCGCGCGGCAATCAAATCCCTTACCTCCCAAAAGGTGATTACCCGCTTCACGGTCAATGTTTCACCATCTGAAGATGAAAAAATGATACTTCTGGAGATCGACGACCTGGAACAGATACCAGAAGGCGGCAGAATAGAAGTCCTTGAACTGGCCAATGGCAAGTATGTTGTTCTGTGTAAAATAGATCTGCTCAAGAGGAGTATCAAGTACAACAGTGTTAATATTGTGAACAGGAGACAGAACTTTGATAACGTCGTCACGAAAGTCAGTACCTACTGTGACTATTGTGGCAAAGAAATAAAGGATGAAGTCCTGACAGTGAAGTACAAGAATCATGAATACTACGCATGCTGCGAAAACTGCAAAAGTGATCTGAACAAAAAATTGACTAGATTAGAGAAGTAAGGTCTCACCACGACTGATTCTTACAGTGAGACGCTCTCTTATAGCTAAGAATCAACGTGTCACACATCTGACTTGTGTAAAGGGAGTCGATTGTGCATGATGCATAAAATATGATTTAATATCTACACACAATTTAGTATTGGTGGAATCGTGTTTGATAAGAAACAAACTGAGAAAGATTTGGTGTGCGGAATGAGTGTAGATTCTGGTTCAGCTTTGAAGTCTGAACACATGGGAAAGACTTTTTATTTTTGTAGCAACGACTGCAAGACGCAGTTCGATGCAGACCCCCATAAGTATGCACACGAATCTAAGAGCCATTCCCACGGTGGCGGATGCTGCTGAGATAACCGTGGTTTAAGGAGATAATGGAATGGCTAGAGACCCAATCTGCGGAATGTATGTGGATGAAACCACAGCGACGATAAAGAGTTTCAAGTATGGCAAAAACTATTACTTCTGCAGCGAGTCATGCAAAGATCAATTCGAGGAGCCCGAGAAGGAACTCAAGAAATTAAAAATTCAGCTAACTATTGCCTGGGCCCTGACCATTCCGGTCATTATTTTTACTTATATTTTCCATTTTGAATATTGGGCCTATTCCACTCTAATAATGGCATCCATCGTTCAATTTTATCCTGGGCTGAAGTTCTATAGGGGGACAATCGATGCCTTCAAGAACAGAGCTGGAAACATGGACACGCTCATTGCCATAGGTACATCGGCAGCCTGGGCGTACAGTGCTGTTGTCGTCCTGTTCCCTGCATTATTCCCATCAACTGGAATATACTTCGACACCTCCACTGCGATAGTATCTCTTATCTTAACAGGCACGCTGATGGAACACCTCACGAAGGCAAGAGCGTCTGAGGCTCTGAGCAAGCTCGTGTCCCTTCTTCCGAAGACCGCTCATCTCGTCAAGAATGGAGACATCGTTGAAGTTAAGGCCGAAGCGATAAAAGTTTCAGACGTGCTTCTGGTGAAACCCGGTGAAGGCATTCCTACTGACTCGAAGGTTGTGGAAGGGTTCACTTCCATAGATGAGTCAATGATAACAGGAGAGAGTCTTCCCGTTGATAAAAAGGTAGGAGACAGGGTCATCGGAGGAACAGTCAACCTGTCGGGTGCGATTAGGGTAATAGCGGAGAAAGTTGGGGAAGATACTGCCCTCTCTGAAATAATAGAAACGGTTAGGAATGCAAATTCTGCAAAAGTCCCGATTCAAAGATTGGCCGACAGGGTCTCATCCTATTTTGTACCCGCAGTAGTTTCGATCGGTATACTTTCGTTCCTGTACTGGTTCTATCTCGGTCATATAGGGCTAACATTTTCCCTACTAGTCTTTGTTTCAGTCCTGATAATAGCCTGCCCATGTGCCCTTGGTATTGCCACTCCCGCAGCCCTGATGGTTTCTTCAGGTAAAGCGGCAGAGAATGGCATCCTCGTTAAGGGCGGAGAGTACATCGAAATTGCAAGCAAGGTCGATACTGTTGCATTCGATAAGACTGGGACCATAACAAAGGGACAACTCGAGGTCACGGACATTGTTGAACTTTCGGCAGTCGGTAAGCCAGAAATCTTGAGATATGCAGCGGCTGCTGAAGCCAATTCAGAACACCCCGTGGGAATAGCTGTAGTGAAGAAAGCAAAGGACGAAAATGTGGAAGTCCAATTTCCGACGGAATTCAATTACATCCCAGGGAAAGGAATATCCAGCAGGTTGGACAAGGAGATATTGATTGGCAACAGAGACCTGATTTCCGAAAATGGAATTTCAACGACAAATTTTGAAGGCTCAATCAAGAAGCTGGAGGGGGAAGGAAAGACTGTGTTAATTCTCTCTTTGGACTCAAAAGTCGTGGGGTTGGTTGCACTGGCCGACACAATCAAGGACGATAGTATAAGGACGATCCAGGCGCTAGATAGGATCCACGTGGAGACCTGGATGATTAGCGGGGACAACGAAACTACTGCAAGAGCTATAGGCGCAAAGGTGGGCATTAAGAACATAGTTGCAAGTGTCAAGCCAGGTCAGAAATTAGAGAAGATTGAAGAGCTTCAGAGAGCTGGAAAAATAGTTGCGATGGTTGGAGATGGAATAAATGACGCACCCTCACTCGCAAAGGCGGACCTTGGAATCGCAATTGGCAGCGGTACGGACGTTGCCAAGGAGACCGGTGGAATGGTGCTCATGAAGAACAAGCTCTACGACGTTTATGTAAGTCTCAGACTAGGTAAAATGACAATTAGGAAAATCAAACAGAATCTCTTGTGGGCTTTCTTCTACAACGCAGCGTTGATTCCGATCGGGGCAGGAGCACTGATTCCTCTATTTGGAGCAGGGATATACAACACATTGCCCTTCCTGGCTGCATTCGCCATGGCTTTCAGTTCAACCACAGTTGTCCTAAACTCCCTTCTACTCAAGAGATTTAAACCATGATAAAGTTGACAAGAGAAGCGAGAGAATATATCGTTTCCAAAGATAT
>JAJSLL010000023.1 GCA_026127935.1 Thermoplasmatales archaeon | reverse complement strand
GTTAAAATTTCTCGTATTTTCCTTCCAGGTGCTTTTTGATGAGCTTTTGATAGATTTCTCCATTCTTCCTCGCTGTCTCTCCGATTGATTCGTCACACCTGACGACCTTTGCCGGAGATCCCACTGCGAGACAGTTCTTTCCTATGATCTTTCCAGAAGTCACGATTGATCCGGCACCTATGATCGCTCCCTCTTCCACAACAGACCCAGAAAGCAGGATGCTGCCCATTCCTATGAGCGCATTCGATCCGACGCTTGCACCATGAACTATTGCACCGTGGCCTATTGATACGTTTTCACCAACTTCCGTCTTGTTTTCTGCATCTGCGTGAATCACCACGTTGTCTTGGACATTGGAGAATCTGCCGATGTGGATGGAGTTCTGGTCTCCTCTTAGAACTGCTCCAAACATAATTCCAACGTAATCATCTATTGTCACTTCCCCGATGATGGTCGCGTTGTGAGCGATAAAGGCACTTTTTGCTATCTTCATGTATCTTTTAGACGATAACAATATTTATTGATTTCTTTTTCTTGATACTCTCCGGACTTCGTGTTGCAATTCCACAGAGGTTTCGTCTCTATCACTAGGGACTCCACTTCAATCTTGCCAGTTAGTCCTTCTTTTCATGACAATGTGCATATCTTGTCCGCAGAATGGGCATCTTCCTTCTGGTGTAATTTTATATTTCTTTATCCGAAACTCATATCGCCTTACTAGCTCATTTCCGCAGTTCGGGCAGTAGGTATTCTCGAGAGGGTGACCTGGTACGTTACCTATGTACACAAATTTCAGACCTTCTTCCTTTGCAATGGCGTGATGTCTTTCGAGAGTCTCTACGGGAGTAGGTGGAACGTCTCTCATTCTATAGTCTGGATGAAATCTCGTGAAATGGAGAGGCGTGTCTGGTCCAAGGTTATCCATTATCCACCTTGAGAGAGTTCTTGCATCTTCCTGGTTATCTCCAAGCCCATTGACTGGAACTACGAGGTCCGTGACTTCCGTGTATATACCGGCGTTTTTGAGTCGTTTAAGGGTATCAAAGACTGGAGTGTAACTCAATATCCCGATGTACTTCCGTCCGAACATGTCGTTACCATTTCCTTTGAAGTCTATGCTTATTGCGTCGAGAAATTCGGCAAGGTAAGGAATAGATTCTGCGGATTCGTAACCGTTGCTTACGTAAGTGCTGAACAAGCCGCGCTTCCTTGCCACGACACCTATGTCGTGCGCGTACTCTGCAAATATTGTGGGCTCATTGTACGTGTACGAAATACCATCCGCACCGCTGTTCATTGCGATTTTGACAATATCTTCTGGGGTAAGGTACTCCCCCATAATCTCTTTCCTCTGGGAGATTTCGTAGTTCTGGCAATAGGAACAGCTCCAGTTGCAGCCTGAGCTGGATAATGAAAGGACCCTTCCCCCAGGGAGATAGTGATAGAGGGGCTTCTTCTCTATCGGATCTATTGCTAGAGACGCCGCCCTGCCGTATGAAAGCAAGAAAAGCCTTCCGCCGATATTCTTCCTTATTCCGCAGAATCCTGTCTGTCCTTCTCCTAGAAGGCAGTATCTGTTGCAAGCGGTACATCTCACTTTACCCTGTACATTGGAGTAAAGATATGCTTCCTTCATTAACGTGACATGAAAAGAAGGAACATATCCCTTTCCTTGATTAGTAGATCATGGGGATGTTTGGTTCTCACTTGATAGACAAATTCTTCATTTGATCTGGAACAGAATAGGTTTTACAGGTTCAAATCAATAGTATGGAAACACCTAAACACTCCTTTTTTAGTGAAAAAGGAAACGGAAGTTGTAGTAGTGAAACCTTGTGAGATATGAATTTCGGTCTATATCGGCCAGAATACCTTTAGGAGCTCGATCACTACACCAAAAATTACTGCTATGTACAACACTAGCTTGGGATCAAATATGGGACCAAGGTCTTCTTCTTCATCGAAGTAACGAATTAGACCAGCCGCTGACTGGAATCCTCCGCCTTTCTTATCGTCTGGCAACCTCCTGTGATTTCCACACCCCGTTTAAACCTTTCTGGAACTGTCTCCTACAAATTCAGCCGCTTAGGGGTCCTAGAGAAACTTAATTTCGGATGACCGACAGACCCTCCTCCACTACAGAATATATAAAGTCATTTCCTAAGATATTTTAACCCTTGTGTAATTGGCAGGGAAGGGGAATTAAATGATGCACGACCTAAATCTTATGGTAGCTGGACCCCAGGGGAGCGGAATCAATTTCACTTCCGATACGTTTGCAAAAGTCATGACAAGGGAGGGTTATCACGTCTTTACGAATGCTGAACTCTTCTCAACAATTAAAGGAGACCACTCCTACTTCAGAGTGAGAGTCTGCAAGGACATGATCAGGAGCTATTCCGAAAGAATTGATATCCTGATACCTCTGGACGCAAAGAGCGTCATCCTTCACACGAAGGAACTGTCCAAGGAAGGAGTAATCATATCTGAAGAAAACCTGAGCGATCAGAGACGCGCATCCATTCCTTACAGGGAAATACTACAGGTGGTTGCGACAAAATTCGGGAAGAGTCTTGCGGATCTGAACGTCATGAAGAATACTGTGGCGCTGGCAGGTGCCTCGAAAATGATCGGGTTGGACAAGGAGAAACTCAAGAAGGTCATCTCCGAGAATTTTGAATCCAAGCCAAAAATAGCGGAGATGAATAATGCTGTCGTGGACGAAGTCTACGCGGAATTCACCCCGACTCATACATTTGACCTTGAGCCCACTGCCTACAAGAAGAGGATGTTCATAAATGCGACCCACGCCGTTGGGATGGGAAAGGTCGAGGCTGGATTAAAATTCCAGTCCTATTACCCTATCACTCCAGCCAGCGATGAATCGAACTACCTGGAGAGGGTGATGGGAAAGTACGATTTCATTGTGGAACAGACAGAAGACGAGATTGCAGCAATCAACATGGCTATTGCGGCTGCAAATACCGGACTCAGGTCAGCAACGAGTACGTCCGGTCCCGGTTTCTCCCTGATGGTTGAGGCACTCTCATACGCAGGTATGACAGAGACCCCGGTGGTCATATTCTACTACCAGAGAGCTGGACCTGCAACGGGTATGCCAACGAGGCACGAGCAAGGTGACCTGAGATATGCGCTTAGCGCGGGTCATGGCGAATTCCCAAGGGTTGTCATAGCACCCGGTGACCACAAGGAAGCATTCTACGATACAATAGATGCATTCAATATCGCAGAGAAATACCAGCTCCCGGTTATCGTTCTTCTGGACAAGGCAATGGCAATGAGCAACTATACGGTTGATCCATTTGATCTCAGCAAGATCATGATAAACAGGGGAAAACTGATCCTCAGTGAGACCAGCGACTATCTGCGATACAGATTGACGGATGACGGCGTGTCTCCGAGGTTGGTACCGGGAGTGAAGGGGGGGCTGATAACGATCGCTGGAGATGAACACGAGGAGGATGGACACATCTTCACTGAGGATGCGGACAACAGGGTAAGGATGATGGACAAGAGGATGCACAAGATGAAGTTCGTTCACGAGGAAGTACCTTCAGATACAAAGGTAAAATTCTATGGAATACCCACGAATAAGAAAGTGATAGTTTCGTGGGGGTCGGTCAAGGGACCGATACTCGATGCCATGGAAATTGTGAAGGATGTTTCAATGCTGCAGATTAGGATGATGGAACCCTTCCCTGTGGAGGAAGTGATGAAGTTCCTTGAGGGTAAAAGGATAATTACGGTGGAACAGAATTACAGCGGCCAACTGGCCGACCTGTTGAGGGAGAAGACCGGACTGGAAACATCTTCGAGGATAGTCAAATTCAATGGAAGACCAATCGCTTTTGAGGAGATGGTAGAAGTGCTCAGCAGAAAGGAACTGAAAGAGAGGGAGGTGTTGACATATGCTTAATACAGTCAATCCACCAACTAAGCCACAGAACTACAAGACAAGCGTCGAGATAGACTGGTGTCCAGGATGCGGTGATTTTGGTATATTGAATGCTCTTGTGCTCGCATTGCAGGAACTGAAGATACCGAACGAGAATGTTGTTCTCACCGGTGGAATAGGGTGCAGCTCAAAGATACCTCACTACGTAAACGTCAACACAATGCACACGCTTCACGGAAGATCATTGGCTCAGGCACAGGCGGTCAAGATTGCAAACCCCAGACTTGAGGTTATTTCAGCTTCTGGCGATGGAGACGGACTCGGAATAGGTGCAGCACACATAGTTGCTGCAGGAAGAAGGAACGTCGACTTAACCTACATGCTCTTCGACAACGGAGTGTACGGGCTCACAAAGGGACAGGCCTCTCCGACCCTACCATACGGAGAGATGCCAAAGAGCTTGGAGACTGAAAACCTGAAATTCCCAGTCAATCCATTGTTTCTCGGACTTGCATCGGGATTCACTTTCGTGGCTAGGAGCTACTCCTACAACATAAAGCACCTGAAAGAGACCCTCATCAGGGCGATCAAGCATAGGGGACTCGCGATGGTCGACATAATGCAGCCCTGTGTGACATACAACAACATCAACACGAAGGAATTCTACGATCCGAGGCTGTACGACATAGAGAAGGAGGGTTGGAATCCCGCTGCAGCCAGTGAGAACGATTACAAGCAAAAAGTTCCTCAGGCAGTCCTAAAGGCACTCGAGTGGGGGGACAGGATTCCGATGGGGGTATTCTTGGACTACCAGACGGAAACGTACGACCAGAAGCTACAAAGGCTTGTACCTGACTACGGAAAGAAGAACTATGTGATGGAACCCATAGAGACTTCTGGAAAACCAGTGAACGATGTAACGGAACTAATGGATTCATTCTGTTAGTCACTCTATTCTTTCTATTTCTTAATCTCATCTTTTTCATTTCTGATGCATTCTGTTAATCAATCAACGTACCTTTCAAAAATTTGGCCAATATTGATAAGGTATTAATACCTTAAGGGATTATTATTTATGGAAATTAAGGCATATATTAACGATCACGTAGGTGAAGAGTTAAGAAAAGGTGCCATTGCGAGATTCACTTACTTCAAGGGTTCACTTAGCAATGCAGTTGAGGAAGCAGTCATACAGTGGCTGAGAAGAAATGAGAGAATAGCGGAAAGATTAAAAGTCCTAATTGAAAAAGCAGCCACTGACAATGAGGTCGTTGCTATATTCATGTTCGGAAGTTATGTCAAGAAGAAGACAGATTACCGAGATGTTGACTTTGCTTTCCTGCTCAGGGATCAAGCCAGGGAAATACCAGTCCTGGCGAAATACGATGACCTGGAAGGGAATCCGACATTTGACATTTCTTGTCTGAACTCGTTGGGAACGATGATCAAGCAAGAAGTTCTTGAGCACGGCACCATCCTGCTGTGCAAAGATGATACTGCTCTTTATGACTTCTCTGAACACACTATCAGGGAGTATTCAGACTTCAAGAGACTCCATGAGATGATGATTTATGGATGAAATAATCAGATTAAAGGAAAAGCTGGCAGAGACTACTCAGTTCGTTAATGAGATCGAAGAAAGGCTGCCCGATTCACTGAAGGAATATTTGGAATCAGACCTTACCCTGAAAAGGACCTTTGAAAGAGACCTACAGCTGATCAGCGAAACACAGCTAGAAATACTCTCTCTCCTGACGAGAGTTAAGGGAATAGGGATATCTTCCAGTGAGAGTGGACTCATAGACAAGTTCAGGGGTATCCTTTCATTTAAGACCGTCGAAGATGTGAAGGAGCGTAGGAAGCTGAGGAATATGCTCACTCATGCTTATTCAAACATAAAATATGACGAAAATGTGTACAATTCAGCTCGAGAATTGAAGAAAGTAAAGTTATTTGTAAGTGAAGTGGAAAGCGTTGTCCACAGAACTTGATCCGAATTCGGTATTGAGTGTTCCTTGATCACGTCAGAAACAATTCAATTTAGTTTAAAATGTGGAGAAGGTTTGGCCCCGCTTCCCAACTTTTGACCTGGTCAATTTAAAGTCCTGTCTGATGTCGGCTAAGTGTATATTGGGTATCTTTATTCGTTATAATGCATGAAAGTATACATTTGCGCATTATGGAGAAAATAGGGTCAATTTTGGTTTCCTTCAACCAGGAGCCACTTCCATAGCGGCAGGAATTGTATCCTCTTTTTATCGACAGTTTCCTCTCCACCATAATCCCACGTTATCACCATTAGTTCTTCCGTTTTCAGATCTTCCGATGCTCTTACTAAAGAGTCCACCTCTCTCCTTTCAACCCTTTCTAGGCTGGAAGCACAGGTTACCTGTATAAGTTGCTTAACCAACTTATTTTCCCTCAGAACGAAATCGACCTCCCTTCCCTGATGGTCCTTCCAATAGTAAATCTCCATATCACTTTCTGAATAGCTCTTTCGTCTGAGCAATTCGAGAAAAACGATATTCTCAATAATTCTCCCCTTGTTTTCTCCTACCGCAAATGCAGTAGCGTTTGTGAGACCCATATCGATAGAGTAAACCTTTTTCGGTGCTTTGTATGGTTCCTTTAATTTGAACGAGAACCTCTCCACCAAGAATATTAGATAAGAATTTTCCACGAAGTGAACATATTTTGCAACTGTATGGACATTATAAAGACCTATAACGGGCCCCAGACTATTGTATGTTATCTCCTTGCCAGTATTTGAAATTAGATACCTAGTCAGATTCCTGATACTCTCTGATTTCCTGATTTTGTTTTGATTTATAATATCATTTTCAATAATGTCACGATATATTTCCATGAGGAATTTCGTACCATATTTGACAACCTCTGGAAATCCCCCTTTCTCCATGTAGTCTTCAAGGGACCGTTTGACAAAGGCAATGGTAATGGGCGAGTAAAACCAATTCTGTTCCAGGGTCACATCTTTGATTCTCAGGTATTCTCTAAAACTGAACGGGAACAGATGGATATCTATGTGCCTTCCTGTTATGAACGTTGAGAGCTGTCCTCGCAGTAGGTCTGAATTGCTGCCGGTAATAATTATCCTCTTGGAAGTTCTTATTCTGGAAACGAATCTCTCCCAACCAGTTATTTTCTGAATTTCATCAAATATGAAGTAGTCTGTAGACCCGTAAAGCTCATAAAATGCCTGGACTACCATGTCCAGATCATCCGCGTTGAGGTTACGTAGTCTTTCGTCAAAGAAGTTGATATACCCGAACTTTTCATTTTCTAGAACGAGAAGACTGAGAACGGACTTTCCGCTCCTCCTCACCCCAAGAATTGCCAAGATGTTTGGATGTGAAAGCAATTTTTTGATTTTCGCTAGATTGAGGTCTCTCTTAACGATTTTCTCAATTTTGAAAAGCTCCTGCTGAGATTCCTTCTGAGAAGTTATTACCCTCTTGAGAGTTTCCATGTCCATATTTGTCTAATGACATAGATTTATAAAATGTTTGTCATTTGAATATAATTTGACTAATTTCATTATGAGATTAACTGAGAATATTTGAGGAGAAATTTGGTCAACAGGCCAATATTGTCCCTCGTCAGTTGTTTCCATAAATAGCGGGGGATGGATTTGAACCATCGGTCTACGGGTTATGAGCCCGTCGGGATTTCCTGGCTGCCTTATCCAATTTTCCACTAAGTTCCTGATTCCAGTCTTGCGTCTTTGCTGCCGGCGGAGAACAAAGAACGAGCGATAGCTTCCTGCGCACTACCATGCGGTGTACCCTCATCGGAGTTCTTCAATGTTCTTCTGCACCTTCTTCGATAGCCATTTCGGTATTTCGCGCAGGTGTTCATTCATCGTTCTCCTGCTTGATCTGGATAGTATAGCGAACATCAATTCTCTCGGAAGCTCTATCCTATAGTATATGAAGTCAATAAATGTCTTTTCAACGGTGGAAACTGGAATATAGAAATCACCGTACGCGACATATGTGTACCCGAAGAACATTTGCCTATCTATTCTCCTGACAACGAAGTTTCTTCCCTCGAACTGTCTGATTCCAACTCTCACCTTCCGTGGCGTAATGACCACAGGATTCGTTTCTTGTTCCCACACATTCCTCAGCGAAAGAGCATCTTCGAGGCCGTAATAGAACGGTGAAAAGCCAAATCCTGACATCTGGGCATCTTCCTGGAAGGTGTACGCCCCTCTCGTTATCCTATAGATTTCTCTTCTCGAAAGCAGATTGTGGATCACAAGCTTGTAATAATCAGAGGAACCTTTCCTGTTCTCCAGGAACTGTTCGGCCTCTCTCGCTGTGAATGCTGGTTTTCTCATGAAATGCGAGCGGAATTCCGTCATGTATTTCATTTTGTTACTCTCCTCAGTTCACCTATCATCCTTTCAAACGTTGGAGGATTTCCGATGTAAACCAGGCTCCTTAGGATCTGCTCATCGACCGGTCTCTCAATCTGGTCCAGAAAAACGGAAAGCCTGTACCTTATGGATGACAGCTCGTCTGTCACGCTCGAGAGATGATAGATATCGTAGATATCCCTCACGAATCTTCTGTCAGAGTATGCCGCAATCTTCTCCAGTATAATCTGGTTGGGTGAAAGGGAGAGCACTTCGGTGTACGATCCGTCTGCCAGTTCGTATTTTACGGGAATTCCTTCCACTTTGCGCGTGTGATTAATCTCTAATCTAACCTCGACCCTTCCGTCGTTGATCTGAGAAAAGATGACGTTCCCGGTATCCTTCAATTTCGTTATTGACAGACCGGCAGCCGTAATCTCTCTTCGGAAGTTATCAACTAGATCTGGAAACGACCTGGAATAAAAATCCAGTTCTTCAGAGAATCTCTTTCCAGAATAGCATCTCCAAACGGATGTCCCACCGTGCAGTACTGAATCGTCTGATGTGTTGTAGACAATTCTAATCATTTCATCTTGAAGAACTGAAATTTCGACCTGCTGCCTCTTCTTGAGCTGATTAGCTAAAGGGATTTTCATTTATTCTTAATCAACAATAGATATATAAAACTATATCTTCAGTTAATTGAGTGATGGTGATTTGGAGAGTTCCAAAGGAACATCACGTTTTTTCACGGGTTTAACGGGTTTAGAGAGAGGCTTCTACGCCCATTTAGGCAATCATATGTCTTCTACTGGATGAAAAAAACGGCATTATAAGGAGTAGGGCACGTTCAAATGCGCTGAATAGTCTGCTCTCACCTTAGTCGCATGAGCCGTGCAGTGGTGATTTTGTAACGATTCACATGGGGCCATAATTTTGCATAGCGGGGGATGGATTTGAACCATCGGTCTACGGGTTATGAGCCCGTCGGGATGCCTGGCTACCCCACCCCGCTTCGCTCCAGAGATGTGGGGAGTGTATTTATGTTTTTACTGAATGGTTTAAGGAGTTCGACATCCGACACGAAAGGTAGAAGTGACAAACAAAGTAGCACCAATCTAAAGATACTAAGTTGGTAAAAGTTTTTTAACTTATAAAATCTGAGTTGACGGAATGCTTATGATGACTGATGAAAAACCGCCATCAAGGGCACTGGTCTTTCTTGTCGTTGTGATAGCACTGATGCTTGGCTCTTCATACCTTTTTGGGACTGGCGTGTCTGCTGGGAATTCTGCGAGTGCTAAATCTGGTCATGCTCAACTCACACCCTTGTCAGGAGGTCCTATTCTTCCCAAGGGGCAACAGGTATCAGTTTTTTCCGGATACCAAAATGAGCCTGCACCGATGGGTATCGCTGATTATGGTATAGGTCAGTTTGGTCTCCCCTATTCATAAGCAACTTCTTCGTTTCAGGGGGATGGTCCAGATAGGGTCGCTACAGATCTACAGTTCGTCACAGCATAGCCCAGAGATAACTTTCCAACTCAACGTCAACATGTATTTCTATAACGCCAACCTGAATGCGCTCTACGTGTACTGGGTCCAAGACGTTGCCGCACTGAATACCACGAATGGCAACATTATCTTTATTGATAACATCTGGAATGTTTCGTCTTACGGAGCCTCAATGTACAACTCTACTGTGCTTGGAAACGGGACAGTTGGTCTGTCTGGAAGCCAGCAATATTACTACGACTTTGCCAATGCAAATCTACCAGGTAACAACATAAGTCTGAACCTAGGTTCAACGTTCTATCTGGAGACGGATACTTTCATCAACTCACAAGGTTTCCCGGAGGTTGATTTCCTGTACAACGACGGTTATGGCTGGATCACCTACGATAACGCAGCCCTCATTTTCGCGACGCAACTGAAGACCACGCCAGTGTTCCTGGTTGATGGAAACATATACGAGCCAGACGGCTACTCCTTCTACGATGCAGAACTTATTCTTGGAGGACCAGGAGGGGGAAGCCAGACTGAGGTGTTGGCATCAAATATCAACCTGGAGCTGAAATATTGGAACGGAAACAACTTCCAAACTATCAAGAATGCATTCAACTTCGGGAGCGACACCGCTGAAGGCGTTTTCAACGCCATCAGTGCGGGCCACTTTAGCAGCGGCGGAGAGCTCTTCGCTAACGTTACGAATGGATCGGGGTCCTTAGGAAGTCTTTGGTTTAGCTCCTCATTAACGGATGTTCAGATACACACTAACGTGCAGAGCGGCACAGTGATACTTGGAGGGACATCTTCAGTGGACTTTACGGGAGGTTTCGCCAACTTGTCAATATATCCCGGCACCTATTCTATCCAAATCTACAACGATGCAACTGGTCAGGTGACTAGTCTTGGAAATCACACATTTTCTGCAGGGACGAAGTATGTCCTTAATGCTCATTTGTATGAGGTTGAATTCAGTTCTATAGGACTTCCAACTGGGTCGATTTGGTACGTGAACGTCACCGGACAGCTATCGTCAGGACCAATTACTGGGAGCGTGTACTACATCGCACTGGTCAACAACTCCTATTCCTACACTGTTTCTAGCGTTGATCGTGATTACTATCTCTCATCGCCTTCTGGGAGCTTCACGGTAGCGGGGTTCGGTATCACAGAACAAATACAGTTCCTGCTGAAGACATACCAAGTGACTTTCATAGAACAAGGACTGCCTAGCGGCCAGACCTGGTACGTCAACCTTAGCAACGGGGAATCGTCAGGACCAATCACGTCATCATCCTACACGGCTAACCTCCCTAACAGTACTTATCAATATTCCATTGAGACTAACGACAAGATATATGAATCCGGCGGAGGCTCTTTCTCAGTAGCTGGTTCGTCCGTCTATCAGCCAGTGACCTTCACAGAAGTCGAGTTCCTAGTGACGTTTTCTGAAACTGGGCTTCCGACTGGGACTGTGTGGGCAGTAACATTCAACGGCACCAACCTGACATCAACGGGCAGCACAATCACGGTGAAGGAACCAAATGGCACATACCAGTACCAGGTCCAAGTAATTCACGGGTACAATTCCACTCCCAACTCCGGTGTAGTCACGGTGAATGGAAACGCCGTTAGCAATTCTATCTCGTGGAGCGTAGCAAGATATGCCATATTAGTCAGTCAAAGTGGAATTCCCAACGGAACATCATGGTCAGTAACTCTAGCAGGGACGGCCTTCAATGGACAGAGCATCAACATAACACAGAACTCCACCTCAGGCGCAATAACGTTCGATGTTCCCAACGGAACGTATTCCTACAAGGTCCACCTCCCCAGTGATTACAGCGCAAAATCTAGTTCTCAACTTTCAGGAATTGCAACTGTCTCGGGTTCCATATTGAGAATGTCAGTACAAGCAAGCAAGAATTTCAATTACTCCATAATAATTGCAGCCGTTGCTGTTGTTGTGATCCTGGCATTGGTCGCTGTTGTTTTGCTTAGACGGAAGAGATGATTATCTCTTCCATTTTTTATATTTCTGCGATACAAGTAGGGTTGTCGTGCATAGTTCGAACCAAGGATTGAGTGTCTGGAAATTACACTTATGATTATGTGAAGAACTTTTTGAATGCACTACTTCCCTACCGCATCGGTATTTTCAGATGAGGCCGAAACGTTTTCGGAGCTATTTATTGTGCATATTTCGGAACCCAGAACCGTGAAGAATGATTTTGTCTTCTAGAGACCATTAGAAAATAAAGGGAGAAAATAAAAAAGATTGAAATTTGGATCAGTGCTCAATACTTTTTCCTGGTATTCATCATAGCCATTGCAGAAAATACTACCGCAATTACTGCCAGTACGAGGATTACTATTTCCAGTATGAAGAGCATTCCAGTTGGGAATGAAGTTGACTGTGTGTTAGCAGTTATCGTCCCAAGGCTGGTCTGTATTGTTGCAATTCCGTTTGACACGCTCGTCACATTTCCCGTGAATGTTCCCAAGTCTGTCTTAATCGTCGCTATATTCCCGCTGTTGAGTGTAACGGTAGCGTTGATGTTATTGATTGTAGTACTGAATACGCCTACTGCTGTAGAGATCTTAGCAGTGTCTCCGTTGAGAGCAACCACTGTGGAATTCAATGAGCTTAGTGACGTTGTGACTTGCCCTAGAGTAGTCTGAAGTGTGGCTACGCCTGAGTTTATTGATGTCACGGTTGCGTTTATAGTCTTGAGTGATGCCTGCATTGTACCGAAAGCAGTTGTTATCTGGGCCACGCTGTTCTGGATGCTTGTGACGGATGCGTCCAGCTGAGAAATTGGCACTGACAGAGTTGTGTTTATGTCAGTTTCAAGCTGGGCAATCTGTGATTGTGATATTCCAGTTACTAGGGCACCATTTCCAGACACTAGTCCCAGGTAATCACTCTGTGAGCCTGAGTAGGCAAGGGTTACCGAGCCATATCCAGTGGTTGGTGCCGTAGTACCGATAGAATAAGAAACAGGCTGTACTTCAAATGCTGTTACTGTAAGTTCAAAGTACGATCCGGGAATGTCATTAGGCATTACAAAGGAGCCTGTTATTGTACCACTGTTGGAGCTGCTATACGTTGCTTGTACAGTCTGATAATCTGAAGAGTTAAGCTCGATTGTAGCGTAAGTTGTTGCGAGCCCTGTTGCAGTTGCACTTGTAGGAAGCGTCGGGGCAGTGAAACCAGTGGCCGTGAACATAACTATTTGACCAGGGAAAGCGTAGTTGCTGTCCGTGACTAGTGTCAGGTCCGGATTCGAAGCTACGGTAAACACTGCAGACTCCACGGAAGTGGTGGATCCGGCTTGAACCACTGTAACTGTGTGAGTTCCAGGTACTGATGTTGGTACATCAAACGAGTCCGTCCCTGCTGCAAGATTTGACCCAGTATCCGTAAGTTCAAGCGTTGACCCAAAGAGTACGTTGTAGTAGCTCTGCGGCACAAGTCCTCCTGCCTTCACGTAAAGTGCAGTTCCTATTGGACCGCTGTATATCTGAGTTGTTCCAGAGGACGTTGTCAGAAGAGTGAGGTTAGCAGTTACCGTGTATGAGGAATAGACGAAATATGTCTGCCCTCCACTGGAAAGTTCAGTGAACACAGAATATGTTCCTGCGGGATTGCTCGTTCCTGTGGAGATCTGTACAGCAAACGCACCATTGGTGAGGCTTTCTGTTCCCTGCAATTGCGGACCTGCATAAGTGGTGTAATAGAGTTTAGGATTCTTGTTGTAGTAGTCATTGCCCACTACCTCGAAATTGCCTGCTGTGCTGAGGGGTATTACTTGCAGAGTCCCAGATGAATAAGATGTGCTCTGAGTTGATATTACCACATATTGGGTTGCAATGCTGCTTGAATATGTAGCACCGGAATAAGTGACGTTTAGATCCAAAGCACCTGAGAGATAGGGGACGGTGAATGTGCCGCTGAATGATCCTCCGCTCGCATATATCCGTGTGCTAGTGATGCTGTTGAAAGTCAGGGAAAGAGCTGTTGACCCAATGTATGCAGAGTAGTAATAGGATATCCCTGGATACACGGGCGATTCATACGGTATCAAACCACTGACCGTCAGGCTTGTGCTGCTCGTCCCTTGGGTCAAAATGCCGAATGATGAAGGGGAAGATACTGTTGGAGTACCTATTGTCCTGTAGCTGAACGTATACCCATCGTAGGCAGAAACACCAGTCATCGTCAGGGTTGCTGTTGATCCTGAAGTTGTGGTGGTATATGCGGGACTGTAGCTGAATATCAGAGTCCCATTTGCAGCCGGGTATATTCCGCTAGAACTTGCCGTTCCCACTGAGATGGACGTCTCGAGATTGGATGCTCCAGAGGAATAGACTCCGCTAGATGCTACAAGTGAATCATCAAGGTTGTAGGTATCAGAAGGATTCAACCCGTAAGCAGTGACAGTTAGCACTGCGTCAGATGGAATGTACTCCGATGGATTGCTCGTCATAATGACGTTTCCCGGATTTGAAACCATGAAATCTGGGGAGATTGTTATGGAAGTGGACTGCTTGTACAGTCCCATGGAGCTCACCACAGCCGTTGGATAGTAAGTGTTTCCAGGAAGGGCAGGGATGGTTGATGTGACCTGGCCAAATCCATTGCCGTCTGTTGAAGTTGATCCCACTTCAGTTGTTCCGAGGTAGAATTCAACGTTCTGTGATGCGGGGAAATTGTATACGGTTGCAGTGAACGAATCCCCTACGTTATAGGTTGAGCCAGTTGTAGGCGTGACTGCGAAATTGAATCCCAGCAACGTTGCATTCTGTTGTGATATATAGAAAGCACTTGGGAAGGAAGATGAAGATGATGAAGGACTCGTGCTGATCCCTACAGTTACTGCCCCTCCGTTAGCGGCTGCTGAGTCAAAGCTCACGGTCATAGAGAATTGGCCGTTCGAATTGACAGTAGTTGCACTGTTGGACTCTCCAGTTATACTTCCTGATTGTGCTGTTAGTGTAACTGAATTAGCAGATATTGAAGCTCCAGGGTAGAAACCGTAGCCGTTGATCACGATTGTGGAGGATGCAGACATTGGAATATCCTTTGGCGATACACTCACGGACGACAGGGCAGTGAATGATGTGGAAGCAGTTATCCCGCTGTTAATGGAAGATGATGAAACTTCCTGTGCAACAACGTAGTAAGTGGAAGATGTTTGGTACAATGCGTTGGGAATGCTGATTGTCGTCGAGAAGTTTCCTGTAGCCGCCAACACGTTGCTCGCGACCTCCTGTCCGCCTGCATACTGCAGATAGATATCTACTGTAGATCCAGGATCAAACTGGCTGCCTGTAACAGTTGCTGTACCGCCAGCAGGTGCAGAGGATGACATCTTTATGGATGGTGAAAGAGCAGTCACAACGATCTGGGAACCAGACGTGAAGGTTGCCCTGTTGTCGTCGGATGCAGCTATGTAATAGGTGCCAGGTGTTTCAGATATGGTCAGGTGGAACACCGCATTAGACAGGCTTGTAGTTCCAGTTGGAAGTGTATAAGAGCCAACCTGAGCGGAAGAAGTTCCAAAGGTGTCTGTGGAGCTCACATAGAAGTAGACTGTAGAACCTGCAGTGAATGACCCACCATTCGCTACCACAAGGGTGGACTGCCCGTTGGTGAATACTGATGGATCGTAGGTGACTGAGCCGCTTGCTGCATACGAGGGCTGCGTACCGACAGTCAAGATCATGAGCACGCTGAGAATCATGACAGCCGTAAGAAATATCGTCACTATTTTTTTGTTTCTGAATGTTTGAGTCTTAGAATTCTCTTTATTGGTCTTCATTGCGAATAATTAATCGAATATTAATATATAAGAATTTACCAGTTATTCTCCTTCCCAAACTCGAAGTCTTCATTCCCTGATCAACCACCCTTTTAAGAAATGGATATGGAATCTCATGCTCTTCTCAATAGGAAATACGCACGTGCCTTGCCTCATTTCGACTGTAGGTATGGCAAAGATTTATCGCCGAGATGTAAATTTCCAATGGTGATCGGGGCCATATTCGCTGGAGGATACGGAAAGAGATTGCAATCTTTGGACCCAAAACTCCCCAAAGTCCTGCTGCCGTTGAAAGACAACTTTGTGATAATGGACAAGCAGCTTTCAGATTTCGAATCTGCAGGCCTGGACGAAGTATACTTGATGACTGGGTACAGGGGGGAAGAGATAGAGAAGCGCTATGGGAATGGATGGAACGGACTCAAGATACATTATCTCAGAGAGGGGGAACCAAAGGGTACGCTCTGGGCCATCCGCAACCTCTTTTCCAAGACTGATTCCGATGTACTCCTCAGGAACGGGGATACGATATGTGACCTAGACCTGAAAAGATTCCTAAACTTTTCCCTGTCTAATGGAAAGCTTTCCAGCATAGTAGTTGTCAGGATGAAGAGTCCGTTCGGACTTGTTTCGATCAATGGGCATAGTGTTACGAAATTCGACGAAAACCCCTACCTGCCATACTACATCAACGGTGGAACGTATTTCTTAAGGAGGGGAATAAGACCGTACCTGAACAGGAATTATAGGGACAAGGGGGTGGAAGGTTCAATATTCAGATCGCTTGCAGCCAAGGGGGAAATGGCTGCGTTCAAATACGGGGGCTTCTGGAAACCTGTTGACACGATCAAGGACTACGAAGAAATAAAGAAAATTTACCTGGAAAGAAATATATGACAACGGGACTGCAACTTTTATAGATATATAGTTTGGAAGGTTTGTTTTCAGTTTCCAGATGGAACAGATAAGCTGCACCGTTAATAGTGATAGTAGAAGACCAATTAAAGTCGGCTAGTACTTGATAGTTATTTTATACCATATTGAGATTTCTTTCTGTGAAAGGCAAGAGAATTTTGGTAACTGGCGGAGCGGGATTCATAGGCAGCAATCTTGTTGAAAGCCTGTACAGGGATAATGATGTCACAGTGATCGACAATCTTCATACTGGCAAGAAGAGCAACATAAAGAGTGCGATGGATAATGGTGTTGTTTTCATAAATGGGGATGCGAAGGATGTGAGAAAAATGAAGTATGATTTCGACTACATCTTCCATCTGGGGATATACTCCGCTTCTCCGATGTATAGGGACAATCCGAATCTCGTTGGGGAGGTAGTTCTGGGGATCACAAGCGTTCTTGAATACAGCAGGGAGCATAACACGCCCCTGGTGTTTGCTTCCACTTCCTCTATATACAACGGGATAGAACCGCCGCACAGAGAAAATGTGATTCCAGGGGTAACGGATTACTATACTGAAGCTAGAATAGCCTGTGAAAGGCTGGGAGAGCTGTATTCGAAACTACACGATGTTAATGTAGCTGCAATGAGGTTCTTTTCAGTATACGGCTACAACGACATTGGAAAGGGAGTGTATTCAAATCTGCTGACTCAGTTCATGGATGCCATGATGAAAAGAGAGAGACCCGTGATCTACGGTGACGGGGAGCAGCGAAGGGATTTTGTTTTCGTGACAGACGTTGTCGATGCACTGAAGAGAGCATCGTCAGCAAAGGGGTTCAACATCTATAACGTCGGGACAGGGAAGAGTTACTCGCTCAACGAGGCGGTCGAAAAGCTGCAGAAGATTACCGGAACAAAGGTAAAACCAAAGTACGTCAAGATGCCGGTAAAGAACTACGTCATGGTCACGCAGGCAGACGTATCAAAGGCGAAGAGGGAAATAGGATTCTCCGCGAAGGTGAGCATTGACAAGGGGCTAAACCTGCTCTACTCCAGCATCTCGTCAAAAGAATAGCAAATCATGTGAATGATGGCAATGTGCACTTCCTGTATTATGGGCGTTAAAGTTGAATCAGCCTTTATGCAATGATCTACCACTCCCTTCAATTTCCCTCCCTCCTTTCCTGTCATTCCCAGGGTGAATGCCCCTATCTCCCTGGCCTTTTTCATCCCCTCTATCACGTTATTTGAGTTCCCCGAAGTGCTTATACCAACAACGAAGTCATCCTTGGTGCATAAGCCCCTCTATCTGCCTTGAAAAGACCTGAGAGTAATCGTAATCATTGCCTATTGCCGTCAGGGAGGAGGTGTTTGTGGTCAGTGCTACAGCAGGGAATGATCTCCTCTCCCTTATGAACTTACCTGAGAGCTCTGCAGCAAAATGCTGTGCATCAGCTGCAGAACCCCCATTTCCAAACGTAATGAGCTTTCCTCCCCTCTTCATCCTTTCAAATAGTATCCTGGAAACTTCCATTATCTCCTTCGGGTCTATGGACCTTCTCGATTCCATCCCCTCCGCAATATACTTCTCAAGCTCCTTGAGATCAATCCCCAACGAAGATCACCCTGCTCCCCGATTGACTGAACTTGAAATCTATCTTCCTAAGCCCAAGTTCTTTCGCGATTGAATCGTGTTTCTCAGGTTCGGCAACAAGAAGAAGAAACCCTCCTCCGCCTGCTCCTACGAGCTTGCCCCCTTTTGCACCCATCTTCATCGCTCTTTCATATTTCTCATCGATCCACCTGTCACTTATCTTGCTGGAAAGTGACTTTTTCATCTCCCAGTTCTTGTTCATGAATTCCCCGAGGGCATTCGCATCCCCATCACATATGGCTTTGAATGTGACCTCCGCCAATTTCTTCATCTCGTCGTACGTTTTCATCTTCTCTGTTGAGTTCAATATTTGGTCCTTGTGTATTTCAGTTGAACTCCTCTCCCTGTCAGTGTAAAGGAGCAGTAATGAGTCCTCAATACGTTTGAGGTTGCTGTCGTGGGATATCGCACTTGTCATATCAACACTCCCGTCGCTCATGAATTTCATCAGGTTTATGCCACCATGCGCAGCAATGTACTGATCCTGCTTGCCACCCTCTTCCCTGAGAATCTCCCTTTCAATCTTTACAGCTTCCCTTGCAAGATCATCAGCATTTACGAATTCTCCCTTAAAGCTGTGGAGCGCGTGAAGTAGCGCAACGACGAATGTGCTGCTTGAGCCAAGACCTGTCCCCCTGGATGGTATATCCGAGATGCTCACGATTTCTATTCCAACTTCAATACCAAGTAACCTCAACGATTCCCTAACGGTTGGATGCTCTATCTTATCCACTGAATCAACTATCTCAGTCTTTGAATAGCTGACCCTGATGTTGTTATCAAATTTCTTGTTCACAGTCACGTAAATGTATTTGTTAATGGCGGATGAAACAACCGCGCCATAATCCCTCTTCTCATAGTAGATTGGTAAGTCCGTTCCCCCTCCGACGAACGTTATCCTCAGAGGTGCACGAGTCATTACCATCCTGTTTAGCATATTGAAAAAGAATACCACTATATTAATAACCTGAACTCTTTCACATTAACACATATTTTATTAATCAGCTGAACCCGTGATATAGAGCATTAAATCGTATATCGCTATTTTTCATTTCAATCTGTCTGTATTCTGTCAACCCTCTATTCCAGCC
>JAJSLL010000032.1 GCA_026127935.1 Thermoplasmatales archaeon | reverse complement strand
TAGAAAATGACGGATCTCCAAAACTGCTAAGTGCATCGCGTGTCAGTACCCACTGTGGATTAAGAAGGTAACATATCAGAAATAGAATCCACGGTGCTATAACAAGAGTAAGCGCAGAATACTTGGTTATCTTTTTTAATGATTCCTTGTCCGTGAGCACTCAAGATCTACCGACTATTTATACTTCAAGAGCTACTTAAAGTTTTTTCCGGTGAGCCGTGTTCAATGAAAACAGAAAATTTATGATTCTCTATAGGAAGTCCTGAAACATCCATAACAACATCAAATTCTTCCTTGTGTTCCTCGAGTATTTTGATTATCTTCTTCAGTTCGTAGAACCAACCGACGTAATGAGGGAAAGTGGAAAATATGATTATCGAATTGACAATCATTTCTTAGTTACAACGTTTTGTAAATTAATATTTTGACAACCAGCCATATTGCAAGGGGAGTTAGGAACAAGATTACCTTGTCAGCAATCATAGCGGAAACGATTATGCTATATCCGAGAGGAATGTATTGCGGTGTCAGAGACAGATAGGTGCTTACTATACATAGCGCAATAAGTAATTGCGCATATTTATATATTGGACATATATTATGAAATATGCAGAAACTCTACCTCAAGGACAGGGAAGTTATGATGGTAGCAATACAGAATGAGATAATTCGTAACCCTGAAGCAAGGTACGATCACCGCCTTCATGGAGTGTTGATGGTAGCAAACGGCATGAGCTGCTACGATGTGGCAGGAATGCTTGGCCATTCCCCAAGGACGGTAGAGAGCTGGGTTAACGATTTCAACGAAACGGGGTTCTCGGCGCTCTACGATAAGGAGAGAACTGGAAGGCCTTCCACCATATCCAGCGAAGTAATGAAAGGAATTGCCATAGATCTAAGGAATGATCCACACGATTCCGGGTACAAGCAGAACATGTGGGACGGAGTGTTGCTGAGAAAGCATCTCTCCGACCATTACAACGTGGAGATAGGGGTGAGACAGTGCCAGAATATATTCCACAAATTGGGATTCCGCCTCAGGAAACCAAGGCCAATGATAGCGAGGGGGGACGAGGAGGAGAAGGGAAATTTTAAAAAAACTCGCTGAACTCGTAGATTCGGGGGAGAGAGTTCTCTACCTTGATGAGTGCCACTTCTACCAGCACGGATCAAGGTACAGGATGTGGATACCCCTGAGGATTTCGATCCTATAGTGCTACAGGAACCGACGAGGGAAGGAATATCGGTATTCGGTTCCTTGGATGCAGGCAGTGGATCCCTGATCACAAAGATAACTGAGAGCTACAACGCACTAACGTTCATGGAATTCCTAACAAGCATTCCAACTGGAGGAAAGGAGACTCACTTCGTCCTTGACAACGCGAAGTATCACCACGCCACTATGATCCGGGAGTTCGTTGAAAAGTATCCCGACATAATACTCGAGTTCCTTCCACCCTATTCTCCAGAGCTGAATGCTATAGAGAGGGTGTGGAAGCTCATAAGGAAGATGGGGACGCATAACACATATTTCCACACGATTGGAGACCTTGTTTATTCGCTGAATGAACAGTTCTCAACATACAGAACTCCAAATGATATCCTAAAGAGATTATGCGCAATTAATTAATGCGTTATGTATAGAAAGTAAAAGGGGTAGGCTATTGCACTTTTGGAAAGCTAAAGAAGAGGACTTATATTATGGACATATCTTATCAGACCTAATGTCGTCGGGCCTAAGGAACCCATCACTGAGAGCAGGAGCACGTTTCTTAACCTATCCAAGATGAACCTACCCGAGTTCACGGTGTTACTAGTCAATCCCCGTGTTTCAACTTTTCCCAGATGAACTATGTGATGATTGCCGATTAGGAAATCATTATGCGTCTCGGATGAAATACGGTTAATGGATTCCTTGAAGGTCCTTGAGAAGCAATTACACTACCTATAAGGTACTGAAACTATGTTCAGATGAAAAAACCATGAGAGTTATATGCGTCTATGAATCATACTGAAATGTTTCCCTCATCTCTGGACAATTTGAACCAATTTATCTCATTCTAATACGACACGTTCATCGCGTCCCTTCCAAAGACAAAATCGCGTCGATTTCAAATTACAATCCAGGAATCTTTAAGTACGCAAAGTATTTAATCCCAGGTCAGGTAAGTCAAAAAATGAACTCTGGAGAACAGATGGACATCTACAAGGTCGCTCAGGAGTTTTCCTTTGATGAGGACTTTACTTATAAGATCAATGTGGCCTTGACGGGAAAATCTGGACTTCAGCACAAATTTAACGTTATATTGACTGAAAGGAATGATGATCGGAACAAGATAGCCATTCTAACGGACACTTCCGAAGATCTAGTCAATGACATAATGGAATTCAATGCCAACTCAAGGGACTGCGGAGTACAGCAGAAGGCGATCATACTGGATAGGAATCTGTCAAAGGCCGAATCGAATTTGACACGAATATGCAATATATCTGTGATAAAGAGGGGGTACGATAAAGAAAAATCAGTGATATTCGGGGTCAATCAACTGGATGAAAACTTGGGCGGGCTCATCAAGAAAGGCCGCATATACATGATTTCTGGCGCTCCCGGGACAGGCAAGACGGCTCTTATTTCACAATTCTTGGCGGAGGGTGCGAAGAAGGGTGAGAAGGGAATGGTGATCCTCACCGATATGACTGGCAGAGATTTCATTTCCCACGTGGAAACATTCTCTTACGGATTCAAGCAGTATTATAAGAGTGGTGCAATCGAAGTACTGGAGATCTCTAACAGAATCCTAAAAATGAAAGCAGAGATCTCCACAGACTTTTGGTCAAGGAATAATTATATCCGTACACTGATCGGCCAGATAAAGACCTTGGTAGCGGAGTATGAGGTAACAAGACTGGTCATCGATCCTATCACTCCCCTGCTCGTTGCAGACAATGATTTCCTCGGTCAGTTCTTCAAGGTTCTTCCGATCCCACAGACTTATATGTTCGTGACCAGTGGCACTGGAAAGAGTGACGTGAGTGTCTTTGGCATGGAGGAATTCTTCGTTTCCGGTCTCATCAAACTGGAAATGGATGAGCCAGAGTCAGAAGTCAAAAAGGCATCGATTGTCAAGATGAATGGAGGAGGGTACAACACGAATCCATTCCACTTCAAGATTGCTTCGAGAGGCGTCGTCCCTTACGATGAAGACGGAAACGCAAGGGCTGGACCGCTTTTCAACCAAGTCGTGTTATGATTTATCTGTACTGCGTGACACACCTGGAAAAAAATCTCAACCTCATCATTCCCAGATTGTGACTCAAAATAGAGTCGTCTGACCCGTCCTAAGGGTCCAATCGACCGGTTCCAGTCCTGATACTCTCCTGAACAGATTGATGGTTGCAGGTCCAAAACCTTGGAAATGATTGTTGCTCAGGACATACGCATGTTTGATCAACTCTTCCTTTCCCTTTATTTCCTTCGCCCAGTATTCAATTTCATTGGACCTATCCCTTAATACTTTCCCGAATTCCTCTTCGTTGATTGATCGATCGCCTACCAGTCTTAGATACACGAAATCCGTAGTGGTGATAGGCGGAACTTTTGAAAAGGGAATCTCTGACCAGGCAAGACCCATCTTGTTTTCCCTCAGCATAAAAAAAGTATCGTCTACAAACCACGAGTTGTGTCTGAACTCCACCGCGCACCTAAAATCAGAAGGCACCTCCTCTACAAGGGATTTCAAATTCTTGTATCCCTCCTGAAAAGAAAGTGAAGGGGGGAGTTGGATCAGGATCACTGCAAGTTTCTCTTCTAGCTTGCAGATGACGTCGATAAAACTCCTCGCCTCGTTGACCGCATTTCTTAATCTAAGATCGTGGGTTACTGTCTGTGGCATCTTGGCGGTGAACGAAAAATTCGATGGC
>JAJSLL010000022.1 GCA_026127935.1 Thermoplasmatales archaeon | reverse complement strand
TTCTACCCGGATCAGTATAACAATCTAGACAACATCAAGTGCCATTATGAAACAACTGGACCCGAAATTTGGAGACAAATGGAAGGAAAGATAGACATACTGATAGCTGGAATTGGGACAGGAGGTACTATTTCAGGAACGGGAAAATATCTGAAAGAAATGAATCCTAAAGTTAAGGTGATCGGTGTGGATCCTGAGGGCTCAATTTTTTACGACTATTTCAAGAGCGGTAAGATAATTGAACCTCACACTTACAAAGTTGAAGGCATAGGAGAGGATTATCTAGTAAAGGCAGTGGATTTTTCGGTCATAGATGACATCATAAGAGTGAACGATAAGGAGTCATTCTTAATGGCAAGAAGGCTTGCAAGAGAGGAAGGCATATTCGCTGGTGGCTCAAGTGGGTCAGCAATGGTTGCAGCACTAAAAGTTGCTGCAAACAACAAAGACAAGAATATTCTATCTATATTTCCCGACTCTGGTTATAGATATATGAGCAAGATTTTCAACGATGAATGGATGGAGAAACACGGATTTTCGGAGGAGGAAGCATGAAATTCTCTACTAAAGCAATTCACGTGGGTGAAGAACCTAACTACGAAGTTAATGGAGAGGTAGTGTCTCCAATTCATCTCTCCACTACCTTTGCTAGGAGGTACCCTGAGGTGCCTACGAAAGGATACGAATACACCAGGACTTCTAATCCAACTAGAGATGCACTGGAAAAGAAACTCGCATCTCTCGAAGAGGGCAGATTCGGGTTGGCTTTTGCATCTGGACTTGCTGCAGAAACATCCCTGCTATTGGCTCTTCTCAAGAAAGGTGATACTATATTGGCATCGGATGACCTGTACGGCGGAACCAGACGCATATTTGAAAGCGTTATCAAGAAGTTTGGAGTGGATTTCAGAACTGTAGACTTCACCAGTACTACCTCATTTGAGACAGAAGCAAGAAGTTCACGTATAATCTGGGTTGAGACCCCATCCAATCCATTGCTGAAAATAATCGATATCGCGAAACTTTCGAAAATGGCACATGAAAATGGATCGTTGCTCGTTGTGGATAACACTTTTGCCACTCCGTACTTCCAGAATCCTTTGAAGTTTGGCAGCGATGTGGTTATTCACAGCACTACGAAGTACGTAAGCGGGCATAGCGATACCCTTGGAGGGGGCATTGTCACTAACAACGATGAGTTATTTGAGAAATTAAAATTTCATCAGAATGCTGTAGGAGCAGTTCTGAGCCCCTTCGACAGCTACATGACGATGAGAGGTATCAAGACCCTTTCAGTAAGAATGAGAGAGCATGAAAAGAACGCTATGAGAATTGCGGAATACCTTCTGGAAAAGAACAAAGTGAAAAAGGTTTATTATCCGGGTTTAGAGGACCACTTCAATCACGAGGTTGCAAAGAGCCAGATGAAGGGGTACGGTGGAATAGTTTCTTTTGCTCTTGACCTCGATAGAGAGGGGATAAGAAGATTCCTAAGGAACCTCAAGTACATCACCCTGGGTGAGAGTTTGGGCGGAGTAGAGTCTTTAATTGAAGTTCCATCGTTAATGACTCACGCTAGTGTCCCAAGAGAGGTAAGGGAACAGATGGGAATTATAGACAATCTTGTCAGGTTTTCAGTTGGGATCGAAGACGTAGATGACTTAATTGAGGACTTAGAAAATGCCTTTGGAGCAATATGACTTAATTACTACCTCTCTCAGCAGTCAAAGACAGCCATCAGTGGGAGTTACATAGGAGCTGAAATGACGAGGGAATTCTCGGATTTGAGGCTTGTCAGAGTGGCAGAGTTATTGACAGCTAGTCCAATATTGATTTTCAAGTCGAAAATACACAGATCTCTAACTTAAAGATGAATCTTCTTTTATGGTTGAAAATACTCATGCATATGAGCAATAAACATGCGGATAGGAAACGACCCACACAACCAGAACTCGGGAGAAGTATCTGGCAAAACTGTGTACAGATCTGTTCTTGAGACCGTAGTAAGCGCACTTCTTGCTCTGTCTTCGGTCATTCTCATATTTACAACCATTATCTTGATTCCTATGCTCTACAAAGTAAACCCCTTTTCAATATTCTCATTGAAAGCGCAGACGGATTGGTATCTTTTAATTGGACTCATATTTTCAGTGTTACTACTAATCTTCTCAATACTATACATGGAGAAGAATGTGAGAATCCTTTCGACAAGCCTATCGAACCTAAAGCCTGCAGATAATACTGCTAGTCTCACGGGACCAATCCCCAACGAGGACCTTCTTAAGTTCCTAGATGACGGGGAAAAGAGGGTATATGGTACGCTGGTTGACGCAGGTGGTTCTTTCCTACAAAGAGATCTCTTCGGAATGGATGGAATGTCTAGGGCTACGGTCTCGAGAATAGTAGATCGCCTAGAAAGGAAGGGTGTCGTGGAAAAGATAAGACACGGTTCTACCAACATGATAGTCTTGAAACGCATTTCACGGTAAGATTTCACATTTCAACAATTGATTTCAGCCAACAGTTAATAAGAATTTCAAAATTAATCTATATGAGGTAATTTGAATGAGAATCAGGAATGGAATAATGCTAATATTCTGGATATTCCTCGCAGTGATCCTA
The DNA here is from genome assembly GCA_026127935.1 of Thermoplasmatales archaeon. Lineage (GTDB taxonomy): Archaea > Thermoplasmatota > Thermoplasmata > Thermoplasmatales. Next base: position 17,178 of record JAJSLL010000022.1, on the reverse strand, counting down.
GCTCTTGTTGTTGCGGGGGTTACCATTGCTTTCCTATTTGGCAGAAACTACTTGGTAAATGGCACAAACTACGGGTATGGAATGATGGGATTTGGTACAGGAATGTGGGCATTGGGTGGATTTTTCATGCTAATACCTGTAATCCTATTCTTCCTCTTCATATACTGGATATTTGGAATAGCTACTGATCACGGTCTCCATAACTGGCATGATGAACCAGTGCATCAAGGAAACTCGGCCTTGGAAACACTGGACATCAGGTATGCTAAGGGAGAGATATCTAAGGACCAGTATGATACAATGAAAGCCGACATTCTGAAGAAGTGAGATAGATTGAACTCCAAGATTGCGGTCATATTGGCCTTCGAGGTAACATTTGCCTTGGTAGTTGGCATTGGCACTTATTCAGCTCTGCCAGATCACAACGGATCAGAGAAATGGATAAGGTGAATACAACGGTAATGGAATGATAGGTCTTTGGGGCACGTATTATGGTAGTGACGTCTATCAAAACCCTGGGAAATATATGTGCCAGAGTACTTTAAATTCCCTAAGTCTTCCCTCCGCACCTATATTCATTAAGAATCTGTTGGAACTTTAAGTGTCAAGGTCCTATTTTTTTTAAAATGGACCCCAGAGCATTTAGTATAATTTTCAAAAAATGCCTACTGAACGGCTATCCCCCCATCACTTTAATTATCTAGAAAATGCTTGTGATAATTGATGTTCAATAGTGATCTACTCAAAGAAAAAACGGTCCTCATAACTGGAGGTGGAACAGGGATTGGAAAAAATATGGCTCAGATGTTTGGCACCCTGGGGGCTAAGATTGCCATACTTGGAAGGCGAGAAGAGGTTTTGCAACAAACTTCCAAAGAACTTGAAACAAAAGGAATTAGAGTCTCATTTCACAAATGCGATGTTAGATCTCCAGAACAGATAGCTAAGGCAGTGGAATTCCTTGAAAAAGAGCTGGGGCCAATAAACGTTTTAGTAAATAATGCAGCTGGAAATTTTGCCTCTCCAACGGAGAAGTTATCCCCGCACGCAGTAGATTCAGTTCTAAACATAGTACTGCACGGTACTCTGTACATGACACTAGAATTGGGTAAGAAGTGGATAAGTAGAGATCAAGGGGGTGTAGTTCTAGACATAGTTACCCCCTACGCCTGGACCGGATCTGCCTACGTGGTACCTTCGGCTGCTGCTAAGGCAGGAGTTCTTGCAGTGGTTAGGTCTCTTGCGGTTGAGTGGGCAAAATATGGGATCAGGCATGTAGCAATTGCTCCAGGCATATTTCCAACTGAAGCAACTCAAAAGAATTTATTTCCATTGCCAGGGATGGAAGAAGCTCTAAAAAGACGAGTGCCTCTAGGAAGAACCGGAGAAATTAAAGAACTCACTACACTTGCTGCCTATCTCATTTCTGATAATGCCTCATTCATAAACGGTGAAGTTATCACAATTGATGGTGGAGAATGGTTGAAAGGTGCCGGTGAATTCAATGAATTAGCAGTTTTGACCGATGAACAATGGGAACAAATCAAAAAGATTGCGACAAGCAAATAATCCTGTTTGTCTCACCACGTCAAAAAATACAGTATAAGAATCGAAATTCACGGGTCGAAAATCCTGGCCAAATTCGAGCGTCTTACTTAGGGAGATTTCTAGCGTGCCTCAAAATATACATTTTTGGGTAAATAGTGCATATATATTATTAATAATATGAATTTACCCATATGTCTTATGAAGTTACTCAAGTCTCGTTACCATGGATATTTAGTATATGAAGTATGTAAATTTGTAGATTTCCCCAAAATTTTTATATTTTTGAGTGGAAAGTGGACTCAAAAGATATTTTCAATACCAGGAACGTAAGTACAATCTTCCCAATTTGGCAGGTCTGCGAAAGAGGATAACGGTCGTAGCTATAATTCAATCGTCAACTCCTCTCGATCCAACCGTTAAGTCTGTGTTTGAATTTCATTCATAGCTATGCGTTATGGAACGCCAACCCCTAACTTATCTGTCCGGGACGAGTATGTGACTTGAAAATCGGTCATTTACTATTTGATTTAGTGCAATATTCTTAGGAAGGTTAAGAGAATTGAAATTCTGATTTTTAAATGCGAGGGGAATAAATATATGCTTTAGTTTCCTATCTTGGCGCAGGAATGTTAAACTTTATGGTGTTATAGTAGTGACTAACTGGATTAAGCATGTTATAAAACGTTTTTATAATCTTGAAATTAGTCTTTAGTTGAATGAGTGCTGTCTTATTCTCTACTCATTCCCTGACCTATGGAGCATCGTTAGAATTAGTCCAGATATTTGAAGATAGGGACTGAGGTGGACTATTATGAGACCCAACTCTGTGATTTGGGTATGGACCTTAAAATCGACTCGGAATCAATAAAATGGGATCAGCAAATTACAATTGGTGTCAAGTACAAATAACGATGTATAACTGTGGTTATACGTCATCTATTGAAAAATCAGCTTTAAGTAAAGGATAATGCTTAACAACTTATCTTAAGTATCGTTACTTTACATTTTCAATTATGACAATTTATTGACTATCTCCAAAGACTTTTTCCAATTACTTTCAAAGTTGAATTATAGGTTCACTAGATAGAATGTCCTCTTTTCCGCAGTCGCGACCCTTCTGACCAGATTTCCAAACAAATGAATATTGGTTTGCTTTACGCACCTAGAGCTTGTAATCAACTAGATCGTCTTCTTGTTCTATCAAGTTCTCTTCCTCGGTCTTGTCTAGCATGTGACCCCCCTTGACTCTCTTAGTTTCGAGATAGAAGGAATTGTGTTCGTTCGGAGGAATTATGAGGGGAATCCTGCCCGTTATCTTTACTCCGTGGAACTTAAGATCCTCTATCTTGGTGGGATTGTTTGACATAAGTCTGATAGACTTAACATGCAGCGACTTTAACATGTGTGCCGCTATCGCGTAATCTCGCTCATCTTCTTTGAAACCTAGAGCCCTATTAGCCTCAAATGTATCATAGCCAGCGTCTTGAAGTTGGTAAGCTTTGATCTTATTTGCAAAGCCAATTCCCCTTCCTTCCTGTCTAAGGTAGAGAATCACCCCAAATTCCATCTCACCCACCATCTTCATTGACACTTCTAGTTGATCTCTACAATCGCAGCGAAGGGAACCAAGCGCGTCTCCTGTTAAACATTCTGAATGGATCCGCACCGGAACGTTTTCCTTTTCATAGACATTCCCATGAATAATGGCTGCGTGGTCTTTCTTATCGAAATCGTTCTGGAACGCGACTATCTGAAAACTTCCAAATCTAGATGGTAGATCTGCTATCGCGGTTATTTTTACGCACGTATCCTTTGCGCCATTGCAGGAGTGGTTCAGATTTTCCTTAATCAGATAACTGATCTCTTCTTTATCAATCGACATTATATTCACCAAATTAGTTGCCCTTAATTTACTCAAAGGATAAAAATAACTCCTACTGTTTTAAATTCCAAAAGTAATGGAATATTTATTATTCTGTAACCCAGGTACTGATATATCAAATATTTAGTTATGAGTTAGACTTAACTTATTAGAGCAACCGACTTCCACTCCTGAATTATCTCTTCTAAGAGGCTATCTGAAATCTATGCGGAGGAGATTGGTCCGACTCGGATATCCTCCATTACAGGAATTTGAGACGCATTTCATTTGTTTGCTGAAATCCAAGTTTTTCATACACTGACTTCCCCTGATCAGAGGCATGCAAGGAAATCCTGTCAAATCCTTTATCCCTACTCCACTTTATCGCTTCCTTTACAATCGAGGAGGCAACTCCCATTTTTCTGTACTCTGGTAGAGTGTACATCGATAGAAGATAGGGGTACTTCATTTGGGAACTTCCAGGTCTAGGTTGGTCTTCCTTGATCAATATGCAACCTGATCCAACGACTCTACCTTCGGAGTTCTTTACAATCAATGAAATGAGACTACCCTCAGAAACCTTAGATCTAATCCATTTACTCGTAAATTCTCGGGACTGTTCAACTCTGTCAGCCATGTCTGGATGAATTTCCTTCCACATTAGCAGACGATGATCCACCAGCAAGTCTAGATCGTCCAAGGTTCCATACACCAAGCAGAAGTCTTCCACTTCAACACCTTCCCTACATTACATATTGTACGAACTATATCTGTTTCACGTCTGCCTGACGTAGGGAATCTCTCGCCTATACGTCTATTAATTATTTAGTAATTGAAGTCTCATTACTTTGAAGACTAAGTTAGGGAAGTCTTAATAAATATATTAACTCCGCAAATTAAACCTAACCAGACAAATGTTAATTTGTCACTTTACCCCTAGATCAAAAAAATATTTCCTTTTGACTTCTTGATTCGGTACGGTCTTCAGATGGTATAGTGAGTTCTTCACTCACACCAGCAAACTAGGAAAGTGGATTTTGTCCTGTAAAACTTGCAAAGCAATTTCAGTGCTTTTCAAAATATATCCTGAATTTTAATATAGTCAATGAATCAATGAACGGATTGGTGTACCTCAGATGAAAGACATTCCGCTGTACTTACAGTAAAAAGCCAATATTTTGACTCTATCATGTTTTCTCCGCTCCAGTCATCCATTTCCCTACCTAAGTCAGAATCAAGTCCCACTTTTATCGCACTATCTAGCTACTTCTTAGATCTAATCTACCAGCTAAAGCGTTTCCCACACATCATCAGAGTAATCTCTGGATAAGTGCAGTTCCACTGGAATGTCTGCTCGCCCAAAGTAAGTAAAGGACTCGGAGATGTGTTTCATAGCATCGAATTTCTGAACTAAAACTATTATTCGAATGCTGTTGTCAACTTTCTTGAAAAAAACTTTGAATCTCTTGAGACCCAGGGAGTTCATAACATTTGATATCACACTAATAATCCCTATATTCATATCCTCAAAAAGCATTTCATAAATTCGAGAACCTGGAAATACTGGTTTGAGGGCCGTTTTTGTCTCACTTGTTCCGTAGAATATCACCTTGTTAAATACCGAGGTCGAAAAAACGGCCGCGGATTCTGCAACTCCCCCTTCGTCGAAAAGAGATCTTGCAATTTTACCCTTTACGTTAGAATATGGGATGGAATAAACCAAGACTCGCAGAGGGAATTCTCTATTCTTATGTTCCAGATGGGATATGAAGCCAGGTGTTGGGTGTAGATATAATTCCTTGACCAAGTGTTTCAAATTAGGGCTCTTTCCAAGTATCCTAGAAAGTTGTGGGATTGCAGAATGATGGAAATGGAACCTAGCAGTAAGACTTCCGTTTTCGACAGTCAGGTCGAATGATGTGGAAGATTGAACTTCGTCCAACGAGGTCAAGAGTTCGTAAAGAGATTCCTCAATTGTTACCGTGGAAATAAGATATCCTTCGTTCTCTGTGGTTGAAGAGAGATACTTTGCAGAGCTTCCTTCATTTTCTAAATTTTCTTTTGGAATATATACCAAAAGATATTTGTCATTCCCCTCCAGTTCTAAGAAAACCTGGAAAGTTAAACCCATGGCCTTGGAAAGGCTGAAAACTCGGTCATCTTTGTTGAAAATTACTTTGCACTCGGTATCGAGCTTCTTGTCTAGCTCTTTCAACAACATCTTGTTTGATAAATCGGTTAAATTAATACTTATCGAATACTGGTTATACGGTAGGCCAAGGATAATTTCATATGTCAGAGATTATTTACTCCTAAATGATTGACGAGGTAGACAAGAGACTAGATATGTCCCTTAGTTTCTCTTTTCCTATCGAAAGTTATGTTCTATCGACGATAGTCAAGGAGAAGCCTGTGCCTATCAATGTCTACCACCAAAAGAGTGAACAGTACATTACCTTCTTTCTTCACGGGGTATCTGCAAACGACAGAATGATGCTAGAACCCCTAAATCCCGTGAAAATGGGAGACTCGCTGGTGATTACTGAAAAGATAACGAACCCGTTGGTGAAAAGGATCGCTGACAACGTAGGACTGGTCTCGACACTTGCGGATGGAGAACTCTTTACACATGGAAAGATTGTGTTCGCGAGCTTCAGATTTCATTCATCTGAGATGAAGGGAGCTGCCGAATTGTTAAGAAAAGTGGTCTCTCTTGATGTCAATCTTTCAGGGCTGGGCCTTAGCGAATCAAAGGGTTTGGTAGAGATCCTAAATGAGATTGACAAGAGATTGCCGTTATCGTTAGTAACGTTCTCTTTCAAGGAGCACAGCGACACAAAGTTTGTCCTTGAGTGGAGAAATTTGCATCAACCACCTCTGAACTTTATCAGATACAATCTTGATGGAGACATTTCTGCCACTAATTTAACTCAATCAAATGGACAAACGTCTGCCTTCCTAACTGCGGTAGACAAGGATCATATACCTCTTGGAACCTACTTAGAATATCATAATAAGGAAAGGGTGCAAGCGTATGTGTATGTTCCACGTATGCTAGTCAAACCTTTGTTAGTGCGACTGTACGAAACGACAGAAAAGATTAAGGATTTCAGGTTAGAAGGCATTAAAAATTACAAGGATGAAAACAAGAACCCTTAAGACAATATGTAATCGAGTTTGTAGAATTAAGTATTTCGTAATAGAAGCGAAAAAAATTAAATGAGAACCGTCTCTTATAAATATATAGACACTAGAATATTATCTTTCTGAACAAACCAATTTATGTCATTTTGAACAATTAGAGAGAAAGATATAAATGTGCAGTATGCCTTCGATAATAGTAATGACCGGTGACTCCGTCGACGTAGCAAGGATAGCTGAAGAATTCGAGCTGGACAACGAATTCACGTGGGGTAGCAATGTTAAACTTACTGGTAAATCAGGGGCACTACACAAGTTCGATCTAGTTGTCACCTCTAAGAAAGACGAAAACGTGAGGGTTGCAGTTTTACATGGTATATCCGAAGATCTTGTCAGCGACATAATGAAATTCAATGCAATTGCGAGTGATTGTGGAATATCTCTTAAAGCGCTAGTCATTGAGAAGGACCTAGACGATACTGAGGTAAATCTTACACACATGTATAACATAGTCACAATAGATCAAAGACAGAGCTTGAAGTCGAAGTCGGATATTTTCGGTGTCAAAGAGCTTGATGAATCCATTGGCGGTGCGATGAAACGGGGGAATGTCTATATGGTATCTGGAAAAACTGGCGTTGGTAAAACGACTACTGCCACTCAATTCCTGGTTCAGGGTGCCAGGTTGGGAGAGAAGGGGGCAATAATACTTACAGATACTAGAGGGGCAGAATTCATAGCAAATGCCAAGACCTTCACATTTGGTTTTGAAGGGTACTACAAGGAGGGAACTATTGAAGTTATAGAACTCTCGGACAGAATTAGGGAACTGAAGGAGGATGTCTTGGAGAGTCTGAAAAGCAGGTCAAGATATATTGAAAAACTCACTGGTGAGATAAACAGAATTGTGATTGAATCAAACATCTCTCGTCTTGTCATTGACCCCCTTACACCGATGATTGTTGAAAATGACGATTTTGTTAACCAGTTCGTTATGTCGCTTGCAATCCCACACACTTACATGCTCGTCACGAGTCCGGTAATGAAGAGCGATGTGAGCATGTATGGGATCGAAGAATACTTTGTTTCTGGTATCATTAAATTAGAGATGGACGATCCTTCCGCAGGAATCAGAAAAGCTTCGATAGTGAAAATGAGAGGTGGTTCATACAGTCCTTATCCATTCTATTTCAAGATTACAACTAAGGGGATAATAGCCTCCCAGTCCGAGCGGGACCTCAAGGGCGGTTCAATTTTTAAAAGAGTTGAAGCATAGGTTCAGATATTCTCCAGGATCTTAACATTGACATGGGAAGAATCATTTCCTGAACTTCAGATACTTGCCACTCCTAACGTATCGTCCTTCTCTCACAAAAAGGCTTCTGTTCTCGCGTTTGTTCGAGAGTGCTAGGACTACGCCCAGTATTCCGACTGCAACGGCCCCTATTATTCCAATGAGCAAGAAGTTTGGTGGTACCAGAGAGGCCGCTGCAGATGCAGATTTACCGTATACGGTTAGAACCCCCGTTACGTGTGAGCCAGTGTAGCCAAATGGAGCGTGGATGGTATAATTGTATGTGCCGTTCGGTTCATGGAAGATAACAAAACTTTTCGTAGTGTTGATTGTGACGTAGACAGGAATGTGGTTGAATGTATTGCCCTGGAGGGTAACTGACCATTGTTTCCCGGAGGTAATTCCCGATTGAGTTATGTTGATCGGATAGGTTACCATGACCCACTTGATTGGCTGAACCAGAGAACTTCCGTTAACGGTCACATTCCCGAGGTAATTAGTCGTGGAAAAGCCGGAAAGAGATTGAATTGAATATTCATAACTCCCGTTGTTCAACTTGAAGTATATGCTCTCATTTGTGGAAATTCTGGTCACATTGTTTATAGTAATTGACCAGAAAGTTCCGTTCGTCAGGCCAGTTTCAGAGAATGTCAAACCGTAAGTCACAAGGATGAAAGTCACTTGAATTGGAAATTTAGACGAGTTTGGCACGAACGATCCCTCAAATGTAATTGGGCGATACAGTTTGTTGCCGCTTGAGATGACGTAGGAGTAAGTTCCATTTATCTCAACGAATGAAATCTTTCCGTCCGATGATGAGTAGCTTCCACCCGAACTTACGTTCACGTACCACATATTTCCGGCTGGGAGTTTTTGCTCCTCGAAAGTGACATTCATGAGTTCATTGAATACTATTGCTAGGGTATTTAGATTAGAGCCGCTGACAGTGAATGAGCCTGTTTCAGTAACTGTGGAAGGGATGTACCATTTGGTGCTCGCTGAGACAGAATAGGAATAAGTTTGATTCGGTTCCCAGAACGTTATAGTGTCTGTGGAAGAGACAAAACTCTGGGTGTTGGATATGTTAAGATACCACCTTATTGAGGAGGATGGAATCGGAAGGCCGGTTTCAACGAAAGTAATCTGATATAGCCGAAGGAACCGCACTGCCTCAGAAACGGCATTCCCCGAAACAGTGAAATTGCCGGTCGAGGGAGACGGACCGAACGTTTGGACTCCACTTGTGATATTGTAGCCGTAGGTCCCATTAGGCAAATTGAGTGTGATCGTCGGCGAGAACGAAGCACCCGAGCCGTTACTGTATCCAGAAGTTGCATTCCCCACTGCTCTTAGGAACCACTCCGTGTTGGCTGGGAGTCCGCTTTCCGTGAATTCTACTGGATACAATTTCTTGGAGAATACGATAGAGACGTTGATAGATTTTCCGTTTACCTGAACGTTTTCCGAGAATGGTGTAGGGTAATACTCTTTGAATCCTGTTGCAATTGAAACAGAATAAGTGTCGTTATACAATTTTGCAACTATGGCATTTGAGCTGGAAGATAAAGAGGTTTGACCCGTAATGTTCACGTACCAAATCGTTTTCAAGGGAAGCCCTGTTTCTGTGAATGTCACAGAATAGAGAACGGGATTGAAGGTGATTAGAAACGATTGGTTATTGCCATTCACTATGATGTTGAAATACGATTGACTGGGAGTGTAGACCTTGTTGCCTGTTGCGATGGTGATGGTGTAAGTTCCGTTAGGTTCTCCAAAAACTATGGACCCCCCCGCGGAAGAATGAGTCTGGCCATTTGTGAGGTTTACATACCATATTGTATTTGCCGGTAAACCCGACTCTTCAAAAATGATGAGATAGGTCTTGAACACAGCTGTAATGGTGCTAATGGCAGAAGAAACCGCCGTGGGCGGATTTGGAGATCCGTTTATCGTTCCCGTATCTGTTACAGATACGTTGACGTAATATGTGGCATTTCCTGTAGGAGTAAGGTAGTAAGTGGAGGTTGTCGTAGAAGTCTTGGTCCCATTCAGGTACCAGAGGTAGGAATAAGACGCTGTACCCCCAGAGGGAGTTGCTGTGAAAGTGATTTTTGTTCCCACGTTCACCTTCTCACTACCGGGAGAAATGTTCACGGATACTGTACTGTCTACTTTGACTGTAACTATAGTTGACTTAACGGTATTTCCACTATTCGTAACGTTCACATACACAGTGTTAGTTCCAGTAGAACTTGGATCAAAGGGGTAGCTACTGCTGTTCGTCCCAGCGGGGTTTCCGTTCAGGAACCAGGCGTAAGTGTAAGTCAAACCCGACTGATTTGTTGTTACGTTAAAGTCCACCGACTGCCCAATATCGATCGTCGCACTAGTCGGTGAAATAGTAACTGAAAATGCGGAGAAGCTATGAATTCCAAGATCATCCGCACTACCTGAACGACCGGTGCTCATACCCAAATAATTCACAGATGATGGAATCGGACTTTTAGCACCCTCGGAACCGTATGAATTTGCAATACTAGAGAGTCCGGAAACCAATACTAAAGTAATCACTATGAAAACAAACACTGTGTGTTTCCACCTGGCGCTATATTCCGTTTTCATAGCAACATTTGCCCATAAAATATCCTGATGTATTTAATAATTATTTCTACATTCTTGTTTAGTTCACGAACGTAGGAAGTTTCTGCGTTTCTACCTTTTGCAAATCTTGAAGACAGATCATCTCTAAAGAATTGGGTTAATTGAAAGTGGTGAAGTGAGGACAACTGAAACATTTCACCTCTTGTTCCTGGTGCGCCCAATCTTGAGGAATCTCCCCTCCCTCTTGAAAAGGCTTTTCTTGTTGCCAATGTAAAGCATCAGAAACACGGCAATCACTATCGCCAAGGCAACGATGACGATCCACAACAGGAGGTAATTCGGAAGGGCCGCTATCTTCAAGTTAGTCGAGACAGCACTCCCAGCTACTGAAAAGGTGGATTTGGCTGGAGTCGCCTTGTACCCGTTGGGAAGAGTGACAACATAAGAATAAGTACCATTGGTGACGTTGAAAGTTATTGAGTTGGAAGTGGAGTTGAAGGTCTGATTGATTTCCTGTCCTCCCTGTATAGTGGTCAATGTGACGGACCATGTGTCTCCCGCGGCCAGACCGGTTTCCGATATGGTTATCGGGTATGTCACGGCTGTCCATGTCACATAATATTTAAAATCACTCCCGTTGACAACCACTGTCACATTGTACTCCTGAGTATGAAATCCCGGGATTCCTCCAATGATGAATTCATAAGTTCCATTAACTTCTTCAAAGTACTTAGGACCAGATGAAGAATTGTTGTAATTTCCAAGAGATACACTCCATACTGTCCCTGTAGGTAGACCACTCTCTAGGAAAGAAACAGTATAGTAGAACGGGGAAAATGTAACATGCTCCACTGTCGATTGACCATTGATTGTGAGAGTCCCACCAGGAGAATAGAATGTCTTATCGGCTGTGGCTACAGTATAATAATATGTTCCGTTTGGGAGCTCCACGCTAATGCTTTGACTACGTGAAGAGTATGCCTGTCCATTCGAAAGGTTTACGAACCATAAATAACCGCTTGGAAGAACAGACGACTGAGACTGTTCAAATATGACTGCATAAGTCAAGAGAGTGAAGTTGACATTTTCTGAAACAGGACCTCCTGAAACAATAAAAGATGACGAATATACCACCGGCTTGTACTGTTTGTTCACAACGGCTAAGGTGTAGTGATATGTGTTGTTCATCTCCGAAAATGTTAGAACGCTTTGCGTAGTAGAATAGGATTGACCGTTAGACATATTCACGTACCATTCAGTACCAGACTTCAACCCGTACTCTGAAAATGTCACCGCGTACACAACAGGTAGAAAGACCAGTGGCTGCGATATCTCCGTCCCATTCACCACAAATATACCGGTGATCAGTGAGGACGGCTTGAAGGACTTGTTGCTGGTTGAAATGCTGTAGTAATAGGTACCGTTAGGTTCAAGGAAAGATAGATTAGCTGATGAGGAGGTATAAGAGTATCCTCCTGAAATATTCAGGAACCATTTCGCTCCAGTCGGAAGCCCGGTTTCGGTGAAACTCACGCCGTAGATGACCTTTGCGAGTACTGTGACGCTTAATATGTTGGAATGGACGTAAGCAGGATCTGTTTTCGTATCCGTCACGTTCACGTAGAATAGATAAATACCCGGTGTGGTTGCGGATGAGGTCAGGAAGTCATAGGTAGCGTTGGTGGCTCCTGGAATCATTACGAATGAGCTGGTTCCCGGTAGCTGTTGGAACCACTGATATGAGAAAGTCCCAGTTCCACCGTTGACTGATACGTTGAGCACCGATGAGTTACCCCTGTTGATCACAGAAGAGAGGGGGTTAGAGAGTGAAAGAGAACTGGACAACTGATAATTGACGATGAAGGTCGAAGTGATTGACGCGGTAACATCCCTCGCATCGGTGACGATGAATTTCACGGTATAATTTCCTTCAGCTGTAAATGTTATGGAAGGTCCTGAGATCGTATAATCACCCGATGCAGAATTACCCGAAGGATAAAGAGTGACCAGCCACGAATACTGGTAAGGGGTAGTTCCTCCTGCCACGTTTCCGTAGATCGTCTGGCCGACGTCCGTCTCAATAGTACCAGCCACCGGGAACGAGACCTTCGGGAGTGGATTGACCACGACTGTGATCGGAGATGCGGAAGCTGTCGAGGTGCCCTGACTCACGTTCAGATATATCTTGTACAATCCGGGGTTGGACACGTTCAGAGTGTAGGAGCTGGAAGTTCCGACAGTACCTGAAACTCCACTTATCCCCCAAGAATAGCTGTATGACCCGCTACCTCCAGTTACGGTCGCCTGGAACACCTGAGCGTGGTTTACATCTAGAGCGGTGATACCTGAACTCGGATAGGAAGATATCGAAGCTGTCAGGCTGATAACTGCAGTTACTTCAACGTTATAGTTGGATGATGTGGCTTGGGAGAATGAGTCCTTTACAGTTGCGCTGACCGTATAGTTCCCCGACTTGCTGAACGTCAGCTGGTTTCCGGAAGTGGAATAGTCTCCGGCTGCAGATCCCCCGCCCTTAAGTGTAACGGACCACGTATAAGTGTAAGGCGATGTTCCGTACCCAGAGGTGACGGAAGCCGTAACGGGGTTTCCTACATTTGTTGTTGTTGGGCTTATGGATATCGAACCTGAAGAAATATCGTTATTCACTGTCACTTCCTCGTAGGCAGATTGTGTATCTCCGACAACCGTATCCTTTACGTACAGAAACACATAAAACGTCCCTGTGGTATTGAAGTAAAAAGTGTGTGTCTGGGGGGAGGACTGAGTGGTATAACCAGAACTCGGGGGTGAGGCGGTGGATGTATTTTGTTTCACCCATTGATATTCATACGTACCACTTCCACCAGAATAGCTACCAGTGAATGACTGTGCCTGCCCTACATCTATCGTTGGGGAAGTAGCGGGAGAAGAGATCTTGACTATCACGAGGCTGCTTGAATATATCTTGACAGTTGTGTTGTTGTAAGCAACCCTCCCATCAGCGTCTCTTAGCCTCAGACTGACTGTGTAGTTGCCAGATTTATTGAGGCCGATCTGGTGTCCATACTGTTTAAAGGAGGATAAAGAACTATTTTGGGGAGTAATGGTCCATGTGTAGTTGTAAGGAGACGTACCATAGCCAGATTTAATCGTGGCATTGATTAATCCATCTATGACAGTGGATGTCGGTGATATCATTATAGAGGCAGTGGTTGGAAGATTGTTTACCGACACTTTAATCGAGGTTGAGCTGCTAGCAGCCGAGTATGCACTATCCGAGATCATAAGATAATAAGTATAATTGCCGGCTACGGTGGGCGTTAAGGGGAGTGTAAGCGCCTGGCCGCTCGTAACTGAACCTGACGCTCCACTGATCTTGTCGCCGCTCGCGGTCCCGTTGCGGTACCACTGATAGGAATAAGGGGCAGTCCCGCCACTGATGGTGGGAGTTGACGCCAAGGTAGTACTGTTCCCAAGATCTAAGGAAGAGGGGGTAGCAGTAACCGTAGTAGATAAAACAAGAAGGGGGGAATTCACGCTTATGGTGAGGCTCTCACTTGACGTTGAGCCGAAGTTATCAACTACCTTTATTGTTACAGAGAACGTTCCAGTGCCTTTAAACGTTATGACATTGTCGACGTAGCTAGAATTACTGCTACTGAGAAGATAGTTTTGAAAGCTGGTACTATTGGAAGAATATGCAATTGTCCACGTGAAGGTGTAGGGGGGAGTCCCTGTTCCCGCTTGAACGTAAACAGCCCAGGACGTATTTTCATCCAGTGTTATTGACGTTCCTTGGAAGGCACTAGATTTTTTTTTTGCTCCTGAGCAAGAGCCGTATAACCTTGCGTCATTTGGGATGAAGATTGTTGATTCAGTGATTGACCTGGTTGAAGGACGATAATTGGTGATGGGTTGACTGTTATGAGCACCGAAGAAGATGCGACAACTCCTACGGCATCGACAATCGTCAGTGTTATAGTGAAATTCCCCGTGTTATTGAATGTGAAAGTATTCCCAGATTGCTTTATACCCTGTGCTGACGGATAAGACCAGATGTATGTATAGGGCTTAGTCCCGTTAGCAGTTGTGTTAGTAAATGTAACACTGTGTCCAGTGTCTGTGGTATTCTCGGAAGCTGTAAGGGTTACCGTTGGAAGAGCATTGACAGTGACTGTTATAGAATTTGAAGATGACACAGTTTTGCCGAGGGAATCTGTGACCATAGAGGATACCGTATATTCACCAGCAAGTGAGAAAGTTATCACATTTCCACTGACGGAATAAGCACCTATCTTGATTCCGCCCCCGATTGAGCTCACGGAATAGCTTATGGTATAAGGGGTCAATCCACCGGTTACTGAACTTGAGAACGTGACTGTCTGTCCCTTGTCGATGATTGTCGGTGTAATTGAAGAAATCGTGATAGATAGTTGAGAATTGACCGTTATGGTGGCAACATCTGAAGCGCTGATTCCGTCCGCATCGGTTATTGTCACCGTCGCAGAATAAGTACCGGCAGTATTGAAAGTGACCTGGTTTCCAGATGCAGAATAATCACCTGAGGCAGAACCTCCTGAAAGAGTCACGGACCATACGTACGTGAAGGGAGAGGTACCATATCCAGACTGCATTGTCGCAGTAATAGGGTTGCCCACTTCCGTGGTTGTTGGTGAGATAGAGATCGCTGAAGATGTCGGGGGATTGGTAACAGTAACAATAATGGGAGAGGATGTTCCGAATATCCCCGTGTTGCTGACCTCCGTTACAGTTACAACAAAGTGCCACTGGCCGGTCTCAGTCAACATGCCAGTATTGATATTTTCAGGCAGTGTGCTGAACTGGTTCGTGGTAGCAACGGCTGAGTAGATTGTAGAACCAGGCGATTCTTCCTTGAGTTGGGCAGTGTAAGGTCCGGTACCTGAGATGCTGTTAACGCTGATGAGAGTGGAAGTTCCCGCGTCCATCGTGGAAACCGACGATATTGTTACGTTGAGGGAGGAATAAAGTATTATAGGCTGAGAATTCACGGAGATTTTCGCAGCAGCGAAGCCACTGGCCCCGAGGGAATCATTCACGTAAATCTTAATCGTGAAATTCCCGGTGCTGGAGAAGGAGAACGTGTTTCCATTCCTGGTTATCCCTGCATTAGAAGGATATCCCCAGCTGTAGGAGATCGGGTAAGTTCCGCCTATAGTTGAGTTTGTGAACGTTATAGTGTTATTAACATCGACTGCGGCGGAACTGGGCATTATGGTAACAGACGGGAGGGCATTTACAGTCACTGTTTTAGTCAAACTAGCAGTAGCGCCAGTAGAGTCCCTTACAGTTGCGGTGACAGAGTAAATTCCCGTCTGGGTAAAAGTTACAGTGTTCAGGGATGTTGTATAATCACCTGAAGCTGATCCAGATGGATAAAGAGTGATGGTCCAGCTGTATGAAAATGGAGGCACACCAGATCCTGACGCAACCAGAACCGTTATAGAGTAGCCCACATCGGTAGTGGTTGGAGTAATAGTAAGGGAAGACGAAGTCAGGCCACTGACCACAGTCACCGTTACTGAAACAGGTGAACTGGTTGTTCCGGTAGAATCGGTCACAGTTACGAAAAACGTGGTAGTGGAGGTTAGAGGAGCTGTCTTGTACGGATTACCGGTGTAAAGGGGATTTTGCAAGGTTGAATCGGAGTACCATTTGAATGTGTATCCAGCTTTGGACCCACCAGACGCGGTTGCCGTTAGAGTTGCACTGGAGCCACTGCCAACCGTTGCACCATTTACGGTAACTGTTGGGTCAGGGTTTACATTAATCTTGGCAAAACCGGAGCTAATAGTAGGGGAAGGATTGGCTCCAACTGAAACTCCAGTGTCAATGAATGTGAAGTAATAGGATGCATTGGCTTGCGGCTTGAATGAATACGATGCCGTGTTGCCCGTACCGGTTGCAATTATTGTACCAACGCTCGTAAAGAGAGTCCAAGAGAATTGGCCTGTTCCTCCGGCTACGGTGGATGAAAGCGTGACCGTCTGCCCCAAGTCAATTGTTGCAGAGATCGGCTGTGAAGAGATGGATAGAGCGGCACCAACGGTTACTGTAGAAACGGAAGAGAAAGAGAACTGAGTCTTTGAATCTGTTACATTAAGGTAGATCTTGAATGTCTTTGAAGATGAGGGTGTAAATGTGAAGGCAGATTGAGTGCCCACTACAGTCGAGCTGCCACCTATAGTCCAGGAATACGAGTATGCTCCAGATCCTCCTGTCACAGAGGATGTGAGGGTTATGGACTGACCGAGGTCGATAGTGGATGATGAAGGGGATATTGATACACTAGGTTTAGCTAGAACTGTAATTGTAAATACTACTGATTGGGCCTTTGCAGATGGAGTTGCTCCACTACTGGCTCCAGTATCTGTAAAGACGAAGTAGTAAGAAGAATTTCCAGCTGGAGAGAGCACGTATGAGGCAGTTAGTCCAGTACCAGACGCTACCTTATTCTGATTTGAGTTGTAAAGAGACCAGGAGAATTGTCCCGTGCCTCCACTGACAGTTGAACTGACTGTGACTGTCTGCCCCTGTTCAATGGTTATCGATATAGGTTGAACTGAGATGGATGGAGGACTGTCTACCGTGACTGATATCTTGTTTGACTGTGCAGTCGCAGACGGGGATGCTCCAGTTGTGACTCCTGAATCGGTGAAGAGGACATATACTCCAGTATCTGCACTGTTGAATG
>JAJSLL010000009.1 GCA_026127935.1 Thermoplasmatales archaeon | reverse complement strand
TTGGCAATTTATTCAACTTCAAGTATTTCGGTTTACAATTCGGGGTCAAAAACAGTTATCTATGGAGCGAGTCAGGTCGAGTTCTTGTCTCCATTTTTCCCACCGAGTTTGGGCATATCGGTTATCGGATGGCTACTGACTGGATATGAACTGTTTGCAGAAAGAAGAAAGGAAATTTCACGAATAATCAGGACCACGTTATCAGGAAAGAAAGACAACTGGAACCTTTATAATATCTTTAAAGGGAAGGGGGGAGTAAGGAGATTGACGATTCTCGAAACACTTAGCGTACCAAGACAGAGGAGTGAGGTTGCAAGGATCACAAATACGGACTGGAAGGAAGTCGACAGAAACTTCAGAATCCTGGAGTCAGCGAATCTGATTAAGACGACAGTTTCCAAGACTCCATTTCCTTTGTATGATCTTACGGACGAAGGGAAGGATCTTCTAGAAACGATTTCTAACGTTGTAGAGAGTTAACTGCATTCGATTGATTCCTTCGAGGAAAACAATAATAATACGCGCGACTTCTAGCCTAAGTGGAGCACAAGGTCGGCTTTTCTGGCTCTTTCATGCAGTCCTTTACATCCATTGGCCCAATGTTAGATATTGCAGCGTTGTTCTCCGCGATAGCAGTTTATTCTGGGCCATATCTTGGAATCGTCATGTTGATTTCATTCTTCGCAGCCTTGACAACGATCTATGTTGTTTGGAACTTATCGAAACGTTTCCAATCTAATGGGGGTTATTATCTGTTTGCAGGGAAAACGTTGGGTAAAGGAGTGGGAATTACGACCTCATTTGTGTATGCTGCGTACGCACTTCTGGTCATTCCAAACATTGCCCTTTTCGTTTCTTTCTTCATCCTTCACTTATTCAGTGTTACCGCTCCAGCTGCAACGATCTTGAGTTTTGGTATCCCGTTACTCTTCCTTCTTGTGCTCTTCGGGATAATCTCGTTAGGATTGGGGAGATCAATAAAATACACAATAGGTGCCGGAATAGTAGAGATGGTATTCATCGTGTTGCTGGATATATTGTTCCTTAAGAATGCCGCTTCATTTTCATTCCGGATATTTCCAACAACAATGAGTGGGGCATATTCGGTCTTTAGCGGCGTCGTCTTCGGAATACTCGCTTTCGCCGGAATGGAATCACCTCTGTACCTCTCCGAAGACACGAGGAAGAGGTCCTCCACAGTTCCCCGGGCATTGATATTTTCTTACGCAATCACGGGTATCCTGTTGATCGTCTCTGCATTCTCTATTATGGCCTACCTTGGGAAGGCAGGACTTGCAGCGTATACTTCGAATCCTTTCTATTTGAACAGTTCCATTAGATCTTCATTCGGAATGACTGCATACACGATGTTTGCCATATTGGCTATACTGAGTTCAATGAATCTATGTGTAGCTTACTCGAACGCGGTGCTGAATGAGATCAGAAGAATGGTCAAGGATGGAATCCTTTGGAAGATAAGTACGAGCAACCACAGTATAATCCTATTGTTCTTTCTATTGGAAGGCGCTATAATTGTTGTCACTAATTTATTCCTTGGAAATTTTGTAGGATTCATAATGATTGCAGCGGTGGTGTCGTTCTCATATATGCTGATTCAGATCATCGGAGGGTTCTCATTGATCAAACTTTCAAAGGGAATCAGGAGTGCAAGAACATTTTCGGTTGCAGTAATTTCCACTTTGATCTTGGGCGTTACTTTCGTATTTTCATTTATTGCAGATGTAGGACCTAGGAGCCCGACCAGACTGTCCATTGTCGCAGTCATAGTTCTAGTTGTTGCATCCGTACTCGTTTCTCTTTTTGGAAGTACCAAAGCCCGCAAGTGGTACAACAGCGTGGAAATGTTGAACAAACTAGAAATCAAAGACGCGGACAATCAGTGACGAAGCCACCGGAGGGAATCGATCCCCCGACCTGCTGATTACAAATCAGCTGCTCTACCGACTGAGCTACGGTGGCAATTAGGAAGCTTCTGAACATCCTACGATTATTTTATCCTTTTCGTTCCGTGATTAGTATTTCGCTGTTTGCAGTTATCGAATAGTCCATTGTTAATAAACATAAGACGGGTGAAATGAGTCAAAACTTTTCTCGGTATGTTTGTATCACCACGCCGAGGGGGAGATTTGAACTCCCGAGCTCTTGCGAGCAATAGATCTCGAATCTATCGCCTTGGCCGGGCTAGGCTACCTCGGCATAAATTGCTGATTGGAAAAGACTATGAGAATTTAACCGTTTGTGAGTTCCTTTTAATTAGCAAGGGAATACTTCACCAAACTTTTGATGAGAATGAAAGCCGGATTCAACAATATCAGGAGAATATCGTTCTACGGAGGAGAAGAATTTGGGAAACGAGAATTCTCTTATCTCCAATAAGGGGCAAAGGAGGAAGGTCATAACACAATATTGGCGTGGGTGGAGAACGGGGTAAAGTCACAGGAAAACACGGTTATAATGACGGTGCTAAATCGCATTTAATGATGAGGTCCCAAGTGACTACGATTCACCGATCATTCCGTGAGGGATGGCCTTCTAGTATTATGGACGATGAATGTGCAATGCGAAACGCCAATGTGTTTTTTAATGCTGAAAAGGGTGCAGGAACTATCTTGCAAGAGCAATTCTGTCCAGACTGGGAGGTGAAGAGCAACATATTAGCGATAGGATCGAATCAACAAGATGAGCAATAAATGGTCAAGTTGGAGGAAAATTCAGCCCTAGTTGTCATAGATGTGCAAAAAGTCTGGTCAGAGCCAATCTTCGGAAAAAGGAACAATCCGGATGCAGAAAAGGTGATAGCTAGATTGTTAGGAAAATTCAGGGAGAGCGGAAGAACGATCATTCATGTAAGACACGACTCTTTAAACCCTGATTCACTCTTCAAGCAAGGGAAACCAACGTTCGATTTCAAGGATGAGGTAAAACCATTGCATAATGAGAAAGTTATAACGAAGCACGTGAATAGCGCATTTATCGGAACAGATCTTGAAAGTTATCTCCGGAAAATTGGCAACCCTCAGGTATATTATGTTGGGTTGGTGACGGATCACTGTGTAAGCACCACTGTAAGGATGTCAGGAAATTTGGGATTCAGGAGTTATGTCATTGAAGATGCGTGTGCTACATACGACAGGACAGATTCAAAGGGTAATGTCATCCCAGCAGAAGAGGTGCACAGGACAAATCTCGCTTCAATAGATGGCGAGTTTGCGGAAGTCATAGAATCTAGCGAACTGAATTTATGACCAATAATCTTTGAAGAGCAGATATGGTTTGAATTGGTCAACGTTTAACAGGATGAAGACTATAAACAACTAACAAATTGAAGGTCGACATATCGCATCAAACTCAAAATCCTCTCTTAATTTATAGTGGACTGGCGGGGATTTGAACCCCGGACCTCCTGCTTGCAAAGCAGGCGATCTTCCGCTGATCTACCAGCCCTCTTGCCTCACTCTCATCTTCCGTTCTTTGGAAAATTTTATCTCTTTCAATGTTTCTTCATCGATCTTTCCGTCGTATTCTTCTGGTTCATTCATGCTTTCTGGAGTCACAAACTTGCAGATGAATACTTCCTGACCAGCGTGATATATATGCTCGCCGCTTCCCAGAATCGCTTCACTCCTTATAGGTATAACCAGGGGGGCGTCAAAGTGGTAGAGACCCGCGATGTATGCCTTTTCTTTTGAGCTCGAAAGATGGATCCATCTCCTGTCGGAAGGAAGTATTCCATTTTCCCTGAGAATCTCAAATTCTTCCTTGTTTGTAGGATAGTACAGAATTTCTGAGATACCATCCGTCGGCAAGTCGGTAAGATCAACGTCTATAGAGTGTCCGTATGTGGCCCTCAGGTACCGCTTGTTGTCGCTCAACTGGTACCTTCCCTTTTGGTCCGTCAGTACTATTGCGAATATGTGTGAGGGACCAACGAAGTGGAACCGTCTGTAATAGAACCTGATTTCCTGCACCATTTCGTCTATGTTGACGTATCCTCTGTCTGTTATCTCCAGGTGATACTTTTCGGGTTTGTGCCTCAGAATGCCAGTGATAACCCTTCCGAGCAAGTCCACTTCTTCTTCGGAAAGGATAAACTTTCCTTCCTCTCCACAGGACGGGCAGTCGTGTCCCCTGTAGTAGCCGTGGACCATGCACTTGCGAATCTCGATACTGGGCACCAGCAGAAATTGTGAATGGTGTTATAACATTTTTGCAAATTTCTCAACCAATGCAAGTTATGCAAGTTTCCTCTACCTAAGGACTCTTATAATATGGTATAAGGACACGGATACCTTTTCTTTGGAACACCTCTAATGACCAGAATCACTGTCATGGTCCTTCAGGAATCCTATCCCACCCCTAGAAAAATTTGTGGAAGAGAGGATCACGGATACCGATATTATTACACATATTATTGCTTCAGTAATGCTATAGTTATCCTGCAGTGCAACTACCGAAAGCAGGAGCCCAACACATCTTTCTTCAAGAACAAGGAGAAAATCGTCCAAAGAGTCTCATTATGGAGAATGCAAGTATCCTGTAACGAGACCCATTTTGATTAAAATTTCTTATATAATATCAGAATCCGCAAGTTACACATGAATGAGTACAACCTAATCCTCCTAGTGGTGATTCCGGTCCTATTCGTACTTGGGCTGAGAATCAAGGCCTTCAGCAGGGAGGGAGCCATAGCCTCTGCGATTGTGGGCTCGCTTATCATTATAGGAGGGGGTTGGCTGTATTTTGTAATGCTTTTCTTATTCCTGGGCTTATCCTACATTTCTACCCTTTCTGGATTTGAAAAGAAGAAGAGCTGGAGCCTGCAAGAGGGTCTAAAAGGAGAAAGAGGGGCAAAGAATGTTGTGGCAGCAGGGGCGCTTCCAGCAGCGATCTCCCTTATGAATTTCTGGAACTTCAGTCCGATGCTTATTTTCTTCATTTATGTGGTCGCATTGGGAACAATTCTCTCCGACACGGCTGCATCCGAGATCGGTTCTCTCGATGAGAACACTTACATGATACTCACCCTGAAGCCTGCTGAAACGGGGAGGAATGGTGGCGTTTCTGTTCTGGGAACCATAGTATCATTCGTCTTTCCTATCTTCTTTTCACTCTTTGGATACATCATTTATGGTGGGCTGATATCTATACCCCTCGCGGTACTACTCAAATTCGCCGTTCTCTCAGGCTCGTTGGCATTTTCTGGTTCTCTCTTTGATTCAGTCCTCGGAGAGACTCTAGAAAACAGAGGCTACCTGACAAAGTACTCAGTCAACTTTTCGGCTGCCCTGTTTGCTATTATTATGGCTTTTCTACTATTTGTGAGGTAACTTTATTTTTCTCAAAGGAATCTCAATTGATGAAAATTCTCCTCATAATTGCAGATGGACTTGGAGACAGACCTTTCGATTCCCTAGGCGGCAAGACTTCGTTGGAAGCCGCTGATAAACCGAATCTGAATACTTTGGCAAGGGAAGGGATGATCGGCCTGATGGACCCTATCCGACCTGGCATAATACCAGGGTCAGACACTTCACATCTGAATTATCTGGGATATGACCCATTCAAGTACTACACAGGGAGAGGACCTTTTGAGGCGATGGGGACGGGCCTTACACTGAGAGGCGGAGATATAGCTTTCAGGGCCAATTTTGCAACGGTCAATGAGCAGGGGACTATAATCGACAGAAGAGCCGGCAGAATCAGGGAAGGAACCTCCGAGTTGGCCAAACAGCTCAATCTGAAGATTGAGGGTGTTGAAATATTGTTCAAGGAGGGTACTGAACACCGAGCTGCTCTCGTTTTGAGGGGTGAAGGGATCTCCACAGAAGTGACGGATAACGACCCCCACGCAGATAACCTGAAACCCACGGACATTGTACCGACTTCGGAGAAGGGTAAAAAAACTGCGCATATATTGAACGAATTCTACAAACAATCGCTCAGAATCCTGAAGGATGCGCCGCTAAATGTCAAAAGAAGATCCAACGGAATAAAGGAGGCCAATGCAATCCTATACAGGGGAGGTGGTGAGATACCATCCTTACCAAGCTTCAACGAAAAGTATTCGCTTGACGGGGGTTTTATTGCAGGTGTTGCCCTAGTCTCTGGGATTTGCAGACTTGTTGGTCTGAAGGATTTCACTCCCGAAGGTGTCACCGGGTCGATCGACACTGACGTGAAGAAGAAATTTGTGGCTGCAGTGGAAGCACTTAAGGAGGTCGATTTTGTACTTGTCAATGTAAAGGGTACAGATATCGCAGGCCATGACGGAAATGGGGTCGCCAAGAAAGAATTCATCGAAAAGATCGATGCCGCTCTAAAGGATACTGTGATGAAAGTGAGGAACGAGATTGTAGTGTGTTTCACGGGAGACCACTCAACACCGGCCAGTGTAAAGGAGCACACCTCAGACCCAGTTCCTATTCTACTTCGCTATCCAGGATGCAGGAAGGACGGAGTTGGAGAATTTGATGAAATAAGGGCCAAAGATGGTTACCTGAGACTTCAAGGAAGCGACCTCATGAACGTCCTCCTGAGTTCTGCAAATAGGGCCGAGAAATACGGAGCCTAGGATAGACTTTCTTCCAACAGTTTCTTGATCTCTTCATCCCGGTTCTCTACCTTCATAAGAAGTTCCTTAGCCTTCTCTTTTTCACCAGAATTGAGGTATATGCGGGATAATAGGACGAGAGCGTTTCTGTCCCTCTGGTCAATCTTAAGCGAGACTTCACAAGATTCCTTTGCGTCGTTCACTCTTGAAATTTTCATCAGGACCTCGGCCCTCTGGTTCCAGTACGAAGTGTTCCTGCTTTCCATTTTTATTGCAGTGTCGACTGAAGCCAAGGCCTCCAGATATCTTCCCATTGAATAAAGCAGCCTTGACTTATCGAAGTAATAGACGGCCTTCTTGAGCAGGTTGATCGATCTGTTTATGTAGGACAGCGCTTCTTCCTTGTTGGAGTTAAAATTTGAAAGGAAAAGTCTCCGATATGTATCTGGGTTAATCGGATACTCTTCCAGGAGCATCTTCTGGAAGGTCGTTGAGTCCTTCCCTTGTTTCTCAAGAATGTCAATGAGGAGGATCAGTGCTTCAATGTTCTTCTTTATCTCTATGGATTTCCGTGCGTGTTTCTCGGCTTCCTCAAGATTTCCATCTTCAGAGAGTTCGAATGCAGCCATGTATTCATCCGTGCTCTTAGCTAGTGAAGGAAGAACTCTGTCTTCGCTCATACTGGACTATTAAATTACGACAATTTAGCTTTTATCATGATAAATAAATAAACTAGTAATACTACTCGACATTTTCATAATATGAGAATCCAGTTGATCGGTTTGGGTTCAATTGGAAAAAATTTGTTGAAACTCATAAATCAGAAAGGAACGGAAATAAGTGAAAAATTGGGAGAAAAAATTGAGGTAGTTTCTGTGAGCGATACCACTGGAACTGTGATCACCGATGGAATGCCTCTTACGAGGATTATCCAGGCAAAGGAAGGAGGTGGTCTCAAAACGCTGGACTCATTTGAAAAGATCAATGCAACCAGTGCAATTTCTGATCTCGAGGCAGACATTGTTGTTGAGATTACACAGAGCACAAAGGACGGAAAGCCAGGGATAAGCCATATCGTTTCTGCATTCGAAAATGAAAAGAACGTTGTGACTGCCAACAAGAGTGCACTGGTCTCAGACATTAACCTCTTCAAAACAGCTAGGGAAATGAGAAGGACTTTGAGGTACGAAGCAACAGTATGCGGAGGACTTCCAGTATTTAACATGATGGACTATTGCATGATCCCTGCGAAGATTTCCTCTGTGGATGGAATATTCAATGCTACGAGCACTTTCGTAATATCTCAATTGGAAGCTGGAAAAAGTCTGGCGTCTGCTAAGAGCGAGGCGATCAAGATAGGAATTGCAGAGAGAGATCAGCGTGACGATATGGAAGGAATTGATTCCGCGAGGAAAGGAACCATACTCCATAGGCGAATTTTCGGTTCCAATCTAAGGTTGAGGGACGCAGATATATCTGCGAAGCAGAGCGAAATTGCATCGGGAACGAGACAGTTCACTGAGGTGACTGCAAAGGGAATTAAGGTTGAGTACAAGAAGGTCACAGAAAAGAATGTATTTTCAAATGCCGTTGGTCCATCAATGGTCATAAGATTCAACACAGACGTGCTAGACCACCTTACCTTGTTCACAGATCACGATGGTCCATTGGAGTCAGCAGCAACAGTATTAAATGATATCTTACTGTCGAGGTCAGAAAAGGGAGCATAATGAACAAGGGGTATACCGCATTTATAGGTGTATTGGCAGTATTGTGGGTGGTAACATTAGTAATCGACGTGATTATGACGCTGGCGCTTTATCCTTCTCGATTCGGTGCAATTGCAAGTATTACCGGCAGTGTCACATCGAACAGCAGGGTTCCAATATACATCATAATCGGGTTACCCGAGGCCATCGGATTGTTCTATCCTCCGTATCTGTTCTGGGCCTTATGGATAGGGGTAGTTGCAGCCGCCGTTTCAGTATTCATAATCATATCCCTTTATAAGTCGCTTCCACGGTTCGAAAATTCCAGTCTCTACCGAATTTCGGAATTTTTTGCGCTAAACCTGTTTCTGTCGTATGCGTACATATCATTTGTTTCCATGATTGGTTATCCAATCAAATCTCCGATACCACCTGGGGCTACCAATTTCATATTCAATTTCTTCGAACTCACAAATGCTGGACTGTATGAAGAACTGATTACCAGGGTCATCTATATCGGAATTCCGCTATTCATTTACTACGCATGGAGTAAGCACGGAATGAGGTCGCCTTCCAAACCAAAGAGTCTCCCGTGGTGGAGGGTCATTTGGGGTGGAGGATACAAATTTGGAAAACCGGAGATCACAGTTCTGATAATTTCATCCCTGATTTTTGGTATAGCTCACGCAGGCTCTTGGGATGCATCAAAGATACCTCAGGCTGCTCTAGGAGGGGTATTCCTGGGTGTTTTGTACATGAGATTCGGTCTATATGCGGACGTGCTCTTCCATTTCTCAATAGATTCTCCAAGTATTCTTTTCACAAAAGGTTACGGAAATCCATTTGCTTCGGTCGGGACCACAGATCTCTACTCGTTGTTTTTACTGATATTCCTTGTGGCTGGTGTCGCCGTTTCCATGGCATACATCCTAGAAGTTAGTAAACTATTACAGAACAGAAATAAAAAAGTGGCTGTTCCAGCTGGCTCATCTTCCGATACACCGAGCCAAGATTCCAGCCAAACTCGAACTAAAGCTGGAGCTTACTGCAAGAACTGCGGGTCCAGAAACGTGACTTTCTTCTATGACGACGTTTACCGTTGCGATGACTGCGGGAATGTCTTCAAGAAAGATCAGTAGTTTGCCATCTCGTCGACTCTCATAATTTCCCTGAGGACAGAAGTTGCATACCCACCGGGAGGGAGGGCAAATCTAACGGTCGAGTCGTCGTAATCAAAATCCTTGAACCTCAAGAATAAGTCCCTTCTCTCACCCCTCGAACTCAGACCGAATGGAAGCTTAAAATCCGAAGTCTTGATGCCTTCTTGCTCAACGACCTCATTCTCCAAGTCCCCAACTGCTCCAGTAGCAAGATCCGTGTCGTAACCGATGATTAATCCCGTAGGAGATCCATCTCCTCTCTTGAAAGCTAGGGCCATCTTGTCTAGGTTCAGATTGTTGATTCGAATGAACTCATCATTGAGATGAAACACATCCCCTGGAAGTGGGAACTTTTTCATTTTCAATCTCCTGCTAAGTATTTTATTGAAGATGTATCCCTGATATGCGTGGACAAACATCGAAACCAAGTTGTCAGGGAGCTTCTTGATTGCACCCGAGTAATCTTCTTGGTTGTTTACAAGGTGTTCCATGACCATTCTTTCTAGGTCCAAGGATTCAGGGAAAATAGAAAGTCCCATCACCGGGTCCGGGTTTTCATAATACTGCTTTCTGACTTCTGCAAACCTGTCTTCACCAGGGTAGCCTACAAAGATCCTAACTGCTTCTTTGTAATTTCCCTTCAGCATCTCTTTTCCCACCAGATGCGTGACCGGACGAAGTGACCCAAATCTCTGAGGTCCGTAGAAATTAGGGACCATTCCTGCCTTTTTCACACTACCACAATTCGTTTGGAAAATTGCAGAATCTGAATCGGATATCTTGATTTCAAAGAAATTTCTAGAGTGTGACCCCACTGTAAGTGGAGAGTCTAGGTAGAAGTGTTCCAGGACTTCAACATCGTCCAGGTGAAAGTCTCTGTATCTCGCTCCAGGTATGCTGAAGTACTGAACTTTTACGCTCCTCCTGTCCTTTGTTCCAGCGAAGAGGATCCTCTTTGGCGAAATGTGGTTGCTCCTTGCAAGAAATCTTATGAGTCTGTTGTGCTCCCAGTTCTTAGATTTCAATTTGAGGACAAGTACCTTTCCGTCCTCTTTCTTTTCTAGACTGTCGAACTGTTCTTCGACGTAGAAATCTTCAGAGTTCTTTCTGAGTTTTCCACCGGAACATTCTAAGTCTAGATAATAGTCCGAAACCCCTATTTCAGCGAAATCCACGACCTGCTAATATCATCAACAATATTAATAACTGTTTTCACCTTCCTGCTTGGATGTGGGAAGGTCTCACTGGGAAGAGAAGGAAGAATGGACTCTACGGATTACTGATAGGAATACCTGTTTCCTCCATTCTGCTCTACCTGTCGTTTTATATTTCATTTATTTATTTGCTGATACCTGTTTTGCTTCTTGTTATATTCCACTACACAAAGGCATGGAGGTTTTCCGATAGGGCATTCTACGGATTTATAGCAATAGTTATTGCATTCTTTATAGCAATGGCCGGGATTTCAACTTCTATCACGGGGCCACCAAACCATTCGACAGCGGTATTAAAGATGTCGTCCGTCACCTACGATGTTAATTTCGGTTATTACAACAACAACGGGAGTTACACATTTAACTTCACTGTCCCCGCGAAGAATGTTACAGACACTGCCAAGTTGCAGCTCATCGACTTGTTCACAAATACGACTCTGACGACCACGAATGTGACCTTCAACACTATCGGTGCAAACTACTCATACTCGTGGAATGCTGGACAGCTATCATCTCACGCGTACGTAATATACATGACCCTTCACTTCATTAAGAACAACACGACGGTGAATCAAGGGGTCGAATTCCTAGGACCCGTATTGATCCCGGCAGTCAATGTAGTGTTTCTCCTTGCGGAAAACCTGATCGTCAGCTATCTTCTCATAACGGTCCTGTTTTTCCTCGCGTTTGCATTCTTTGCAAGGGCATTATCCACATCGAGGCAAAAAAAGAGTAAGGGCGGAGACCAGAATCCACCTAACCCCCCGACACCTATAGACCAGCCTATAATCGACGGTAGCCAACAAAAGACCGGTTGGTTTAGGAGAAGAAATTACTAAGAGGCAAGACCCAGTTCTTTGATCTTACCCATGACCTCGTTTGCGTGCTCTTTCGGGTTCACTTTCGGGTATATGTGAGCTATCTTTCCCTCCTTGTCGATGATGAAAGTGACTCTCTTTGCAGTTCCAATTCCGAGCACATTGTATTTCTTTGAAATTTCCTTAGATGTATCTGCAGCGAGAACAAATGGAAGGTCATATTTTTCTACAAATTTCTTATGGGAACTTTCCGAGTCCACACTCACGCCTATCACCTCTATTCCCTTCGACTTGTAGTCGTCAAAGTTGTCTCTGAAGTTGCACGCTTCCGCTGTACAACCAGGAGTATCATCCTTTGGATAGAAGTAAACGACCACTACTTTTCCTCTGTACTCCGATAGTCTACCTTTGCCTCTTCCAAAAGGCAGTTCAAAATCCGGTGCCACATCTCCAATTTTAAGCTCGTTTTCCATGAGGTTTCAAAGAAAATGAATTTAAATAATTTTTCTGATAAATAGAACTTATTGTATCCTCTATTTAATGCCACCATCTATTGGAATCATGGTGCCGGTTGTAGCCCCAAATACGTTGTCCCTGATCAATTGAATAACGATGTTGGCCACGTGTTCTGGGAGTACTTCCACGTGAAGCAGATTACCCTTCTTGTATTCATCCGGGGAAATCCCCTTTGCCTTCGCTCTGTTCTCTAGGACTCCTCCTTCCCATATCTTGGATTCCCTGAAAATCTTGTCTGGGTTGATTACGTTGCTTCTTATTCCGTACTTTCCTCCTTCGAGTGCAACGTACCTTGAAAGTTGTGCCGCAAATGCCTTCGAAGTCCCATAAGACATCATACCCTCTCCGGGATTTGTCACATTTTTGGTAATATTGAAGATAAAAGATCCTCCAATTCCCTGTTTTTTCATGATCAGAAAGGCTTCTTTCGTCACCAGGAAAGTTCCTATGGAGTTTATGTTCACGTGTTTCCTCAGGTCATCAAGGGACGTATCCTCAAGCGGGGAAGGTTTCAGAAAACCAGCATTGTTAAAAACGACATCGATTCCTCCAAACTGTTTCACTATCTCCCTATAGGCCTGCCTGACTGAGTCTTCACTGGATATATCAAATTTCACGCCAAATGCAGACGGTCCCAGTTCTCTGGAAACTTCAGATATTTTCTGGTCTATGTCTCCTCCTACTCCTACCATTCCCTCTTCCACAAATCTTGAAAAAGTAATTTTGCCTATTCCACTGGCAGCTCCCGTAACGAGTCCTATATATCCCTCCAGAGCCCCCTTCTTTTTCCTCGTGAGTTTGGCCTCCTGAAAGGGCCAATACTCCATATCAAAACACTCTGCATCTGTGATGAACTTGTTCTCCGAAATAGCTGCGGCCGCTGACGCAACTCGGAAGGAATGTATAGCTTCATCCCGCACTATATCGGCTTCCCTCTTGGAGGATGCCGCAGTTACTAAACCGTAACCCTTGATAACAATAACGGACGGGAATGGGTCGTGCATAGTTCTCCCTGCAGCAACGTACTTCTCGAAGTCCGATTTGTACTCTTCTGCAAAACTGTTGATCTCGTCTTGCAGCTTGGAAAGATCTTCTGAATAGAGATAGTTCTTTTTCATTCTAATCAACATGTCTGGAGTTGCAGGACCGAGATTAGCGAACCGTTTGGCTTCTGTACTGAGTGAAAAGCCAACTGCTTCATCCGAATTGTCCCAAGTTAGAATTTTCTTATTTTGCTTGCTTAACATGCCCCTCAGTCTTGGCAGAAATTCTAGGAAAACATTTTCCTTTTCTTTTTCAAATTTCGTTGTCGGTATTCCCGCCCATTTAGACTCGACGAACTTCTTAGCTTGGTTGACGAGTTTAATGTGCATCTCATAACTCTCTCTGGCAGTGTTCCCCCAGGTGACCAGGCCGTGGTTTCGTAAAATAATTCCTGCAAAATTAGAGATGTCCTTCTTGGAAATAGTTTCCAGGAAAGTTCTAGCGAGTCGAAAACCTGGCTGAACGTATGGTATAACTAGAACCTTTTCTTCGAACACGTTCGAGATTGATGCTTCATCCAGTTCTGTATTGGTAAGGGCAACTATGAAATCTGCATGCGAATGATCCACAAATTTGGAGTTGACGAAGGCATGTATGAAGATCTCGACCGAAGGGAACGACTGACTGGTATCGAGCATACACCCCTTGATGAAAGATGACATATCTTCATCGGTCATGTTTGCGAGTACTCTTGCCTCGTTTAGGTTGTCCAAGTTCACGGCAGTGAAATCTTCGATGTTTACGGTTGCAAGATCAGATCCAGATCCTTTGACAAATAGAGCAGAAACATCCCTACTCGTCAGACTTCTGACCTTAAGTTTGACGCTCGTATTTCCTCCTCCGTGGAGTACCAAACTATTGTCAGATCCAAGGGATCTGGAGGTAGTGACCCTTTCGTCAAGTAGTTTCTTTTCCTGTTCTGGAATGGTGAACATGATGAATTGAGAATAACTACCTGATAAAATATGTTTATATATTTTCAAGGTACTTTTCTAAGTCTATTAACAGGTTTCTTAAGAGACAAAAGATAAATTGGAATTGAAATTACAGTCGCATGGACTCATTCTCCAATAGGGACAAGGACGTTTTTCTGATTTCCTGCGCGAAGATGGTCGATCGAGGAGCTCTCATGTCGCGGTACAGCAGGACGAGGGAGCTGGATATAAGAACCCTATGGGACAAAGAGTTCGCCAATGTATCCGACAGGGGAGAGAAGTTCTACGAGAGGGTCTTTTTGGAGTATGGAGATGAGTCTGTGGCCGAACTTGCTACTGCTCAGGTCGGGATTCAAAATGTGAGTAATGTCCTATCCAAGATCATAGAAGAGAGCAGAATTGGATTATCATATCTCGAGAAAAGTTCGAGATACGTATCGTACAGGGAAAAGAGGGATGGCAGATACCTGTACCTGAGCCCGCAAGAGGCTGGCATCCCAGAAAGATTCCATCAAAGATATGACGAGTTCAACGATTCACTCTTCGAGTTGTACGAGAAAATCTTCCTGGGAGTCTCGAGTTATATAAAGGAGAATAATTCATTTGAGAACACAAAATTCAACCTTCCGAATGGCAAAGAAGTCAAACCCGGAGATGAAGATTTTTCTGAGGAAGTCCTGAGGAAGGCATACGAAAGCGCGGTAAGGAGCAGAGCTCTCGATGAAACCAGGTTCATTCTACCTGCATCGACTTTGACAAACATTGGCGTTAGTGGGAACGCTCGTGCTTTTTCTCATTTGCTCGAAAGATTAAGAGTTAGCGGACTGAAAGAGGCGGAAAAACTTTACTCGAATCTATTGGAAGAGTTGAAACTGGTCTTTCCAAAGTTGATTGATAATGTTGAAAATCCTCACGGTATAGATAACATAGAATTTCTAAAATCTGTGAAGAATTTTGTTCCTGAAAAAATTATCGCGGATAAGATGCCGTCGAATCATTCCGTCAAGTTGGTGCAGTCAGAAAATGATGACGTTGTTCTCAGCAAGGTGCTTTCAAGCTATTACTTTGAAAAAACGGATGGGAGCTACGAATCTCTCTATTCTACCTTTTCGTTTCTGGGCGTTCCAAAGAAGAAAGAGATTCTTGACAAGATTGCGTCTTTGAGGAAGAACAGGAGGAATAAGCTGGACAGGAGCTTTGAGCACGTCCATTACACATTCGAAATTGGAACCAATTTTGGCGCTTTCAGAGACCTACAAAGGCACCGTTCCTTGACCTTACAGAGAAAGAGTTTAAGTGCAGAGCACGGGTTTGATGTGCCACCAATAATATCAAAACTTGAGGGTCTATCGAGAGAATACAAAATAATGGTCGATGAGTCAAAGAAACTCTATGAAGACATATATTCGGTTGACAAAAATGCAGCTCAGTATGTTGTGATTTTTGCCTACAAACATCCAACATTAGTGACGATAAGTCTTCGTGAGCTTGTGTATCTGACAGAACTGAGATCTACTCCGCAAGCTCATTTTGATTTGAGAAACATTAGCAGGGAAATGGTCCGTCAGGTAAGAGAAGTGAACCCATCCCTCGATGCACTGTTCAAGTTCCTGAACACAAATGAAGAGGAACTTGGAAGACTCCGCGCTGAGCTTAGAAAAGAAATAAAACTTAAGAAAGCCTGAGTCTGCTCAAGCAGACTCTCTGCAGAGTCACTATATCGGTAAGTCGTTCTATACTTTATTTTCAGCGAATATGTTTTGGGCTTCCTTGACGGTTGCTTTTTCATGAACGATCGCCCTGATTGCCTTTATCATTGCAACAGGTTTTTCGTTTTGCCAGATGTTTCTTCCCATATCCACTCCGACGGCTCCCTCTTGGAGGGCGTTATAGACAAGGTTGAAAACGTCCGTCTCGGTGTTTAACTTCGGCCCACCGGCAACAACCAGTGGTACTGGTGTTCCATCGGCCACCTTCCTGAAATTCTCGCAGTAGTAAGTCTTAACAACGTGCGCACCTAATTCAGCCGCAAGTCTGCAAGCCAGGGCGAGATACTTCGCATCCCTCTTCTCGAGTTCCTTACCTACTGCGGTTATTGCCATGACTGGCATACCAAAGTCTTCCCCTTGGTTGACCAGCTCTCCGAGATTGATAAGTGACTGTTTCTCGTGTGGTGTCCCTACAAAGATCGACAACGCGACTGCTGAAACGTTGAGTCTTACAGCATCTTCCATGGATGTAGTGATCTCTTCATCGCTCAGGTCCTCTTTGAGAACGCTCGCTCCTCCAGAGACCCTCAGCAGGATCGGAGTATCCCACTTGGGATCGATGGAAGATCTCAGGATACCCCTAGTGACTGCGACAGTGTCTGCGTATGGTAACAGCGGTTCGAGCATCTTCCTTGGATTTTCTAGTTTGTGCGTCGGTCCCATGAAGTATCCATGGTCGGCTGCGAGCATCACGGATCGTCCAGTGGAAGGCTTTATCATTCTTGAAATTCGGTTACTCATTCCCCAGTCC
Organism: Thermoplasmatales archaeon; assembly: GCA_026127935.1. Classification (GTDB taxonomy): domain Archaea; phylum Thermoplasmatota; class Thermoplasmata; order Thermoplasmatales. The sequence continues at coordinate 51,172 of JAJSLL010000009.1, read as the reverse complement.
ATTTTTCTTCCCCTTTTTAGCGGCCGCAAATGCCATCTTAGGCTAATAATATTTCTGTAGCAGGGACTGGCCAATCACTAATAGTAGCTCTCTCCATAGGGTCCCCTTTCAAAGTTGATCAACTTGGCCGGAACACTATCTATTTTTCCTATGTCCTTGAAGTAAAAGAGCATCCCCATACTTGCTCTTCCCGAGTCAGCTACTCCGCTTATTATGTCCTTCCTAGAGTTCGTTATGTCCCCCCCTGCAAATATACCTGGGAAACTCGTCATGTTGTACTGGTTTACTATCAGATCACCGGAAGGAGTCACGTTGATTTTCTTCATCATTTCACGTGGAATAAATGAGAAATCTCCCTTCTGACCGGTCGCTTCAATTACGGTGTCAACCTCAACCAAGTATTCTTTCTCCTTGATCGGAACCGGTTCTCTTCGCCCCGTTCCCTTGTCAACCATCTCATTTTTCCAATACTTGATTCCCTTGACTTTTCCATTTTCTCCGACGTATTCTGTGGGCGTCACTTCCCAGATGAATTGGACCCTCTCTTCTTCTGCCTCATCGAGTTCTTCATTCGCGTTGCTCGATGGATAACCCGGTCTGTCAGTAGCAGCCCTCCTGTACATAACTATGACTTTTTTCGCACCAAGTCTGAAAGAAATTCTCGCTGAATCTAAAGCGGTGAATCCGCCTCCTATTATAGCAACAGTTTCTCCGACTTCTATCTTCTTTCCATTATTGACTTGTCCAAGGAAATCCAGGGCGTGATATACCCCTTTAAGACCTATTCCCGGCGTGCGGGTCTTCGAGGGCTTCCAGTTTCCAATTGCGATATAAACTGCATCGTACTTTTGCACAAGTTCGTCAAACTGGACATCCCTTCCTATCTTCGTGTTATAATGTATTTTGGCCCCGTAAGAAAGAACATGATCTGCTTCCTTCTCGACAGTATCTCTCGATAGTCTGAAATCTGGGATTCCATGCACCATCATCCCTCCGGGTTTTTCGGTCTGTTCGAAAACATCAATCTGTATTCCATTGATTGAAAGATAAAATGCAGCGGAAAGACCGGAGGGTCCAGCTCCGATAATTGCAACCCTAGGATGACCTCCGAGATCATTCTGAACAACGTCCAGCATCTCCCTGTAATCGGGAGAATTTTCCGAGATGAATCTCTTAATGTGTCTTGTGGCAACCGGTCCATTGTTATCATCGAGAAGGCAATTGTCTTCGCAGGGATGCGGACAGACGCTTCCACATACTCCCACAAAAGGAAGTTTCTCGAAATTGATCTTCAGTCCTTCCGCCAGGTTTCCGTTCTTTACCGCTATCTGGAATCCCGGTACGTCAATCCTTGCAGGGCATCCTTCAATACAAAGACCGCATCCAATGCATCTGGATGCTTCGGCGGTAACTTCTTCTATCGTATAAGGTACCAGTGTTTGAACGTCCAGACTCTTAACTCTGTTGTCTGGATCAAAATGTTTTATAGGTACTCTCGAGTAGTTCACACTGTTCAAATAGGTCCACCGATTACGATAGTCCTTCCGATAATAAAATGATTATGAGATAGGGTGTCTCTGGACCGATTTACTTTACTCTAGCCTTTCCTGTGGAGTTCGACGAATCTCAAAAAATGCTATCACAAGGTTGCGAGTCAAGTGAGATCAGGAAAGCAGATGATAATAGTCTTCCAACTTCCCGCAATTGCCGATAAAATGCGATATTTGATCTCCTTTATCTTAGATGCATATTATCAAGACTGTGGGCTGCCCGATAGAAGGTCGGATCTATATCCAGGCTCTTCTTGTACATTCTTTCAGCAAGCTTTTCTTTGCCGAGGCTCTCGAATATCTGGCCTTTCACGAAGTAGACGTCTGCCTTTTCTGGACTCAGTCTGGAGATTACTCTAAGATCGTCCAGTGCCATCTTCGGGAAACCCATCATTGCGAGAGTTATTGCTCTGTTAAAGTATGAATCTACAGCCCTTTTGTTACCTGCTTTTCTAAGCATTGCGATCGATTTTGAATAAAGGTCTATGGCCTCTGAGTACAGTGAGTCTTCCACCATTCCGTTGGCAATTTCGTAGTACTTCTGTGAGATATTCTTGATCGCTTCTGTTCTGTTCTTCTTACTTTCTGGAGAAGAAAACTGAGTTCTCAGCATGTCTATCTGCTTTTCGATTTCAATCTCTTGTCTGTCCCTATCCAGAACACGCTCCATTTTTTCAGCGTTTACCGCCATAGCTAAAGTCGAGTTCTCACCATCTTTCATTAAGGAATTATGATAAATTTGATATTAAATACTTTCGTACCTTAAAACACTTTTAGTCACATTGCGTTTCTAAGTTACACTTCATTTCTACTGACCGAAAAGTTTGCCTGAAAGAATTAGTAAAAGTTAGTGAGTCGACTATTTCTTTCGTTGGATAACGTTACTCTTCCCGGATTCGCTTGGTGGAGGGTTGATTAAATTTCTTTGAACAAACTGAGTTTCCTAGAGGACCTATATGCTATCGCGCCTGAACTCAATTCTTCCTTCCTCAAAAGTGAGAGAATATATGTCATTCACTTCAAACTTTATGCCAAGTGACTCGTATTCCTCGTCAGATAGCCTCAGAATAAGTTTTTGGTTCGGACGAGATTGGATTCCGACGGTTTGGGAGATTCCCTTCATCAGGTCATTCACGAAATCTGGACCAAAAGTGAAACTCTGGACGGGATGGTCCTTTTCAGTGACATATTCATCTAGGTCAATCTCCCGTCCCCTTGTTCTTGTATCTTGATCGTAATATGATGAAATATTTATTACCATAACCTTCTTGCTCAGCATAATTCGTCAACGTAAATTGATATATTATATTGTAGGTCCGCAGAATTCAGTAATCGAACCCGTTTAACGCTTCTCCAGGAGCAGGGCAGCCTGTTCCCTCCTCAAGTCTGAAAACTGCTTGGAAGATTCCTTCACGATTTCATCCCTGCCGGTGTTGTGCAATGCTATCAGTGCATTTCTTGCGAAACCTTCAAACGTGGCCCTCTTGATTGTGCTTCCTTTGTAATTGAGGTCGAATGACTCTTTGTCCAAGAATGCAATATCCTCTAGCTTCATTTTATTGGAAAAGACATCATCTTGAACCTGTGGTATGGAAGATTCCTTTGTCTGCCTGTTCCAGGGACAGACGTCATTGCAAATATCACACCCAAATAACATGTCGCCCATCCGATCAGAAACCAGTTTAGGGATGACGCCCCGATTCTCGACGGTGTGATATGAGATGCATAAGTTTGAATCTATTGTTCTATCTTTGTTTATCGCGCTCGTAGGGCAGCTGTCAATGCATCTTGTACACGTACCACAAAGATCAGGGGAAGGAACAAAACTTGAGTCTAAAGATAAATCGCTGATGGATACTCCAATGAAGGTATATGATCCCAACTGCTGATTGATGAGCATAGAATTCTTGCCCACCCATCCAAGAGACGAGATTCTTGCCTGGCTTCTTTCCAAGATAGGTCCAGTATCTACGTAGGATTTATAGCTATTCAAGAACAGCTCGTTTTTAATCATGAACTCGTCTATAATATCTGGGAAAAATTTGTGATAGTCTTTGAACGATGCATAAGAAGCGATTTTCCCGTACCCTTCTCTCCAACTAGTATGCCTCTTGTAATTCAAGAGAAATACTATTATGGACTTTGAGCCCGCTGCGAGCAGGGAGGTGTCGTTTATCTTTATGACTCTTTCCTCTTTAGAAAGGTAGGACATAGAACCCTGATAACGATTACTCAACCACCTGGAATAGTTCTCGGTACTCTGTATTCCCGCTCTTAGTGAAGAGAATTTCAGGTCTGGTGGTACGCTGAGGTCTTGGTCCAATATCACGAAATGCGATTATAAAGAAATTCTAAAGGTTAACCATACCTTTAATTCTTTGTCTGCATCTGCGAGTAGTGGAAACTGGAAAAGCGAGTCTGGTTGAGATCAAGAGGATCCTTGAGAACAACAGGGGAGTAATGCTGAAGAGCAACATTATCGGATCAGACTTTTCTTTTCTGAAGGCCTCCTCATCGAACATCATATTCAAGGTGGAACCGATGGTTTTCTACAACTCACTCTCGATAGAGGAAAATGCTCTCCTATCAGTTTTGTTTCCACTGAATGATTTTGTCACATCTGGAACGTGGCCCTCTATCGCAATGTTAAATTTTGAAAAGCCTGCGAAGGCTGGCAAGGATTACTTCGAATATATTGACAGGGTACTGAAAATCCTAGGGAGGAGAAAGATAAAAGTGGCTTCGGGGCACACTGGAAGTTACGGGAACCTCGATTATGGAGTAGCCGGTTCCATCGCATTCATAGGATTTGAAGATCCAATTTTCGATTTCAGAAGGATACGCGAAGGCGATCTATATTACAGCATTGGAGTCCTTGGCAATGAGCTTTCTTATTTCAAAGACAGGGGAAAGGGAACCAAAGCTCCGTCAGAACTTTCTATTGAGATCTACATAAGGGAATTCTTGCGTATAAGAAAGAGCGTTCATTATGTTCACGACCTTTCTGAGGGAGGTTTAAGCAGGGGTCTCATGGAAGTTGCGAACATAACTCATCACGGATTTGACGTGAGTACAGCGGCCCTTAAAACGGTTGCTTCAAAAGGACTAAAAGACTATGGACGGAAGTTATTTTCAGTTAGCTCATCTGGCGCACTCATCGTCTCCATCTCACAGACTGATGAGGAGAAATTTGAACGGATGTTGAATAAGAACTCGTGGCCGTTCTTAAGGATAGAAAAAAAGAATGATGGAGTGACGCTAGATGGAAAGAGCTACGATCCAAAAGACAGCATAATAGATTTTCTAGAGTAGTTTACGTCTAAGCATTTGCAAAAAACTTTCGTCCAAAGGAATATCGATTTATATTAACATTCAATTAACAGAATCGTGAAAATAGACGGTTTTGATCTACTCTTGGCGAGTGATGGTACATTCAAACTAGATGGGGGAGCGATGTTCGGCATAGTTCCCAAACCAGTGTGGGAGAAATACTTCAAGGCCGACGAGAGGAATAAGATCACACTGGGTACGAATGTTTTGGTTATAAAGAGCGGGAAAAACACTGCCCTCGTGGACTTGGGTATGGGTGATAAGTTCGACAAGAAGTTGGAGGGCATATACGAGATAAACAGAACGAAAACTCTTCTGCAGGATCTGAGTGAAAAAGAGATCGAAAGGGAAGCAGTGACTCATATCTTCATAACACACGGACACCTAGACCACACTGGCTGGGCAACGACTTACAACCACGACAAAATAGTCCCCACCTTCCCGAACGCGAGATATTACATGCAAGAGGACACGCTCAAAGAGATAAGGGAACCGAACCAGAAGACAAAACCAAACTACAATTATCTAAATTTCGAGAATCTTGATGACCACATCGAGCTTCTAAAAGGAGACGAAGAGGTATTCCCGGGGGTGGAACTTATCAAGTCTGGAGGGCACACAAAGGGACATCAGGTAGTTACACTAAGAGCGGGGAACAAGACATTCATATATTTCGGTGACCTGATACCAACCTCGGCACACATCAAGCCTGCCTACGTGATGGCTTATGACCTCTACCCTATGGACACATTCTCAAAGAAGAAAGAGATCCTCGAGAAAGCGTTTGAGGGAGAGTGGACTCTGTTCTTTGAACACGATCCAGCCACGCCTTCTGCTCAGTTGGTAGACATCGAAAGCTATACTCTCAAGAAGGTAACTGTCTAAAAGCTAGTTCGTCCCATTTTCAGAATTTCGCGCGCTATGATAATCCTTTGTATCTCGTTCGTTCCCTCGTAGATCTGAGTAACTTTAGCTTCTCTGAATCTCCTCTCGGCGGGGAGTTCAGCTGTCATGGCCCTGTAACCGAGCAGGTGGATCGCCTCTTCAGTGATTTTCACGGCTGAATCGCCCGCTTGAAGCTTTGACATCGAACTGAGCAGGGTAGAATCCTTCCCTGCTTCAACCAGATCAATCGACTCGTTGTACTTGGTGACTGAAGAATGCAGCATGTTTACCATATCGGCCAGCTTGAACAGAAAATTCTCCGAACGGGAACTCTTCTGCCCATCGTTGGAAGAAATCACATCCCTTATCGCACCTTCCGAAATTCCAATCGCCTGAGAGGCAATTCCTATTCTGCCAACGTTGAGGGTATCCATTTCGATCATGAAACCATCGTTAACCTTTCCCACTATCTGTTCCTCTTCAACTTCTACATGGTCCAAGAGGACCTCTGTGGTGCTGGTCCCCCTTATTCCCATCTTGTGGAACTCCTTGCCTATCGACAATCCGCCCATCTCCTTGTCAACTGCGAATAGTGTCATTCCATGATGCTTCTTTTCGGGGGAAGTCATTGCTGACACAAGGAAGAACTGAGCTTCCCCTCCGTTTGTGATAAATGTCTTTCCGCCATTAAGTATGAATCTGTCTCCTTTCTTTTCTGCAGAGGTCGTTATGGCAACAGCATCAGAACCTGTTCTAGGTTCCGTTATTGCGAGAGCGCCTATTGTCCCCTTTGAAACTCGAGACAGATATTTCTGCTTGAGAGATTCCGTCCCGTATTTGAGTACTGGCTCGCCGAAGAGGGAGACAGTAACATCAGGAATAAGGGAAGTCGAAGCACATTCCCTCGAAACAATCCTGATACTTTCCATTAACGTCGAGAGTGAGAATCCAAGTCCTCCATATTCACGGGGAATATAAGTTGCAAATATTCCCATCTTTGCCATTTCACTTATCAGATCCTCTGGGTACCTAGAACTCTCATCAATCTCCGTCGCTCTGTCTCTCACTCTTGAAATCGCAAAGTCTTCAACTTCCTTCAATTTTTGCCGCTCAGGAACACTCAGATTCATTTATTTCCAGTATGAGAAGATGAAAATTAATCTTCCTGACTGTGGGAAATCTGACAAAAGTCTTATATTTGTCTTATGTATATATTCACAAATGAGTGAAATGATCTCTGAACAACTTAACGCCGACGTGACAGACAACTTTAGAAATAGGTTGTTCGCGAACGGAAAGAGTCGGAATACTGTCAAGATGTATGGGTATATAGTCGATCAATATCTCGACTTTGTTAAATTCCAGAAGGAGGCAATAACTGCTGAAAACATAGAAGCATTCAAGGAATTCCTCTCAATTGAGAAGGGCTATTCCAAATCGACAGTCTACCTCTACATCAGAGCTTTGCAATCGTTCCTTTCATTTATCGGTATGGAGAGCCTAGGCCATCTAAAGGCCCCAAAGAGGCCACAGAAGGTCCCCAATTATCTCAATAATGAAGAGGTCTCATCAATCATAGCCAATTGCAGGAACCTGAAAGAGAGGCTGATAATCAAACTGCTGGTCTATACTGGAATAAGAGTCTCAGAACTCTGTTCCATCAGGATCCAGGACATAGACGTAAACGGCAAGACACTCAAGATCAGGAACGGGAAAGGAGATAAGGACAGATTGGTTGTTTTCAGTGACAAGGTCGTCTCTGACCTAAAGCTGTATCTCATGGAGATGAAGGATGGTAAAGTGAGAGGCGATTTTCTGTTCCCGACTTCAAGGAGCAAGAGGGTATCACCGGTCACGGTCGAACGGGTGGTCCGGAACATCGTGAAAAGGTCGGGCCTGCAGAAGAAGGTCACACCACACACTTTCAGACACACTTTTGCCACGTCCCTATTGAGAAACGGTGCTGACTTGAGAATAATTCAGCTCCTCCTGGGTCATTCCAGCATCAGCACGACGCAAATCTATACCCATATGGACGACAGGGCTCTGAAGATGGGATACGAAAAGTTCATCCCTAGCTACTGAAGTCCAGAGATTTTTTTGCATCTTTGTTCAACCCACGGTCACTTTGCAAGAAGTACCTCTGGGAGCAACTAGACACAAACTTCGGGATAACTTACAAGATCTTTAGCCCTAGTTGTTTTCAAATCATTTAAGCAGTCACATTAAACAACTCGGTCTGAAATTACATTAAAAAAATCAGACATTTGTTTTGGGGTCACAGAAAACTAAAAAATGGCGGTTCTTGGGGGCAGTTTGATAATTTCAAATGGTTCGGATAAGGAAGAAAAGATTTTTAGAAAATGAGATGGAAGTGAAATCGATCCTGTCCTTTTACTTGGAATAGAATATTGAATCGTTTGAAATATCATCATATATAGGCATGTTCGCCTCTTATTCTGTCTTGTCGTGAGAGATGGTAATGCTGGATTGTAGAAGCAATGTCGAAGATAGGAACTTAGTAATACCTTTAGAACATTCAAAAGTGAAAGGGTATCAGAATGGATAAGAAGGATCAGGTCGCAAGGGAAGCACTCAACTACATTCTAAAGGGAGATGTTGTCGGACTTGGCTCTGGGACAACAGCATCACAGTTCATCAAACTTCTCGGGCAGAGTGACATCAAGGACAGTATTGTCGGAGTGGCAACCTCAACTGCATCTGAAAAACTTGCCAGAGAAGTGGGAATTAAAACCGTAGACATCGACGCAGTTGACTGGATTAGCCTCACAGTGGATGGAGCAGATGAAGTAGACAAAAACTTGAACATTCTGAAGGGGGGAGGAGGCCAGCTCACTAGGGAGAAGAAAGTGAGAAACAAGTCGAAAAACTATCTTGTCATCGTATCGGACGATAAGTTGGTGGAAAGAATAGGGAACAGGTTTCCGATACCTGTCGAGGTGCTCCCTTTTGGGCACGAAACCACAAAGAAGGAGCTCGAAGGACTAGGGTTGACGTGTCAGTTCAGGGGAGATTTTGTGACCGACAATGGTAATCTGATCTGTGACTGTAAACCACTTACAAGGCTCGATCTGAATAAGACAGAACAACAACTCAAACTCATTACTGGCGTCGTTGAAACGGGGCTCTTCCTCGGGGGCAAGAAAACTGTTCTTGTATCTGATGGAAATGAGGTTAAAGTACTGAAATAGCGTAAAGCCTGGTTACAGCACCAGATTCTGTATCTGTCCAAGTACGTTCTGCATATCGGAAATTTTTCTTCTCTGTTCTTCTTCCAGCTCTTTGACAATTTCGTTGAAAGGTTTCGCAAGTCTATAGCCATGGACTGGTCTTCCCTTCCCTTCTTTCTTTATGTCTCTCTTCATTATCCAACTGTGCTCTTTCAGGATTCGCATCGCAATTGAAACTTCTGGCTGCCGAAGGTTCGCGTTTTTCTCGATCTCTACTGAGGTAGTCTCCAGCCTTCCTTTCATATAAACAAGTGCCTTGGAGACGTTTCTTGGCACGCCCATCTGAATCAGTAATCCAGATAGCTTCTCGTCCTCAGCGGTAAATCCGTCTATCATACAATTGTTAATAAAAATTCTATATTTATATTTTATCAAATTTATTTAGCTTGTATTTTATCCTTGATTAAGAGGCCAGAAAATGAATTGATTTTCAGGAATGGTGAGATAGGTAAGTGCAATTTTAGCTTATTGTAAATTACATAGGTCATTTACCTATTAATGTACCAACATAAGCCGGTAACTTGATTGGACATTTTGAATCAGACGTGTTCACAAAAACCTTTTAGTACGTCTGATGTTAGCTACGAAATACAGTGATTTGAATGACCGTTGAGGGTGACGAAATTTTAAAAGAGGCTCCTTCTGAAGTTCCGGCGGAGACGCTGGTTCGATTCAACCATGACGAGCTTAGGTCTAGAGTATTTATAGACAAATATGCAATGAAAGACAACGATGGCATCCTTCTTGAGAAAGTACCTGAAGAGATGTGGAGACGAGTGGCCAGGGAGATATCGTCCGTCGAAAGTGAACAACTAATGGCAGAGTGGGAAAGCAAGTTCTACTGGCTGTTGGAAAATTTCAGGATGATCCCCGGCGGTCGAATCTTGTTTGGGGCGGGCCAGGAGAAATTCAAGAGGAGAGCCACCCTCAACAATTGTTATGTGATCCCAATAAGGGACGACTCACTTGAGTCGATTTTCGACTGGACAAAAGAGGCCGCAAGGACTTACTCTTTAGGAGGAGGGGTAGGGACGGACATAAGCATCCTAAGACCGAGAGGTGCTCCAGTCAATAACGCTGCGCTGAAATCTACCGGGAGTGTATCTTTCATGAACATCATGTCCGAAACTACTGGTACAATCGGACAAGCAGGAAGACGCGGAGCTTTGATGATCACTTTAAGAGTAGACCATCCAGACATAATGGACTTCATAAAAGTGAAAAGAGATTTGAACCACGTGAGGCACGCCAACATCTCCGTAAAAATAACAGATGAGTTCATGAAGAAAGTTGAGAATGACGAAGATTTTACTCTCCGCTATGAGAGTGGCAAGGTAAAGAGAATAGAGAGAGTGGTAAAGGCTAGGGAATTGTGGAACGAGCTCATAAGCTCTGCCAGAAACTGGGCCGAACCAGGACTTATTTTCTGGGACACGATGAGAAAGGAAAGCACTTCAGAATACAATGGTATGGAGATACTCACAACCAATCCCTGTTCTGAGATACCTCTGGAAGGATACGGAGCTTGCAACCTAGGCAATGTGAACCTTGCAGTCTTTGTGAAGCATCAGTTTGAAAAGGCTGAAGTTGACTGGGAAGATCTGGAAAAGGCAGTCCGATATACCGTCCGATTCCTTGACGACGTTGTGGATTACAACCTTTACAAACATCCCCTGAAGACCCAGACAGACGAAGCCGGGAAGAGCAGGAGAATAGGGGTAGGATTCACCGGTCTTGGGGACATGCTAATCAAGCTCAAGATCAAGTACGATACTCCTGAGTCCATAAAATTTGTAGATACAACGTTTGAAAGAATAATGAAGATAATCTACGATGAAAGCACGAACATTGCAGCGGAGAAGGGAACATTCCCGGCTTTCGATCTGGAGAAACATCTCAAATCACCGTTCATCCAGAGACTAGGACCAGAACTGCTTGAGAAGATCAAGTCAAAGGGTATCAGAAATGTTGCACTGATAACTGTTCCACCGGTAGGGAGTGGCTCAGCTCTGGCCGGAACTTCTAGTGGAATCGAACCGGTTTTTGCATTCTCCTACACCAGGAGGAGCGAGTCTCTATCCAAGCAGTCCTTCAAGGTTTACCATCCACTCGTGAGGGAATACATGGAACTCTACGGTATCAAGGACGACAGAGATTTGCCCGAATACTTCGTTGAGGCCCACAAGATTGACCCAATGTTCAGGATAAAGCTCCAGGCCACAATACAAAAGTATGTAGACCACTCCATATCTTCGACAGTGAATCTCGCCTCTCCTGTCACGACAGAAGAAGTCGGAAAGATCTATTTTGAGGCGTGGAAGGCGGGATGCAAGGGAGTCACCGTCTACAGAGAAGGATCGAGGGAAGGAATACTGCTCACGAAGGAAGCGACAAAGAAGAAGGAACACAAGGAATTTGAGAGGTCCACGATACTGACCGGAAGGACGATAGTCTTTCCGCTGCTGGAGACCGGCAAACTTTACACCACAATTAACTTCGACGAAAATGCGAACCCCGTTGAAATATTTGTCAACGTGGGCAAGTCGGGATCAGAAGAGAGGGCTTACTCAGAAGCAATCGGAAGGCTGCTATCACTCTATCTTCAGGAAGGAGGAGATGTGTCTAAGGTTGTCAGGGCACTCACGGGGATCAAGGGGAAGTCCACGTCCTTTGTGGGCGGAACCAAGATTACCTCAGTCCCGGACGGAGTGGCCAAGGCAATCGATATAGCAATGAAAGGAGAGCCTCCGCAGGCGACCCTTACGGGACCAACAGATTTCTTGGTGACTGCAATCAAGACAGAGGAGAAGAAAGAGAAAAAGGAAAAGTCTTTTGCCACCTGTCCCAAGTGTAGCAATGACACGCTAGCTATGGAAAACGGATGCCTGTCGTGCAAGACTTGCGGTTACTCCAAGTGTGAGTAGTCTGAGATTCGGGGAAAGTATTTTTCTTCCTTATTGTTCTTTTTAATCATATCATGAGGACGGAGTTAGTTGATGTCTACGACGAATCGTTGAAAATTACAGGAATCACAGAACGGGAAACAGCCCACCGGATCGGTTCACTTCATAAGACTGCACAATGGTGGTTTATTGATTCAGATTCTGTCTACTTCCAGATTAGGGGTAAGAATGTTGCCTTTCCCGGATTGCTTGACGCTACAGTGGGGGGGCACATATCTGCAGGAGAATCCGCGGAAGAAGCGCTATTGAGAGAGATCGAGGAAGAAGTTGGGATAAGGTTAAGAACCTCAGAATTGACATTTGTTGGACAAAATAAGTTTGATTACAAGGGGGAAGGTGTCCAAGTCAGGGAGTTCTCCGAAGTATACTTCACAAAGGCGAAGAAGAAATTTAGGACGTTCCGACCTGATCCAACAGAACTGTATGGTATTGCTGCAGTTCCGTTCAGATCCGGGAGAGAACTAATTCAAGGAAAGATAAGCGGTCTTCCCTTGAAAGTGACGCTTGCCGACGAAAAGGAAAGGAATGAGACACTTCTCGAAATAGGAAAGAAATCTTTCGTACCCGGCAATTTTGTGTATTTTGAAAGAGTTCTAGAAATTGGAGAGCTTTTCGCGAAAGGTGAAAGACAGGTCAGAATTTAATTTTCTGAAAGGTGTTCTTACAAACGCCCACCTCTGGATAATCCTTATAAGAACATTTCATTAGTTCAATCACAGATTCGAGAAGTGGCAAGAAATGGGTACTTTAGAGCTAGATATGGTGCTGGGCCAGAGTTTAAAGGGATGACCAGATACGCAGCTTATTATTCGGATCCTGCGGAACTGGGGCTTAAGCACATCGATCAGAAAGCTACGATGGAACTCTTTGTCAGGACATCCAAGCACTAGCAGGAGGAATACCTCCGAGGTCAAGATCGCCGTGGAATGGGATTTTCCAGCTCCTCTGTGAGTGCCTGAAGAGTGACACAGATCTCGCGTCCCTGAGCGACGTTAGAGGGCAGTGACCTGTTCCCCCACGAAAGACCCAATGAAGAGCAGGGTTCGACAAACAAAACAATTTTAAATGTCCTATTTGCAACCACATTTCCAGTCATCGGTGCGAATACGTTTCATCAGCATTCCAATCAACGCAGTTGAACAAGCGCATCTATAGTTAATATCTTATAGGTGTGGTTTTCTTGAAAATTCTGTCGTTATATTGGCAATTTAACGACAAAGCCATCAATTACGAACCATTTATATACGAACAGGTTCTGTCGAAAGAGCATTAGCCACACGTCTCTGGCCATAGTGCCAATGATGGTCCTGCAATTAAGAACACATCAAGACGCAACGGCTGTGCAGCAGTGGTAAGAATGGCAACACCAAATCATTCGAGACATGGGTCTATGGGATACTATCCCAGGAAGAGAGCAAGATCAGTAATACCCCACGTCAGGTCCTGGCCGCAAATCCACGAGGGTCCAAAACTTCAGGGCTTTGTTGGATTCAAGGCAGGAATGACGCACGCGCTGTTCGTGGATTATAGGAAGAGCAGCACTACCGCAGGATCAGAGGTCGCTTCATCCGTGACGGTCATTGAGGTTCCACCACTCAAGGTGGCTGGAATCAGGCTGTACGGAAGGGATGCATATGGGGAACACACTATCGGAGAAGTTTATGACAGCGGTTCGCTGAACGAACTCAAGAAAATACTTCCAATTTCCAAGGAGTACAAGCCCAAGGAACTGGACGGCGCTGACGCAGTTGAAGTGAACGTTCTTGTCTTGGTACAGAATGAAAAGGTGAAGGCAATTTCAAAGAAGGCCCCTGACCTGACAGAAATAAGGATCGGAGGCGGGTCAATAAAAGAGAGGATAGATTACGCAAAATCTCTGCTTGGTAAAGAGGTCAGTTTCGATTCATTTTCAAAGTCAGGAAAGTTTGTTGATATCATAGCGATTACTCAGGGAAAAGGATTCCAGGGTCACGTGAAGAGATGGGGAGTGAAACTCCTCCCTTACAAGAACAGGAAGCATAGGAGAATGATAGGTACTCTGGGACCATGGCACCCCGACTGGGTCAGGAACACAGTCCCACAAGCAGGACAGATGGGTTTCCACCAGAGAACCGAATTCAATAAGAGAGTCCTGTTTTACGGAAAGCCAGAGGAGAAGGCAATCACGCCGAAGGGCGGGTTCCTGAACTATGGTGAGGTCGTGAACAACTACATACTTGTTCATGGAACCGTTCCAGGCTCTACAAAGAGAATGATCAAGCTGAGGGATCCGGCCAGACAGTACGTCCCAGATGTTGAGAAAGTGGGAATGACGTACGTGTCCGTAGAGAGCAAGCAGGGGGCGTAAGATGACAAATTTATTTTCACTGGATGGCAAGGTTGTGAAGAACGTTGACCTTCCAGAAGCTTTCAATTACCCAATAAGGAGGGACCTGATAATCAGGTTCACAAACGCATATCAATCGAACGGAAGAACACCTTACGGAAGTTACTGGTTCGCAGGTAATAGGAGGGTCGGCCATAATATGGGACCCAACCACGGTATCTCCAGATACCCAAGGGTCTCCGGCAGCTCGAGGGGAGTGCTCCTGAGTAATGCCAGGGGAGGAAGGTCAGCCCACCATCCGGTAACGGCAAAGGACTGGAGCATGAAGGTGAACAAGAAGGAGAAAGTCCAGGCAAAGTTGTCTGCACTGTCCTGCACTGTTTCCCCAGAAATGGTGAAACAGAGGGGTCACAAATTCACAGTCGAATCGCTTCCGGTTATTCTCGAAGACAAATTCGAGTTGATCGAAAAGACGAGCGAGGCAACTGACGTTCTTGAGAACGTTGGAGTGTTCGCTGATATAGTGAGATCAAAGGAAGGAACAAAGATCAGGGCAGGAAGGGGAAAGAGCAGGGGAAGAAAGTACGTGACACCCAAGAGCATACTCTTCGTTGTCAAGGACAAGTCACACATCTCAAAGGCTCTGAAGAATCTTCCAGGCGTGGACATAGTCAGACCCGAAGAGTTGAACGCTTATGTGCTTGCCCCGGGAGGGCATCCCGGCAGGTTGCTGGTCATGACGGAAGGAGCTTTGAACGATGTGAGGGGGTGGAAGATTTGAAGAGTCCTTATGACATTCTTCTGAAGCCATTCGTCACAGAAAAGTCGATGCTTCAGATCGAGAGAGACAACAAGATATGGTTCATCGTCCAAGAGAAGGCGACGAGAGACCAGGTCAAGAGAGCAGTTGAGGAGATTTCAGAGATGAAGGTTAGCAACGTCAACATTTTGAGAGACAAGGAAGGAAAGAAGGCGATCGTGAAGATTTCAAAAGATTTCTCGGCGGAGGAACTAGCTACAAAGCTGGGAATATTCTGAGGTGAAAACATGGGAAAGAGATTACTAGTTCAGAGAAGAGGAAAGGGCGGGCTTATGTACAAGAGCCCGAGCCACAGGCATTACGGTCAGATCAGGTATCCAAGCGAAAAGAACTGGGAGGGTAAAGTGGAAAGACTCGTAAGGGATCCCGGTCATTATGCACCGGTGGCTGTGGTAAGGATGAACGATCAGAGCACATCACATTTCATTGCACACAACGGAATGTTTGCAGGACAGAAAGTCATGGGAGGACTTGACGCTCCTTCAAAAGTTGGAAACACCCTTCCGCTTGGTTTGATACCCGATGGATCCATAGTATACAATATCGAACTGAGACCCGGTTCCGGAGGGAACATTGCAAGGACTCCGGGGTCTTTCTGCACTGTTGTGGCGCACGGAGAAAACGTTACGCTCAAGCTTCCTTCTGGAAAGATGAGAGACATCAAGCCGTCATGCCTCGCGACAATCGGAGTCGCAGGTGGGGGAGGACGAAACACAAAACCATTCTTGAAGGCAGGAAAGAAGATTCACGCTTATTCCAGCAGGGCGAAGAGGCCATTCTCCGTCAGGGGCGTCGCCATGAATGCTGTGAACCATCCTCACGGTGGAGGAAACCACCAGCACGTTGGAAGACCTTCGACTGTTGGCAGGAATACCCCGCCAGGAAGAAAGGTTGGTAGACTGTCCCCAAGAAAGAAGGTGAAGACAAATGCCTGAAAAGCAGATTATTAGATCACAGAAAGCCATCAAGAGGTCCAAGAGAAAGGCAACGAAGGCGATAGCCGAGAGAGGAAAGGAGATACTGTACAAGGGCAAGACTCTGGAACAGTTGGTTGCTCTGGAACTGCCGGAACTCCTGAAGCTCATACCGGCCAGGGCAAGAAGATCCCTGAAGAGGGGATATAACATCGAGCAGCAGAGACTCCACGACAGGCTCCTGGAGGAAGATTCTATCAAAACGAGGGTGAGGGACCTCATAATCATACCTCAGTACGTTGGCAAGACTATTTCAGTCTACAACGGCCACCTCTATCAGACTTTCACTATCAAGGAAGATATGATCGGACACTACATTGGTGAATATTCACAGACCAGGAAGGAAGTCAAACACTCCGGACCGGGAGTTGGAGCCACGAGGGGCTCAAAGTTCTTGCCCCTGAAGTGAGGTCTTGATATGAAGTATGTACTAGAAACCGACAAGAAGAAAAGTGCAAGGGCGACATCAGTGAACACTCCAATCTCACCGAGGGACGCACTCGAAGTGGTAAGGACGGTCAAGGGAATGAAACTGGAGAAGGCAAAGGACTACCTCGAGAACGTGATCCTGAAGAAGAATGCGGTCCCGTACAGGAAGTTCCTGGACTCGGTATCGCACAAGAAGGGAGTTGGACCAGGGAGATACCCCGTCAGGGCAGCAAAGTATGTTCTCGAAACACTTACAAGCGCTGAGAACAATGCTGAGTTCAAGCAGCTCGATTCCGAGAAACTCATAATAAAGAGCGCGGTTGCACAACCTGCACCGCCTATCAAGTACTTCACATACAAGGCATTCGGTTCGAGTGGAAAGTTCTACAGGGAGAGGGTACACATCCAGATAGTTCTGGAGGAACTGGAGGAGTCAGAATGAAGGAATTGAAGTTTCTAAAGGAGAACATCAGAAGGCAACTCATCAGGGAATATCTCATCCACGAGATCGGCGACGCAGGATTCGGGGGAGTCGCCATACAGAGGACGCCCCAGAACACCATCGTGATGTTGAGGGTCGAAAGACCGGGTCTCGTCATCGGAAGAAGGGGTTCCAAGATAAAGGGAATAGAAGTCATGCTCGAGAAAAAATTCGGTCTAACGAGCCCGTTGATTAAAGTGGAAGGGACGGAGGAGCCTGGTCTGAACGCACAGATCATGGCGCAAAAGCTGGCTAGATCGATCGAGAAGGGTTGGCACTTCAGACGGGCAGGCCACAGCATACTGAAGAGGATAATGGACTCTGGAGCGAGGGGAGGACAGGTAAGGATGGGGGGCAAGCTCACCGGAGAGAGGTCGAGAAGCGTGAAGTACACGTCAGGCAAGGTCATTTCATCTGGGTATCCGTCTAAATCGATAGAGAAGGGGTTTGCGGTTGCGATGACGAAGCCAGGGATTATAGGCATCTCAGTAAAGATTCTGAGGAAGAACGTGAAGCTGCCGGACGACATCCAGGTCAGGAAGGTAAATTTCGGGGAGGTGACGGGCAATGGAGGAAATGACGGCAAAGTCAATACGCAAAATGAATAAGGAAGAGATCAAGAAGAAATACAGAGAGCTCCGTGAAGAGCTCATGAGGGAGAGGGGTATCTCAGCTATGGGTGGTGCTCCACCGAGTCCCGGCAAGATAGAATCGCTAAGGAGACAGGTAGCGAGAATGGAAACAGTAATGAGGGAGACCGAGAAATGAAGGATGACAAGATTTTCAGAGAACTCACGCCCCTTGACGAAATCGCAAGGGAATCACAGGTTGTCAGGATAGAGACTGACAAGAGGCGGTACGGGAAATGGATGACGATAGTCTCCGGTTTCGACCCGCACTCGGAAGACCTGAAGGAGCTTACTAAGACCCTGAAAAAGAAAACGGCTACGGGCGGAACGCTGAAGGGAGAGAAGATTGAGCTGCAGGGGGACCAGAGGGATAAATTGAAGAAGGTCCTCGAGGACATGGGCTTCAAGGTCGAGGTTTCTCAATGAACCCGTACCTTACCGACGTGGTTGGAACAGAGGTAAGAGTGATAAAGCACTCCGATCCCACCATGGTTGGACTGGAGGGCAAGGTAGTTGACGAGAGAAAGAACATCCTGACTCTCGAAACTGCAAAGGGACGGAAGTTACTGCCCAAGACGAAGGGAATACTGTTGATTGACGGTCAGATGGCCGACCTCGAGAAGATGGGGTTCAGGCCAGAGGACAAGATGAAGAAAATAAGGAGAAAGGGAAGACAATGAGGAACATAGGCATAGAAGTAAACGAACCCAAGGAAGAATGCACCGATTCAAAGTGCCCATTCCACGGAGAACTTGGAGTGAAGTCCCCTGTCATTGAGGGGAAGATCACTTCAGTATCCATGAAGGGGACTGTGACGGTATTGAGAGAATACATGAAGAAGAATGAGAAGTACGAGAGATACGAGAAGAGGAGGAAGAAGTATCACGCACACCTGCCAGGCTGCATTCACGTGAAGCTGGGAGATGTCGTAAAGATAGCTTATGCTAGACCGCTCGCAAAATCAGTCTCATTCGTAGTGATAGAGAGGGAGGGATCAGATTGAAGGGACTCGCAGGGACGCAGATCAGGGGGCTCCCACTGGGCGCCAACCTCGAGTGCGCGGACAACTCCGGAGCGAAGATAATCGCACTCATCAACGTGAAGGCATACCACAACACGAAGAGCAGGATACCTGCCGCTTCGGTTGGGGATATGATAATAGCCTCCGTCAAGAAGGGTTCTCCAGAGATGAGGAGGAAGGTAGTATACGCTGTGGTAATCAGGCAGCGCAAGACATTCAGGAGACAGGACGGAATCATGGTCGAGTTTGAAGACAACGCGGCAGTCCTCGTGCAGGACAACGGGGAAACGAGGGGAACGGAGATAAAGGGTCCAGTGGCGAAGGAGGCCGCCGAGAGATGGCCAAGGGTGGCTGCCCTTGCCAGCTCCATAGTGTGAGGTGATACCATGAAGAACGTCAGCGTACATCTTTCAAAGGATCTGATTTCAAAGTATGGAGTGAAGAACTTCCCGATACGAAAAGGTGACATTGTAAGGATTGTCAGGGGAGATGCGGAGAAGGACGAGAAACTTAACATAGTGGGGAAGGAAGGGAAGGTAATCAAGATATTGACCGACAAGGGAAAAGTCATAATCGAAAACATAAACATCTCGAAGGCAGACGGCAAGATGAAACCGAGGAAGATCGATCCGTCGGCCATTGTACTCACCAAGCTTATATTAGAAGACAAGAAGAGGAAGGAGAGGTTAACAAAGCTCGCTCAGCTGAGGAACATCACCGTTCAGGAGGAACCAGAGCCGGCTAAGTCTGAGGAGAAGAAGGAAGGGGAGGAAGCAGCAACTGAGCCTGAGAAAGAGGCAGAAGAACAAAAGGTAGAAGACAAAGAAGAGGAGGAAGAAAAAGATGAGTAAGCACATCAAGAGAATTGCTTCACCAGTGACGTGGAAGCAGCCGAGGAAGAAGTTCGCGTGGTCTGTCCGCTCAAAGGCAGGACCACACCCCATGTGGGGGAGCGTTCCCCTAATGGTCATGATAAGGGATGTACTGAAATTTGCAGATACGGCCAAGGAAGCAAGGAACATTATCACGAAAGGGAAGGTCGAAGTGGACGGGAGAATAGTCAAGGACTACCAGAGACCAGTCGGTTTCATGGACGTCCTGTCTGTAAAGGATGCAGGAGTCTCAAAAAGGGTCTTAATGGACAAGCATGGCATTCTGGTGCTCTCCGATCTCAATCAGCAGGAGGTCGGCTGGAAACTCGTCAAGGTCACAGGAAAATCGATTGCGAAGGGCGGCAAGATCCAGATAGCAACCCACGATGGTAGGGTTCTCCTGACAAAGGAGAAGAGTGTTAAGAGGGGAGATACCCTGAAGATCAGCATCCCAGAGCAGAAGATACTCGACGTGTTCCCGATGGCAAAAGAGACATCCGTTTATGTTACGGGCGGAGCTCACAAGGGAACGATCACCACGATCAAGGAGATCAATGTCTCGAAGAGTTACCAGGAGAACACCGTTGAGAGCAACGACAATTTCACGACGACGATGTCAAATGTTTTTGTCCTAGGGAAATCGAAGGGCGAAATAACGATACCCAGAGGTGCTTAAGATGGTGGAAATGACCGACGTTGTCATCGACAAAGTCACAATAAACATAGGAGTCGGGCAGGCAGGGGAGAAACTGGAGAAGGCAAAGAGTGTGTTGAGGCTTCTGACAACTGGCAACCCTACTATCACAAAGGCAAGGAGGACGAGCAGGGAATTCGGAATCAGGGAAGGGCAGCCCCTTGGCGTCAAGGTAACACTGAAGGGTGAAGAGATGGACAGATTCCTGAAGGAGGCACTGTGGGTGAAGAACAACAAGTGCCTGAGCTACTCTTTCTCGGAACAGGGAAGCTACAGTTTCGGCATCGCGGACTATACGGATTTCAAGGGACAGAAGTACAACCCTGAAATAGGAATATTCGGGATGGACGTTGTCGTCACTTTCAAGAGAAGGGGAGGGTACAGAGTGGCCAGGAGATGGCTTACCCCAAGACCGATCCCGAAGAAGATCAGGATCAAAAGGGAAGAAATGATGAAGTTCATGAAGGACAACTACAAAGTTGATATACTGGAGGTGGGGTGATTGGCTCAGACCAAGCTTGCCCCAAAGAAGAAGTACGGGAGGAATGAAGGGTGCGAGAGATGCGGAAGGAAGAGGGGGCTAGTAAGGAGATACAACCTGCACCTCTGCAGGCAGTGCTTCAGGGAGATTGCGCCCGATCTCGGTTTCGAGAAATATTCGTGAGGTGAAAGAATGGCAGATACGTTAAACGATGCACTGATTTCCATAAAGAACGCTTCTAGGCTCGGAAGGCAAGAACTAGACGTCAGAGCCTCCAACCTGGTCGGAAGGGTACTGAGAGTATTCCAGAAGTATGGATACATAGAGGAATACGAGTACGTGGAAAACGGCAAGGGTGGGTTATTCAAGGTAAAAGTTGCGAAGACGGTCAATAACTGCGGCGTGATAAAGCCGAGGTTCGCGATAAAGAGGGACGAGCTGGAGAGGTGGGAGTCCAGATACCTGCCTGCCCAGGATATCGGGATACTGGTTATTTCGACCACATCCGGAGTAATGAGCAATACTGAGGCGAAGAAGAAGGGAACCGGAGGAAGGGCTCTTGCCTTCATCTACTGAGGTGATATGAATGGAGAGAATTATAGAGGTCCCGCAGGGCGTGAAAGTGAAACTCGAAGGGTTTAACTACGAGGCACAGGGACCAAAAGGCAAGGTCAACAAGATTTTCAAGAACGAATTCGTCGCAGTTGAAATGAAAGAAAAGAAGATCAGGATATACACGAAGAGGGAGAAGAAGACGGACATAGCCGTTGTCGGGACATGGGCCAGCATAATAAACAGCTCCTTCACGGGCGTGACAAAGGGGTTCATTTACACCATGAAAATAGTCTACGCTCACTTCCCTGTGAAGGTCACCGTTAAGGGGAACGAGGTACACCTAGACAACTTCCTCGGTGAGAAGAGTCCCAGGAAGGTCACGCTTGGACCGGAAACAAAGGTCACAGTGAAGGGAGATCTTGTCACGGTGGAGGGCAGTGATCTGGAAATCACTGGAAATGCGGCTGTAAAGATAGAGAAGATGAGCAAGATCAAGGGATTTGATCCGAGGGTTTTCCAGGATGGAATTTACATTGTGAGGAAGGGTGATGTCGTTGAAGGCTGAGATGGACAATGAAGGAAAGAGACTGCTTGGTATCCGGAACAAGATGAACAGGAAGAGGCCGGAATTCCACAGGCAGGAGTGGTTCAGATACAAGAGGCTTGGAACTTCCTGGAGGAGACCCAGGGGTAAGCACTCTAAGCTGAGGGAAAAGAAGGGATACAGGCATGCATGGGTCGAGTCAGGGTACAGAGGACCAGTAAAGGTCAGGAATCTCCATCCTTCGGGATTCAAGGAGATCTACGTTTCAACTCTCGCAGACCTGGAAAAGATAAATCCGAAAACGGATGCTGCCAGGATCAGTTCGACTGTCGGGATGAAGAAGAGAAGAGTGATCCAGGAGAAGGCCAAGTCCTCTGGAATAAAGCTACTGAACGAGGTGAAATGATGGCAACGCTGAGTCCACAGAAGAGAATGGCTGCCCAGCTCATGAAGGCTGGGATGTCACGGGTATGGATGGACACGAAGAGCATAGACGACATCGCGGAGGCGGTCACCAAGGATGACATCAGGAAACTGATCAGGAGGAACGTGATACAGAAGAGACCCTCTAAGGGAAACTCAAGGTCAAGGTTCAAGGTCGCAAAGGCGCAGAGGAACAAGGGAAGGAGGAAGGGTCCCGGGTCAAGGAAGGGTACGAAGAAAGCGAGGGATCCTAGGAAGAGGAAATGGGTCAGGAGCATCCGGGCAATGAGGAACTCTCTCAAGGAAATGAGAGACTCCGGGAAGATAACTAGATCAAACTACAGACTCTTCTATAAGAAGATCAAGGGAGGAACGTTCAGGACGAAGAATGCTCTGCTCCTCCACATGAGGGAACAGGGGGCTCTGAAGGGTGAGTGAAATGAATTCAAGATATATTATGCCGCTGAAGAGGAGAAGGCTCCAGAAGACGGACTACAGGAAGAGACTGGCACTCATCAAGTCAGACTCCCCGAGAGCCATCATCAGGAAATCGCTCAAGAACATGAAGGTAGATATTGCTGAGTACGCAGTCAACGGGGACAGGATCGTCGCGCACGGTTCCACCGTAGAACTGAAGAAGTTCGGATGGACGAGCCCTACGGGGAACATGCCAGCCTCCTACCTCGCGGGTTACCTGGTGGGTATCAGGGCAAAGAAGAAGGGAATAAAGCAGGTAGTGGTAGACCTTGGGAGACAGAAGGTCATCAAGGGGAACAAGCTCATGGCAAGCGTGCAGGGAATGCTAGATTCCGGACTGAAAGTACCTGTCAGCAAGAAATTCCTGCCCCACAAGGACAGGCTCACGGGCAAGCATCTCAAAACCGTTCAAGAGAATTCGATCGAACAGGTTAAGAAAGCGATGGAGGAATCACAGTGACAAAAGATGAAGTTGAATGGGTACCGAAAACGAGGCTCGGCAAGATGGTCAAAGAAGGCAAGATCAAATCTATATCGGAGGTCCTGGTCACCCGTATGCCCATTAGGGAATCGGGAATCGTTGACACGCTCGTATCCAATCTCGAGGACGAGGTCATCGAGATAAAGATGGTACAGAAGATGTCGGACTCTGGAAGGAAGGTGAAGTTTGCCGCGACGGTCGTTGTCGGGAACAAGGACGGCTATGTCGGAATGGGACACGGCAAGGCAAGGGAAACCGGGGATGCAATCGAGAAGGCAATAGAGAACGCGAAGATCAACCTCATCGAGATCAAGAGAGGATGCGGTTCGTGGGAATGCGGATGCGGAAGGAGTCACACAGTACCGTTCGGAGTGATGGGTAAGTCCGGATCAGTAAGAGTCCACCTAAAACCTGCTCCACAGGGTGTCGGACTCGCAATCGGAGACATACCTAAGAAGGTGCTTGCGATTGCAGGGATACAGGATACCTGGGGGTTCTCCGAGGGTCACACCAAGAGCACTGTCAACTTTGCATACGCAACCTTCAACGCACTCAAGGAGACGGCTAAATTCAAGATAAATGAAAAACTGAATCTTAGTACACCGATATACAAGGGAGGTGTGATGAATGTTAGCAGTGATAAAAATCAGGGGAAGCAATAAAACAGATCCCAAGATCAAGAGATCATTCCAACAGCTGAGGCTAACCAGAAACAATCACCTAGTCCTCGTGGATGAATCCCAGCTTGGACAGGTGAAGAAGGCGAGGGACTACATCACCTGGGGGGAGATTGACGAGGAACACCTGATCAAATTGCTAGAGGAGAAGGGAAGGATCGTCGGAGACAAACCACTGGAAGAAGAAGCTATAAAGGAACTTGGTTTCGGGACGATCAAGGAAATGGCTACAAAGCTCCTAGATGGAAGCATGAAAGTGAACGACATAGAGGGATTGAAGCCTGTATTCAGGATGAATCCACCGAGGAAGGGATACCATTCCACGAGGAGGACGTACCAAATGAAGGGTGCCCTGGGATACAGAGGGAAGGACATAAACAAACTCATAGATGCAATGCTGGAAGGTGGCAAGAGTGGTAAAGGAGAAAACTAAAAAGTTGAGAGGTGGAGCTTACGGTCGAGGACACAAGGCCGGTAGAGGAAAGGGAAAGAGAGGAGGAAATGGAATGGCCGGTCTTGGAAAGCACAGGTGGATCTGGATGCAGGTATACATGCCTGACCACTACGGAGTCCACGGATTTACCAGACACGCACAGAAGGTCGACATCAAGGCGATCAACATCGGAGACATCGACAGGACTTCAGAGAAGCTGGTGGAAACCGGGATGGCACTGGTTGAAGAAGATAAGATCAGGGTAGACTTGGAGAAGATGGGATACGGAGTGCTTCTGGGTGGAGGTCAGGTCGGAAGACCTTTCATAATCAAGGTGGGAAAGGCAACTGAGAAAGCAATTGAAAAAGTCAAGAATGCAGGGGGAGAGGTAGAAACTAATGGCGGAGATAAAGAGGAATAGATTAGTTTCCATACCTCTGATTCTCGTATTCGCCGCTAATGTGTACATAGACTACAGGTACGCACATTACAACATACCGTACACGGTCATAATCTCACTCTTCCTATCACCACTCTATTACCTT
This sequence comes from Thermoplasmatales archaeon, assembly GCA_026127935.1. Classification (GTDB taxonomy): domain Archaea; phylum Thermoplasmatota; class Thermoplasmata; order Thermoplasmatales. Next base: position 26,331 of record JAJSLL010000009.1, on the reverse strand, counting down.
GCGTATCTTCTTCTATCTTACACCGGCGAGGGTTCCAAGCTGTACGGCTGGAAGAACCTCGTCGAGAGACTTCCCGCGGTCAAGAGACCGGGAAGGCACGTCAGGTTCAAGGAGAAGTTCCTCTGGACTGCACTGGTGCTGATAATTTATTTTGTACTGTCGAACGTATTCGTGTACGGACTCGACAAGGCGCAGATAATCGACGTGTTCGCCCAGTTCCGTACCATATTCGCAGGTCAGGCCGGTTCAATAATGGATCTCGGAATAGGTCCAATCGTTACGGCCAGCATCATCATGCAACTGTTCTCCGGAGCGAAGATCATCAACATAGACCTTACGAAGGGAGAGGACAAAGCCCTCTATCAAGGAGCACAGAAACTCTTGGTGATCATAATGATATTCGTGGAGGCAGTACCTCAGGTATTCGGTTACCTCCCACCAGATCCGATACTCATTTCGGGGCTGAATGCTGCCGTACCAGGATATGGACTGCTGCTTGCCAGAATGGCCATAATCCTTCAGATATTCATGGGCTCGTACTTGCTGTTCTTCATGGATGAGCTTGTATCCAAATGGGGAATAGGCTCTGGAGTTTCACTCTTCATCGCAGCAGGAGTTTCGCAGGCACTGATTCTCGGGACCCTGAACTGGGTGCCGGTCAGCACATCTTCTGCGTTGTCGGTACTCAATCCACCAAGTGGAGCGCTTCCCAAGACATTCTATCTCCTGGGCCACTACAGCGCTGCTTCGCTGTTCTCGGGCGGACTAGAGAGGATTCTGTTTTCGCCTCCGAATCCACTGATCGCGCTAGTGGGAACTATATTCATTTTCTTCCTAGTGGTTTGGGCACAAACGGTAAAGGTGGAACTGCCGCTGGCTCACGAGAGGGCCAGAGGTGCGAGGGGAAGATACCCGATACAGTTGATGTACGCATCCAACATACCAGTCATACTCGCAGCAGCTGTTCTTGCTAACCTATCTATGTGGACACTGCTGTTCTGGACAAATCCTACACTCGCCCACGTTCCGATATTTGGGCACAACTGGTTGCTTGGTGCATATCCATCGTCATCGCTAGCCACCCAGCTGAACATACAGCAGACGACTCCCATCGGTGGACTGGCGTGGTACCTTGCAAATCCGAACGGGATAGCCAACTGGCTCTTCCCGATATTACAGCCTTCGGTGTACAAGACACAACTTCTCAGCCATCCCCCTTGGGAGATGAGCATCCACGTGCTGGCTTATGTCACCTTTATGGTGGGGGCATCTGTAATGTTCGCGAAGTTCTGGATTGAGACAACCAACATGAACTCTGAAGGTGTAGCGAGACAGATTCAAAGCTCTGGGATGCAGATCCCCGGATTCAGAAGGGACCCGAGGGTCCTCAAGAGGGTCCTGGACAAATACATACCTGCAATTACAGTCTTCAGCGGTGCTGCAGTAGGAGCACTGGCTGCTGGAGCAGACCTCATCGGCACGGTCGGTAACGCCTCAGGAACTGGTGTGTTGCTGACTGTGGGAATTGTCATTCAGCTATACCAAGCGATGGGCAAGGAGCAGATGACAGAAATGTATCCTTTCATGAGAGACTTCTTTGGAGGATTGTAGAGCAGATGAAAGTGATAATAGGGGGGATTCCCGGGGTAGGAAAGACCACAGTCCTCGAAGAACTCTTGAAGGATGGATTCAGGGTGGAAAACTACGGGGACGCAATGCTCAAGGAAGCCATTGCCCGGGATTACGTAAAGAGTAGGGACGAGCTGAGAAAACTTCCGGTGGTCAAGCAGAAGGAGATACAGACGCTTGCAGCGGAGAAACTCGCACAGTTCAAGGATGTCATCATCGACACTCACTTCTCAGTCAACACCAAGGGAGGGTACCTCCCTGGGTTGCCGGTCAACGTACTCGATACACTTCATCCGGACCTTTTCATATCAATAGAAGCGGACCCGCTCGAGATATTTGAAAGGAGAAAGAACGATCCGAGAAGGAACAGGGACAAGGACTCCCTCGAGAGGATTAGGTCTCACATGGAGGCCAACAGGGAATACGGGATAACTTATTCTGCCATGACAGGCTCTCCACTGCTGGTCGTAATGAACGAGAACGGAAAGGTAAAAGAGGCTTCTTTAAAGATAATCTCCGTAATAAGACCGAACGATGAAGGTGGGCAATGAGTCAGAGACAACGATCTCCACCAACACCTCAGACCAGGGAACAGCAGCAGGCCATGTCATCTTCGATGAGGACGCAGATGCTCTATTTCCTGATAATGATCCTTCTTCTCTTCGTTTATACTGTCCCGACCCTGAGGGAATTGTTCTCGATACCCATGACGTACATCCTTCAGCCGGTCATAGGGTTCGACTACACTCGTCCACTATTCACAATCCTTGGGGCAGCTCTCCTGACCGGATTTGTGAACACGATTGCAAGGCATTTCTTCACCGATTATTTCGGTATGGCAGAAATGCAGCACAAGAACAAGAAACTCCAGGAGAGGTATAGGGAGGCAATAAGGTCAAGAGACAAGGCTGAAATGGATTCAGTCAGAGCCGAGCAGTCCAGGTCAATGCAGGACTCGATGAAGTTGACACAGCAGCAGATGAAGCCAACTTTCGTAACACTGATACTCACGGTGCTGATCTTCGCGTGGTTGATAGGATTCATGTACCAGGTCCAGAAACTCGATTTCACAACGATCAATTCACCGTTCGGTCAGGGAGACCTCATGACGCGCTATTTCGGATTCTATATATGGATAGGACTGTACTCGCTGTTTTCACTAATATTCACATACCCGTTGCAGTACTCGCTCAAACTATGGTACATGAGACGGAGAGTTAGGAATGAGGGTAACTATATCGGGCCCACCGGGCAGCGGTAAGACAACTGTTGCAGAAATGGTCAGCAACAGGTTGTCCTACGAACTCGTCACCGGTGGAAAGATTTTCAGGGAAAAGGCAAAAGAAATGAAAATTTCACTCGCAGAACTGGGAATAGCAGCCGAGAAAGAGGGCAGCTACGATAGGGTGCTAGACTCATACCTTCTGGATGTTCTGAGAGCGAAATCCAATGTAATCGTTGAGTCGAGACTTTCAGGATGGTTGTGTCATATGAATGGGATAGAGGCCTTCAAGGTTTTCGTAGATGCAAGGGAGGATGTGCGTCTCCAGAGGATCAGGAATTCCATACATTACAGGGAAGAAGAGAAGGGAGACAACCTGCTATATCAGATAAGAGAAAGGGAAGAGAGCGAGTGGGCTCGCTACAAGAAATACTATGGAATAGATTTCAGGGACACATCGATATATGATCTAGTTGTAGATGCAAGTTCAGAAGGAGCAGAAAAAATCGCGGAGGTGATAATCTCTGGTCTCAGTCTTCGGCAAGGAACCACGTGAAAGATCGATAGAAGAGCGTATAAACTTCGGTTTCGTCGTGCTGGACAAGCCGCGAGGCCCAACCTCACATCAGGTGTCTGCGTGGGTCAAGGAAATTCTGGGGATTTCAAAAGCGGGTCACGTGGGTACTCTGGACCCAAACGTGACGGGCGTATTACCCGTGGGATTGGAAAAAGCAACGAGACTGGCAGATTTCCTGCACGAACAGGGCAAGGAGTATGTCACGCTAATGCTGCTTCACAAGGCTGTGGACAGGATGAAGGTCGAGGACGTGCTGAAGGAATTCACAGGGGAGATTTTTCAATTTCCACCGCTTAGATCAGCGGTCGCAAGGAACCTCAGAAAGAGGATGATATATTCACTCAAATTAATGGAAATGAAAGAGAGACATGTCCTTTTCAATGCAGACGTTGAATCAGGTGTCTACATCAGGACACTCTGCAGGGATATGGGGGATGCGCTCCTGGTTGGCGGGAACATGGTTGAGCTCAGAAGGACACGCAGCGGACCTCTGAACGAATCCAACCTATCGACACTGCAGAAACTCAAGGACGCATATACACTTTACAAGGACGGTGACGAGAAGCTGCTCTCAAGCATGCTAATCGATCCGGAGCAGGTCACAAAGGACTACCCAAGAATAATACTGAAGGAGAGCGCCATAGACGCTATGGCCCATGGTGCGAGTATTTTCAGGAAGGGGATCATAGAAGACATGGGAGAGGGAAAAACACTCAGGATAATGAGTCCCAGGGGAGAGCTTCTCGGAATGGGAACCAGGGAGGGAGAAGTCGTGAAGCCTTCTGTCGTGCTTATAGACAGAGGTGTCTATCCGAAAGGCTGGAAAACTGGCAAATGAATTCAAAAAAAAGATTTTAATCTATTTGCTGTTACACACAAGTGTACAGCTTCCTAGCTCCCATCCTCATTGCACTTACTCTAGGATACTTAGCAACACTGATAGCTAGGCTCACTGGGACTGTATACATTCCGTATCTCCTGCTGCTTGGTATTCTGGTGGGACCGGTTCTTTACCTCATCAAACCAGGGGAAGCTGAAGTGCTCTTCTACAATTACATCGGGCCAATAGGAGCGGCATTCATCATACTCGCCGAGTCGTCCAAGATCCCAAGATATCTGCTGAGAAGGATAGTAAAACCACTATCGATGTTGTTGACCTTTGTTCTTTTTGTCACCGGGATAACGACCGGAGTCATTCTGGTATTCCTCCTGAGGGCACCGATATGGGTCGGGTTCATGGTCGGAGCCATCATCTCTTCCACGGATCCAGCATCCGTTATAACATCCTTAAGGAAAACGAAAGTATCTGAAGTACCATCCACGCTGCTGATTACAGAATCGGTGTTCAATGACCCGTTCTCGTACCTGTTCCTAATAACGTTAATAATCATCTTCTTTCCAAAGAACGTCTCCTTGGTACAGTCGTCTCCATTCACTTTCAGCAACGTGTTCCTCTACGTTCTTTTCACGCAGGGATTATTTCCGATACTGATTGCTGGAGCCCTGTTCGTACTGCTCTACCTACTCAGGATTAAACTGCCGAAGGATTTCAAAGAATATTATACAGCCATGTTCCTACTGTTCGGCTTGTCTGCCTACTCGATAACTGTCGTGATGGGTGGATCCGGTTATATGGCTGCAGCCATCTTCGGGGTTCTCTCAGGGAATTTCATGCCGAGAGATACCGAATTCGAAAACTACAAGCAGTTCATGGACAACATATCCACATTCGCAGCGATCCTTATATTCGTGTTTCTGGGTGCTTCCGTTAATCTCTCCATCCTTATTTCATTCGTCATCCCTGGCATTCTGATTGCACTGATTCTGATATTCATCGTGAGACCACTCGCTGTCATACTAGCGGGTTCGGTGGACGTTGACCTGAAGTACGGAGACCTCGTATTCGTGGGACTTGAGGGTACGAGAGGTATCTTCCCTGCAATACTGGCGCCGACCATTCTCATAATGGGGGATCAGACAAACAACGTGCTGCTGCAATACTGGGGACAGGCTATAGAAGCGCTTGTACTGGTCATCATATTCACTTCATTGACTGTCCAGCCGCTGTTGATGGGTAGGATTTACAAAGCGCTTCATAAAGATGAAGTCTGACGGCTCAGTCCTTAGGAAAAATCACGAACTCATAAGTGGATGGTTGATCTATAAGTTGTCAAATTCCTCGCTGACATCGATGATTACTTGTTCCATCAGCTTTTCGATGTTTCTTGCAGAAAACTCTCTGAGGCCACCCATCTCGCTCTTAACTTTTGCAAAGAACTTTGCATTTTCAGAATAAATATCGAAGTGAACGAGTAGCTCTTCCATGCCTGCTGATAAATATGCTGTATAAATTTTTAACTCAATTTTGTAGCTACTTTGTGGACGCAGTCGTCAGTAAAGATGCCATAGTTCTATGCTTTCATATCATAAAACATTAATATGACAATATGATTTAAAAGAGTGTTCCGAATCCTTGTATACATTGCGAATTCTGGGATAGAACCGAAGGGAGGGGGCGTCCGCGAATTCAGTTAGAGTTCGAAGGTCACTTCCTCTCAGAACAACACTTTTTCCAGTATTCGTGGTAGTTTCAATGATTCTGGGGTTGGGATTGAGTTTCAAAGGAAGTAATCTGATCGGGACCGTATCGACCTTTGGAATTCCGATCGGTCTCTTCTTCATGATTTACCCCGCGATGACGAAGGTGCACCTAAAGGAAATTCTTGGAGGCATGAAGGATGTTAGGAAACTAGGACTGATGATCTTCCTCAATTATGCTATCGCTCCCTTTCTGGTCGGGGGACTGGCTTATTTATTCTTCTTCGGCATATTTGAAAGGTTTGGATTAATTGGGACACAGGTCGGGTCACAGGTCCTTGTGGGAATCATATTGCTCGGAGTGGCCCCATGCATAGCGATGGTCATGGTGTGGACAGATCTAGCAAAAGGCAACCTAGCGGCTGGAGTGTCGTTTGTTGCATGGAATTCCATAATACAGGTCATGACTACTCCATTCCTGGTCTATCTCCTTGCACGTACACAACTGATTATCAATCCGCTGGTGATCCTGAAGAGCGTTATTTTGTATCTCGCGACCCCTTTGGTGGCAGGAGCGCTGACACGTTATTTCCTTTGGCGAAAACCATATTTTACGAAGTTCTTGAATGGTCTGGGAACTGTGCAAACACTCGCCCTGATGTTCACAATTGTCAGCATTTTCTGGAGTGAGGGATCGGGTATAATGGATCACATAACACTGGTTTGGATGGTGGGCGTTGTCATGCTCACCTTCTATTTCGTGCTCTTTCATTTGGGATATTATGCAGCAAAGAGAGCGAAGTTCGACTATCCCGATTCGACTGCAATAGGTTTCACAGTTTCAGCGAGGGACTTTGAGATAAGTATAGCCATAGCGATTGTGGCATTTTCGGCGTACCCGTACGTGATATTCACAACTGCAATTGGCCCCCTGCTTGAAATTCCGCTCATGCTGTTGCTCGTCTGGTTGCAGCTGACCAAGAGAAACAGCATCATGAAGACAAACCCAAGCAAGGGAGTGATTCTGGGTGAAAAGTGAGGATTCGAGAACCTGCACGGTCAAGGGCATCAAGAAAGTCGATACGAGGAAGTATCAGAAATCCTCCGAGATGATTTCAGCACTTGCGAACGGTTCTAGAATTGCCATACTTGACATTATGCTAGAGTATGGAGAGGTTTGTGCCTGCGACCTAGAAATAGCCCTTGGCTTGCCACAGCCTACGGTGACCTCTCATCTTCACAAATTATACGAAGTCGGACTGCTATTGAGAAGAGAGAAATGGAAGTTCACTTATTATTCGATAAATCCAAGGCATTCAGATCTCATAGGGGTTGTCTTGGAGAAAAACAATCTTCCTGAAAAGATTGTGCTTAAAAAAGAGTAAAATAAATCAGATGAACTTTTCTATCCGAAATATCCCAGGTCCTCTTTTCTTTCTTCAGGTGAGGGGTTCTCTATCATCCTGGTCGTTATGTCCTCTATTTCTTTTATCCGCTCGTCCAAGCTTGCTGTGTCAGTTCCCAGCTTGAGATAATCCACCAGTATCTTTGTAACCTGTTTCGCTGATTTAGGGTCCGTGAAGTAACCCGAAGTTTCTCCCATTAGGCAGACTCCAGGCAGTCCGAACAGTTCCTGTCCCATTCCGAGGAAAAGACCTGCCCCTCCGACGATGCCTCCTCCGGGTTCATTCTTTGAGAATATGACACCAAGTTTCTCCACTTCTTCCTTCACTTCTTTAGAAGTATATGCTCCGAGCACTCTAGGGAGCTCCATGAGCTTGCCTATCTGGTAACCTCCAAGCGTTATAATCCGCTTAACATCTAGCTTGGTCGCCAGTTCCAGGACTTTGTAGCATATCTCGTACTGTCCCTGTGAAGTGAGTCCCTGGAAATCTCCGGTGAAGAATACGATGTCTCCTTCCTTTCTCTTCTTGTAGTACAGTTCATTCCTTACCAGTCTGGCAAGGGCATCCTCGTTCATCAATACCTGTGGAGGCAGGTGATGAGAGAATACGTCCGCGAGCTTCTTTGCTTTAATGCTCTCTATAAGGAAATCCGCGGTTATCTTTCCGACATTCCCAATTCCCGGGAGTCCAACTATCAATACCGAATTCTTTAACTTCACGTTGTCTACCATTCGAATGATTACACTTTCCATTTTTTCACTCCTTCCCATACAGCATCTTCAACCTGTACTTTCCATATTTATCTTGTGGCGAGAATCTCGGGGGAATTGTTGACTTGGTTGAAGAACCACACTTTGGACATTTTCCTTCCAGCGTATAGCTGTTGCAAGCTGTGCACTTGAAAATAAGACTTTTCACTCTTTCACTGGTCCCTCGCCTATCCCACCGTGCTTCTTGAAATAGGATATTATGTCTTCGCCACTCTTCTTCATGTTCTCTTCCGCAATCTTCGCATCTTCAGCGCGAGAAATGATCCTGTACTGGGGTGCTCCGAGATAGGTAATCTCAATACCCTCTCTCTCCCCAGCTTTCAACGCGTTCTTAATGACTTCTATACCATTTCCAGAATTATCTTTCAATCTCAAAATTCCTCGTACTTCTGCCACAGGTGGTTTCAGATTTTCCTTTGCATAGTCTATTATGACGGTGGCCCACTCCTTGTTTTTCAGGTCCGCCGAGAACTGCTCTGGCTCAACCGCAGCAACGTCCAAGGCATATGCAAGCGATCCGAACTTTTCCTCCATCTCCTCTACTGCGACGGATTTGTCCAATTTTCCAGGGTACTGGGTTGAAAGATTTGCTAGTATCTTCTCTGCCCTCTGCTCGTTCTTCCACTCTTTGAGTTTTTCTCTCTTTTGATGGTCGTTTACCCTCCTAAGTGAGAGATCAAACCTTCCCCTGGAAGGGTTCGCATCCAAGACTTTGCAGACTACCCTCTTTCCCTCTCTAACGTAATCCCTTATGTATTTGATCCAGCCAGACGAGATCTCCGTGATGTGAATGAAACCCTCCTTTCCAGAGAATTCATCCAGACTGCATATCACTCCAAAATCGCGCACTTCCTTAACCGTGCAAACGGCGAGATCTCCAATCTCCGGATCGCTCTTCTTCATTTAAATTCTCCAACTATCTGTCCATTCACTTCGTACTTTCCGCCAGTTGGTTTCGCGAGTACTGTGTTGCAGACCTGACACTTGACCTCTGTCGAACCTCTTGCATACGTGAGGGTCTCTGTGCCGCAGTCCGGGCATTTTATCTTGATAAAAGACTTGTCCATCCCCTTGATCATTGTTGGCACTTAGGCTTCAACCTCCGCTAGTTCGAACTTCTTTGCTCTCCAGGTGGGAGAATGGTAGGCCTTCTTGCATTCCAGACATCTGTATCTGATATTGATTCTCTTGGTCGGTTTCTCCCTTCCCTCGTAGACTGGCCTGGGGAAACCTCCATAACCCGAGGTAACCCTTCTGAAGCGCCTCTGTCCCTTTCTCAGCTCACTAGCTTTCTTTTTCTTTACTCTCTCGACTTCCTGCTGAGTATGTTTCTTACAATGAGGGCAATATCTCATAATCTTTCTAGGTAACTTCAATTATACCACCGATGTTGCAAGCTGAATTTGGACTGCGTATTTAAGCGTTTATTCATTGGAGACCAGATACGACATAGTCAGCGTGCCGAAAGGTCAAGATGGAATTTGACCTCCTCGATACTCTGGCTCATTGCTTCATATATACAAAGGAGCAAATTTTCCTAAAGCAACTGGTGAATCTTATGACTAAATTTTTTGCTTGATATGGGTCACGAAAAAATCAATGGGAATTGATCCATCAAACCGGTGTGGGCGAACCTCGTTTGGATATTCCGGGAAGCACTATTCCATATACCAGGGAAGGTTCGAATATGATTATTGGAGCCAGAAAAGCCAAAGTATTGGAACAGCAGGCCCCCCTCCAAGACTTCCTTAAATGAAACCAAGCCCGAAGAACAGTTCATAATAGAACCCGCCTGGGCTGCTGACGAACTCTTTGATATGTAAGCCAGGAGTTTTGAGAATGCTACAGCTGAACCGATTCCACTTACTGCAAAGGTGACTACCATGAAAATGAAACAGTGATTCAGGATTAGAAACGAGATCATATTCATTGTCGGTCCAAGATTGTATAGAGAATCGAAAACTATGGACAAAAATTATCAATCTGATGCACATAAAGTTGCTTATGTTGGACGAACTTCCTCAATACTTCGACTCGCTGCAGATAGAGAAAGAAGTATCTGAATATTGGGAAAGAGAAAACATCATGCAGCTGTCCTTCGCAGTTAATAGAGGGAAGCGAAGGTTTTCGTTTGTCGAGGGGCCTCCAACCGCAAATGGTCCACCCCACATAGGACACGCAGAGACAAGGGCGATGAAAGATCTGTTCCTCAGATACAAGACAATGAAGGGATTCTACATCGATCCCCGTATTGCAGGATGGGACTGCCACGGGTTGCCGGTTGAGATTGAGGTGGAGAAGAAACTGGGCATTAAGAACAAGGCGGAGATAGAAAAACTGGGAGTTTCAAAGTTCAACGCTCTCTGTAAGGAGAGTGTATTCGAGTACGTCAAGATATGGGCAGAAGCATCCAAGAGATTGGGTTTCTGGGTCGATTACGACAGGGCCTACATAACCATGAAGGATGAGTACATTGAGAGCGAATGGTGGGCGCTTAAGGAACTATACAAGAAGGGCCTACTGTTCAAGGACTTCAGGATATCTCCTTATTGTCCCAGGTGTGGAACCACTCTCAGCGCGCACGAGGTATCTCAAGGCTACAAGGAAGTCGATGACTTCTCGATATACGTAAAATTCAAGATAACGGGAAAGGATGAATATTTCCTAGTCTGGACCACAACTCCATGGACTCTTCCCGCAAACGAGTATCTCGCAGTTAACCCAAATTTCAATTATTTATTGGTCAACTATAAGGGGGAAAAAATCTGGGTGGTAGAAGAGAGAGCCAAGATAGTATTAAAGAAATACGAAATTCTTGACAGCAAACCTGGATCTTTTTTCGTAGGAACAAAGTACGAACAACTGATTCCTATACTCAGGGTCAATACTGGACTGTATGTAGTGGCGGGCGATTTCGTCACAAAGGAAGATGGTTCAGGAATAGTGCATCAGGCGCCTGCTTTTGGTGCGGACGACTATGCAGTTTTGAAGAAGGAAAAGGGAGAGCTTTATGTCACCGTCGACGAGGCAGGAAAGATATCTCTGGAATCTCCCTGGAAAGGGCTTGATGTGCAGACTGCAAGTGATAGAATCATCGAATATCTCAATGAGAGGGGCCAGATGATCAAGACGGAAAAGACATCTCACTCCTACCCTTTCTGTTGGAGATGTGACACTCGCCTGATATTCTATCCAGTTGAATCCTGGTTCATCGGAGTATCAATGGTCAAGGAAAAGGTTGTAGAATACAATCAGAGGGTGAATTGGAAGCCAGATTACATACGAGACGGAAGGTTCGGAAATTTCCTGGACGAGGGGAAGGATTGGGCTTTGTCGAGGAACAGGTTTTGGGGAACACCCCTTCCTGTATGGACGTGCAAGAACAATCACGTCTTCGTGCCAGGAAGCAAGAAGGAGTTGCTGGACAACTCTACATACGTACCAGAAAATTTTGAACTTCACAGGCCAAAAGTTGATGAAGTGAAGGTAAAGTGTCAAGAGTGCGATTCAGAAATGATACGCGAACCGTACCCGATCGATACATGGTTTGATTCAGGTTCTGCCTTCTTTGCACAATATCACTACCCATTTGAAAATCAGGAATTATTCAACGAGAACAGTCCAGTTGATTTCATAACTGAGGCGATGGATCAGACGAGGGGCTGGTTCTATGCACTCCATGTGATATCTTCCTTGCTCTTTGACAGGAATGCCTACAAGAATGTCGTGGTGATGGAATTCGTTCTGAACTCCAAGGGAGAAAAGATGAGTAAATCCAGAGGAGATCAAGTGGATCCCCTCCAGATAATGGACAGAATAGGAACAGACTCACTCAGACTGTTCTTTTTCCAAGGTCCTCCGTGGAAGCCAAAGAGATTCTCGGAAGAGGTTTCAGTTGAGTTTTCCAGGAAATTGCTAGGAACAATTTATAATTCTTATCTATTGTTCTCCACCAATGCAAGATTGGACAATTGGCGCCCAAAGAAGGAGAAATTAGTTTCGGACCTCGACAAGTGGATGCTCAACAGGACCAAGGAATGCATATCATCAGTAACAAAGCATATGGACGAATATGATCCACATCTTGCACTGGACGACATAAAGGATCTTGTGCTGGATTTATCACAATGGTATTTGAGACTTTCCAGAGATACTTTCTGGAGTAAGGATGTTACAGATGCTAAGAAGTCATCTTACTTTGTTGCCTATGAGACACTGAACAGCATTACAAAAATGCTTGCACCATTCACTCCATTTTTCTCGGAATATCTTTTCATGAAATTGAATGGTGCTAAGTCAGTTCACCTTTCTGAATTCCCTGCGGAAGAAGAATTTGATAGTTCGGTAATAGAAGAAATGAATCTGGTAAAAGAAATAGTAGAATCAGGCAGGAGAATAAGACAGAAGAATGGTCTGATCTTGAGAAGACCCGTCAAAGAGATCGTTGTGACTGATCCTAAGTATGGAAGGGTGATGAAAAAGTTCAGCGGCCTGATTAAGAAGGAACTGAACACGAAGGACATATTTGCAGCCGATCTGAAATCCTATCTAAGACAGGAACACCTTCTGGACAAGAAATCCACCGGCAGAATCTTCGGAAAGGATCTAGCCGCTGCAGAAGCGGAATTCGGAAGGAGTGAAAACCAGCTAGAATTCAAGAAATCCGGAAGAGTCACTGTGCTGGGTAAGACCATAACTAATGAGAACGTCGACACCAAGGAACACCTTGACGAGAGATTTGTATCCGACGATACTTCAGACCTCAGGATACTGATAAACAAGGAGTTCGACAAGAAGCTATATCTTGAAGGGTTGGCCCGGGAGATGGTGAGAAGAATTCAGAGCATGCGAAAGGACGCGAATATGGATTATACTGACAGAATCTATCTGCGGATCGAGGGAGATGAATCTCTGATGGAGGCGTTTTCGTCTTTCAAAGAATACATACTTTCAAGCACTCAGGCAGAGGAAAAATCATCGGTTGGAGGATCGGACAAGGTTTGGGATATATCTGGGCTCGAACTCAAGATAAGTATAGAAAAAGTTGCTCCGTGATTCACCAGCCACAATAAGAGCAGGAGAAATTGAATGAAAGCCAATGAAACTCCGAGGAGCGCCAACAGAAAGGATAGGATGATGTACACAATGAAAGTGACAAAGGCGAGCAGGAATGCTCGCCCAAGATCGATCTGATATACACCCATTAGAACCTAGCAGAACCCCAATGAACCCGAAGAAGAGACCAAGAATTGGGAATATAAGATCGAACAGAGATCCTAACAAAAGAAAACGATGGTCCCAATAAATGTCCCACCAATAGCGTACCAGAAACGGAACCGATTTTGAATTATTACCTTGGACGTAAGATAAAGAGGAACAGAAGTAACTATCCACAAAACTACAAGAGCTATTATGATGTTCACGAAGCCCATCTTTGTAGAGGTGATGGCAACGCTTTGTGTGCCCATTAGATTAGAACTTGTAATTGAAATTTAATTCTCTTCAATCAGAATTGTCGGATCGATCGGAAGCAAGAATCGGACTGGTCACTTTTGATGCCTGTATCGATGGCACGACGAAAAGCTCTTCATCCACCTTGACAACTTTCAACCTGTCTGATCCATCAGCATCAACAACTGCTTTCTCCTTGAAATCGAAGGGATCCATTATGTATGCTGTCTTTCCCTCTCTGTACAGAATTTCAGCCTCTTTTATATCTTCACCGTTCCGGTAGACGATACGATCTTCTAAATCCTCAAGTTTCTTTTTTGACCTCGATCGACTGGCGAAGTTTATCAGAGTCACCAGATCTGCTTTGATTGACACCACTAGGTAGAGGTTCTTGTCAGTTTTAAGCACATCTCCCTTCTGGAAATTTGGGATGCGAACAGATACGGTTATCCTATAAAGTTCGGTACCCTTCTTCATGCCCACCAAGTGCGACGTTTCCTTTAAGGACCCTCCGAACCGATCTATGGCCTTCCTCGCCATGGACCTTGCAAACTGTTTGTCTGAAAGGAAGAGATCATACCCCTCCTTGATCCGTTCCGTCTTGGTCAGGAATACGTCTTTGGATTTAGCGTTGTCAACTAGATCGACGAGGTAGCTCAGGATGAAATCCTGTCGTTCACCTTTCTCTCCCCTGAGCTGAAGGATAGCCTCGTGATAATTGCCCAGTTTCTTCGTGCAAACAGGGCACGTGGCCAGGGATGTGTGAAGGAAAAACTGCCCCTTCTTTTGCTCTCCGTTTTTTGATGAGATTCCTTCGTAAGATATTCTTCGGTTGTATTCATCGCCGCTCACCTCGAACAAAGGCTCTTTAATATTGAATACCGACTCGATAACCGAATTTATAACATAATCTTCCTTTATTGACTTCTCAGACCATCCGCCCAAGAACACTGAGCCGCAATGCGGACACCGCTTGATCTTGATTGATTTGACAAACCCTTCGGTACTGCTTCCCTTCTTGCAATCTTCACATATGACAGTCGACCGATCGACTTCCTTCCCGCAGACTATGCACTTCGTAAAGGATTATGACTATTTGACTAAAATTATTTTGTCCGATCCACTACTTTAGGAATTTCTGCAGGAGATTCAAAAAATTCCCTGAAAAAGACGCAGTTATCCTTACCTTTGCAAGCGAGTAGGTTGAGTTTTGAGCAACCATGTGTATCTAAGTAGACACACTCGTTTTCAATCGCATTGTGGTGGCCCCAGATATCGCACTCTTCCTGTATGCACTTGTATCCCGGGTACTTGAAATGACAAACGTCTTTTAGGTCAGAAAAAATGCACCGCACGTAAGCTAATAAATAGGTTGAATAAAAATTATATTAGAACAACAGGACTAATTTTGATCGGTCAGTCGATGGTAATGTTCCCGAATGTTGAAGCTTCAACTCTACAGCCTAAGGTTTAAGCCGTCTTATTGTCCTCGGAAATGGGACGACCTTGTTAATGTGATCCAATCCAGCAAGCCAGGTAAGCAGACGGTCAACTCCAAGTCCAAAACCAGAATGAGGAACGCTACCAAAACTCCTCAGGTCGACGTACCATTGATAATCTTCAGGATTCAGGTTATCGTTCCTCATCCTTGAGATCAGCTCATCCTTGCTCCATATTCTTTCTCCACCTCCGATTATTTCCCCATACCCTTCGGGGGCCAGAACGTCGTGGTTCATCACGTGGGACGGATCTGCTGGGTCTGGTCTATGGTAGAATGGTTTAAGCTCTGTTGGGAAGTTATAGACGAAAATGGGTTTGTCAAAATCTTCTGTTATAACCCTTTCCTCCTTCTCTCCTAAGTCGGTTACGTCGTCCAACTGGAGACCTTTCTGTCTTCCTATTTCTATTACCTTTTCGTAGCGATACCTGTAGAATGGTTTTTCAACGCTCTTGATCTTCTTCAGGTCTCTCTTGACGATTTCGAGTTCTCCCTTGTTCGAGGAAAGCAGGCTTTGGGCTATGGCTATGATCATTTCCTCTTCCAGATCCATCATCTGCTGGTTTCCAACCCAAGCAGCTTCTGCTTCATAGTGTGAGTATTCAGTGAGGTGTCTCCTAGTCCTAGACTTCTCTGCTCTGAATGAGGGGGATATAGTGTACACACTTTCAAGTGAATACATGAATGCTTCCAAGTAGAACTGCGAGGATTGAGTGAGATAAGCCTTCTCACCAAAGTATGGAACCTCGAAGAGGGTGGAACCGCCCTCTACCATTCCACCCACGAACATGGGTGGTTGCACTTCGTGGTATCCTCTTTCTCTCATGAAATCGCGGATCGAATCGAGAACTGTTTCCCTCATTTTCATAATGGCAGTCATCTCCCTACTCCTCAGCCAGAGATGTCTGATGTCGAGCAGAAACTCGTCGCTCTTGTCCTTCGTGATCGGAAAATTTTCAGCGAACTGGTAGACTTTGACCTTTGTCGCATGAATTTCATAGCCTGTGACCGCCTTCTGCTCCTTCGAGACCTTCCCTTCTACTTCGATTGAGGTCTCGATGTTAGACTTCTTTGCCATTTCGAATTCTTCCGGAGTGACAGCGCCCTTCTCCACAACAACCTGAACGATATTTGTCGAGTCTCTGATGACCAAGAATATGAGTTGACCAGATTCTCTAGACCTATAGACCCAGCCTCGAACGTTTACCAAGGTACCTACGCGGCTGTCATCCAGTACATCGTTCACGTGCATAAATCCCCTAATTTCTCTCTGTATAAATAATGTATTTTAGGTAGTCTCGTTTTGCATCGAATTTTGAATGTGCGAAATCCTAGGAATCTAGGTACCAGTCATGCCTAAGAGAGAGAAAAGTTTCTTGAAATTTTGGAACTGTTTTGTAAGATTGTATATCTTCAGGTTTGATCCAGTGGAATTCGGAGTTTTCTTCGTTCAGTTTCACTTTTGCTGTTCTTGTCTCCATAATCATCGGTGTGATACCGTAAAGATTCCCGTCGTTCCTGACATAGATCTCTTTTCCAATCTTCCTGAGCTTTGCATCTTCTATAGAACATTCTTCTAGCATCTCTCGTTTCCCAGTCTGTTCAGGAGTTTCCCCTTCTTCAATGAAACCTGAGATGCCACTTAGTTGTCCAGGGTAAGACGGCATATCCTGTGACCTCTTAAGCAACAGGAGATTTCCGTCGTGCATGAGATAGACAGTTGCTACTCTCCTCTCCTTCACATTAAGAATAGAAACATCTCCGGTGGAGCCATTCATTGAAACTCTGTCTCCCTTCAAGAAGACATCTAGAGGTACTCTGTCGACCATTGGTATCTCAGATATTATTGCCCCGGTAACTACCATCTGTTCCGCAGCCTCATTTATCAGTCCAGTTGGCGCAATATTTCTCGTCTTTAACTCAAGGAATGTGTAGGATCCGACAGTGGAACCACGTCCCCCCTTGAACGCCAACACCTTTCCAGTTATGTTTGTGTTTTCGCAAGGTCCGCTGGTTACGAATCCATCCCTACTGATCTCGCCGAGAGGCGAAATGAGCTGATTACAGACAACGACATCTGAAGTGGCCTTGCCCGGAGACAGTCCGCGTCCTTTCATCACCCTATCACCCACTTCAGCAAGTCCAATATTCCCATAAAGGCAACCTTCTGGTTCCCGTATCCCTTTAGAGGTAGATAGAAGGTCGCTTTTCCAGAATTGGTTCCAGTTTTGCTGTATTTATTACTCAGCGGTGAAACAACCATGCAGGTATCAGAAAATACCTTTCCTCCAAAATTCTCAATGATCTTTACGGATTCCAGCGATTGTGCCTTGACCTCTCTGGAAGTAAACAGGAACAGGTCTGGTCCAACCTTCTTCTTTCCCTTAACCAATCTTGCTACGTAATCGAGCTCCTCAGAAGAAAGGTGAGGACAACCTATAGCGATGAGCTCCGGTTCCTCTTGAGCTGAATTCTTACTGATGGTTTCATCTATGTCACTCTTCTCCACGTTTATCGTTTCAGGGGAGTCAGATACAAGGCTCGTTTCTTTCGTTATCCCGTCCACGTGGAACATGGGAATGGATGAAACTGCAGATAGGGCGGCTGAAAGAGCCTTCAGTTCAATCCCTTTTGTCTCTTTCTGTCCCTTGATAATCGGTATGTTCTTGTTCAATTTTGGTCCGAGAAAGAGACCGAGCGCGGCAAATCGCGTATAGTCAAGTTTCTCCGTTACATTCACGACAACTGTCGCTTTTCTTCCTTCATCTCTGTGGAGGCCGCTGTCAGGGGTCTTTCCTATTATGGCGGATGCCATAGCAGATGGACCGCTCTCCCTGTTGGTCCTCGCTCCTATGAGAGAGTTCACATAGATGATTGCGGAGCTCTCTGCCCAAGAGATGTGATCTCCAAAACTCGGTTCGTTGTAAAAGTAATATGGGGTGCAAGTGAAGCTGTTCATTACTCCCATCTTCTGATAGATCTCAATTATCTCCATCTGTTTCTTGTGGAACGTTTCGTCTATGTCAACTGGCCCACCGTTTTCGATATCAAAACCCAGTGGATTGAGAGAAGTCGGAACTGAAACCTTGTGCATCATTTTCTTGAGGAACTGTATCCCGCCTTCGCCAACATTCTTATATGAGACACCAGAAATGTGAGCCGACTTGATGGGTATCAATCTCTCTGCCTCACCCAGCTCTCCCAGAGAATACAATAACCTTATTGCGAGCTTCGGTGCATCTCCCATTTCCCCCTCGAATATCTTCTCTTCTTCTTTAGTGAGTTGCAACTGCCTCACCTTTGTGACAATAATTCTTTAATTTTTTGTTTCGGATCGGAAGACAAAGTTATGCTCCTTCCGATTATGAGGTAGTCTGCCCCGTTGTCCATAGCCACTTTGTAGCTTCCACCTTGAGTCCCGATCCCAGGGGAGAGTGCTTTCAAACCAGATATTTTCTTAAGAGCCCGTATCCTCTCTGGATGCGTGGCTGGTGCAACTATACCATCAGCTCCTTCTTCCTTCGCCATCACCGCTATCTTTTCCGAGTTGCCGGATATGAAGTCTGTGTTTCCAGGGTGAGACATCTCAGCCACGATATAGAGGTTCCTGGCCTCCTTTCTGACTTCCCTGACGACATCTCTTCCCACAAATCCTTGCATGATCACTCCTTGTGCGCCCTGTTCCGTCAGATTTTTGGCTATGTCTCTAGAGACATCGGGTATGTCAGCTATCTTGATGTCCACGATCACCTCGCCGATTTTTGAGACCTCTTTGACTACACTGGATCCTGTTGAAAGAATGAGTGGATAGCCAACCTTGTAAGCCTTTACCAGTCCCTTGACTTCAGTGGCCATTTTTAGTGCCTTCTCCTTATCTTCAATATCTAGGGCAAGGATTATGTTGCTTTCCATCTGCCTGTGATGCCGTTTCAAAATAAAATACTGTCCATATTCAGGGAGAGGGGAAAATTCGGTAAAGAATTGCAATAATTATTTTACCAGTATTAAATGTCCTCCTACGAAAGATAAGGATGAGTCAGGATAAGGGAGTACTCGGAGGGAAGCTGTTTACTTACGTAGACGAGCTTTTAGCGAGGCTGAAGGGAACAATCATAGTCTTCATTATAATTTTCTTCGGACTTTTCCTTTTAGGACCGGTACCATTCAGGCTAGACGGTTACAACCTCTTCTATCCGTTTCCTTCATTCTACAACAGTTTTTCTGTCGTTCTCCTGAAACTGATGGAAACTACCCTAGTGCCACCCAAGATGGTACTGATCAACGTTGCCCCTTTTGACATAGTCGTGAGTGTTGTCTACATTTCACTTGCCTTCTCGATATCTATTGTCATCCCAGTCCTTGCATTCCAGTTTTTAAGTTTCTCCAAGACCGCCCTATATCCGAGAGAGAGGAAGGCAGTAACATTTTCGATAATACCGATATTGATCCTGTTTGTTGTGGGGGTCGTATTTGCGTTGAAGCTAATCATGCCTATTCTCTTTCACGTCATTTATGCTTTTGCCCTGGATGTGGACGTGCTTCCCACCCTTGGGATACTGCAGTTTGTTTCGATAGTGGTATTGATAACCGCTGGGATGGGTGCAATTTTCGAGACGCCGATAATTGTGTTTTCTCTCTCATATGTTGGGGTAGTTCCACCATCTTTCTGGTTCAAGAACTGGAGATATGCGATCATAGGTGCATTCTTCGTAGCTCTGCTCATTTCACCAGGAGCAACAGGTGGAATTATGGAGACAACGATAGCGCTCATTATAATTGCCCTTTATTTTTCTGGCGCGCTCCTAGCCAAATGGATTCTGGACAAGCGACTCCGGGTGGAGCAGAAATCAACTTCAACGTAAACACTGCAGTGCGGGACAAAACTATAAGTTGAATAACATATAAGCTGATAATTTACAAAGAGGGTATGAAAAATGACTCACAAATCTTCAGCGCCTTCGGTCGAAGGGTTCAAAAAGATATCATTCTGGAGAGAGGAAACTGTTGGCGTAGTCACTCTGCTCTCTCCGGGACACATCGATAACACGCTTCTGGAGGAACTCATCAGGGTCTTCTCTATCGCAGCCCTGGATGATCAGGTATCATCAGTCCTCTTGACTGGGTCTAACTACATCTTCTCGAGGGGTATTTCTGTTCCAGAAAACAAGAGCTATGCAGACCTCAGAGATTACTACAAGAGAATTCAGAGCTTAGTCCTTTTCTGGATAGCCCTTGAAAAACCAATTTTCACTGCCATAAACGGAACTGCTATTAACAACGGTCTCTCTCTTGCACTCCTAGGAGACGAGACATTCTTCTCGGAAAACAGCAAGATAGTCTTGGACAAAGAAGAACCAGTCTTGCTTCTTGGAAGCTATACGATTCCGGAGAAGATAGTGTTAAAGGGTGGATCCCTCGCAGTTAAAGGTGTTGAGACGGGAAAGGATAGTATGATGCAAGATGTATTTGAGAAAACAAAGCAATTGCAAAATCTAAGTTACAACAGTGTAAGGCGGAAAAAATTTCCAGAATTTGAGAAAACACTCCTACAAGAAGAAATTGATTTCTTAGACTACTATCTATGGTGTGAAGGATGTAAAAAATAAGATTCAATAATCAACTCTAATCCGTATGGTCTCTTGTGTGTTGATTTCTGTCAATTCAATGGGTGCTCAATTAGGGGGCTCGGGTTTTGGGGCTTCGGATTTTGTCGCCTCGCTAATTTCTCTCTCGACTTCCATCCGTCCCTTCCTGAATTCACCCATTGCGCGACCTAGTGCTTTAGCGACTTCGGGTATCTTCTTTGATCCGCCGAGAACCAGCAGAACGACCACGATCAATATTATCCAGTCTGTCGGACTACCTAACATCTGAGTTTGCATTTAAGTCGTCTATATTAACATAATGGTGATTTATGTAAAAAACTGGCATTACACCGATTTGCACAAACTTGCGCAAACTCAGTTCCGGAAGCCGAACTAAAAGGATCTACGAAATACTTTTCTAAGAATTCAGGGGCAATTGTATAATCGATCAAGGGATTTGATTTGGTTCTGTATCGACGTTTACGGCGTTCCTCTGATTCTCACAAATCCTTCTGCGACCTGTTGTTCGAAATTCTTGAACCCATATTCCATCAGGAAGCATTTAGCCCCTTCTGCTGTTACTTTGGATGCAGCAACCGAATAACCACTCCCGATCAAAAGAAGTTCCACTTCATCTTCGTAACTCCTTATTTCTAAACGATCTGTTGGAAGGAACGTTTCGTACTGCTTGACCAATCTTGCTAGCTCGGTGATGTCTTTGGCGATTCCCCTTACCAGTTCACCAAAAATGTGTCCCCTGTCGCACCACATTTTCATAACTTCATCCTCAGAACACTTTAGAGCAGCGGATACGCTGAGATCCAGCATTATTGCCGATATGGGAACCGCTCCTATTGCAGTTGAAATCTCATGAAAACTGATCAAATTCTCGATTTGATCTCTGTTGATATGCTTCTCTTTCAACTTGGCGTACAAGTCTACCGATTCAGTAATGACAGAGCTAATTGTTTTACCCTCTTCCTTGCCTAGATCCTGAATTATCTTGGCTTGATCATTTGTAAGAGAGATGTTGAGTCTGGCCATTAATAACTATATACAATAAGTTTAAAATTGTTATGTTTGTAATTTTTTGAAGAAGTTTGCACTTATTTGTGTATTGCTCTGCGCCTAAATGTGCACGATACGTAATATACCATCGTAAAATTATTTTACCGACTTAATATGCTTTCAGAAAAGACATTTTACGCAGTTGTAGTCGCCATAGTGATAATTGGCGGACTAGGCATAGGAGTGGCGTACGACCACGCCATTTCTACAGCATCTCCGAGTGGTTCCCACGGAACGACGAACAACAGCAGTGGAGGTAGCAACTACTACTCTCTGACATTAGTAGTGACAACGAACAATCAGTACAATAGTTCGGTTGGAGACCAACCGGCCTTTTATATTCTGAGTGGAGGCAAGCTCCAATCTACAGCAAACATAACGCTCCCGTCAAATAAAAAAATAGATCTGACTATCATAAATTATGACGATGGAGTCGGGTCGGTAGCGACACAGTACGACAACGTCACAGGTACCACTAATGACCAGATCTCCATAATCAATAACACAAATGTGAATTCCACTTACAACGGACAAAACATAAGCGTTATAGGGGGCCAGAAAGTTTCCCAGGTCCCTAATGATAACATTGCTCACACTTTCACTATATTTAGTGGGGCAACAGTCGTGGTGAATATACCGATCACGCCCTCTTCGATTATTCAAACATCATTCACACTGAGCTCTGGCAGTTACTCCTGGCAGTGCGAGGTTGCCTGTGGCTCTGGCTCATCTGGCTGGGAAGGAGCTATGAATACTCCAGGTTGGATGGCAGGCACCGTTTACTCTTCTCCAACGGTATCCACACCATCGTCTCAACCATACAGTCTGACCTTAGTGGTCACGACAAACAACTTCTTTAATCAGAGTGTCGGGAATCAACCTGCCTTCTATGTCTTAGAGAACGGAAGTTTGTATTCCACCACTCAGTTGAAGCTGCCGTCCAAGGTGGAGATAAGCCTGACGGTCATTAACTTCGACGACGGTGTAGGGCCAGTTGCATCCCAGTATGCAGCAGTCGCAGGCACAACCAACAACCAGATCTCCATAGTAAACAACACAAATGTGAACTCTACTGAAGGCAGCAACGGCATCAACATATCGGGTGGTTCTACTGTTTCTCAGGTACCCAGCAGTAACATTGCTCACACACTCACCATTCTGGCTACAGGTAACAAGATTGTACTGAATATTCCTTTGACTCCATCCAGTGTGGTATCCACAACCTTCAGCATCACCTCAGGAAACTATACCTGGCAGTGCGAGGTCCCATGCGGTTCAGGCTCATCGGGTTGGGAAGGAGCTATGTCGACAGCCGGATGGATGGAAGGTTCCGTCTACGTTTCGTGAGGGGAAGAATCTGACACCATCAGAAAGACAACCGGATGAACATAAGAGGAACTTCTTGAAGATAATGGGAGTTCTGGTAATAGGGGCGGGAATGATCGGGACACTGAGGAGTGTTGTGCAGTATGTCATACCAACGGTATCTGGAGGTGAAACATCATTTCCAGTCCTCACCTTAGTCTTGCCAAGCGGGAGTTCAGTTCACACTTCGGATTTGACGGTGAACGATCCAGCCGTAGTCACCTTCAATTATCCTCTGCAGAATGAACCTAACTTTCTCTTAAGATTAGGTGATTCTAGCAACAGCGATGTGAAGATATCTCCAGTCACCGTTCCTATTCCGGCTACTGGAGGCTCATTCCAGTCGCCTGGGGGAGTAGGGCCATACGGATCAGTTGTATCCGCATCTGCGATATGCCAGCATCTAGGCTGTGTGCCTCCTGAACTCAGATTCTATTCCCCAACTTCATCGACTTTTTCGGGGAAAATTCACTGCAGCTGCCACGGCAGCACTTATGATCCATATACTGGTTTCAGTGTTACAGCCGGACCAACGAAGGCACCGCTACCAAGCATCACCCTCTCGTACGATTCTTCAACGGACACTTACGCGGCGACTATGATGGTTGGACCTACCATCTACGGGCACTCTTCAGATCTTACAGGTGGCAATTCAATCACAACCAGTGGGACGGTTGTGACCACAACATGAAAGGTGATCAAATGAGCGACAAAAGTCTGTTAGAAAAAGTGATGAACGAACCACAACCCATTCCAAGAAGAGTTCCAGATTACATGAGGAAGAAGGGGGGAATCTGGTTCTGGACCGGTGCAATGATAATGATAGCCTTCTTTTATGAAGCACTCACAGGGCTCCTGATATATTTCTATTACCAACCCTCCAACGCATATGCAAGCACCGAGGCATTGCTTAAGGTTCCTTACGGTGGCTTGATCCTGAGTACCCACCTCTACGGTGCGTACATAATGATTGCCCTTGTGTATATCCACCTGCTCAGAAATATGTTTGTGGGTGCATACAAGAAGCCGAGGGAGATGCAGTGGTTGAGCGGGATATTGCTGCTAGTCCTCACCGTAGCTGTAGCCTATTTCGGTTACTCCATGACAGGCGACGTCCTATCCGCTGATGCAACTGATGTAGGAAGAGGAATCGCAAACGGATTTCCGTTTATTGGGAAATATCTTTCCTTGATAGTTCTTGGAACCGGAACAAATTTGTCTCTGTTCACCAGACTGGAGGGATGGCACATTGTGCTCGCTGCGGGGATAATGCTGATCTTTGCAATGCACTTTTTCCTCGCTGAATACAACACGATAATGCCCCATCCGAAGGAAGTCAATTATAAGGTCCCTGCAATAGACAAAGATGATGGAATGTACAAGCCTTGGTACCCCCACAACCTCATCTACATGATCCAAGTGACACTGTTCACTCTTGCACTCATATTCATAATCCCTTCCGTCATCGCACTTCTGCCGAATGTACCACCGCTCTTCTCACCTTTCCCCTCAGTATCCGTCTCCAGTCCACTAGCGTCTTCAATACCACCGTATCCCCCATGGTTCCTTTTATTTGTTTATAAGGAACTTGACTTCGGGATATCGTCAACGCTTGGACCGTTTTGGGCTGTGGTCCTATTTACAGGAATGCCTCTGATATATCTGCTAGCAATCCCCTACTTTGAAAGGTCCCAAACACTGAAGATCCGTCCGCGACATCTGATGGTTTCAACCGGAATAATTGGAGTGTTCTATCTGATCGGGCTCTCAGCATGGGGGGCGCTCCAACCAGGTATTCCGGTGAGCAACATCGAGGGCTTATTGTTCTTCGTTGTCCCATTGGTAGTTATCATTCCGATTGTGTACCGATTAGCTGTTTACGTGGATTCAGGAAAATCAAAGCTCGGGGACAGAGTCTGGAAAATATACGCAATCACTCCATTCATAGCTTTCATAGCCATTATGAGCGGAATTGCGCTGTACGCTACTCTGCAAAATCCAGATTTCTATTATCTAACGGCGTTGATATTCCTTCTCGTGGTACTGGCGATCTCGACACTTACGGCATACGGTCTGATATACGGATTGAAATTCGATCCCGTTCAGAAAAAGATGTCGAGCAAAGGCCATGTAGTTTTTGGCAGCTTGTTCGGTATAAGTGCAATTGCGATCTTGTCAGTGATATCCGTCTTCCAAACAACCCCCCAAATAGCTCAAGCCTTGTATGGAGTAGGTTTGGGTCTTATCTTTCTGACAGGTTCAGCTACACTGAAACTGTATCGTTCCCTAGCGTTCAGTGAATGAGAAGACACACAGGACCAATTTGATTTTTCTTTTTTTTCTAATTATTTCTGAACATATTACACTATTTAAGAGATCATAGAGTGACAATAATCCCTTTGATCGAGCAAAGCTGAATCATATTCCAGCCAAACGTACTAATCCAAATTTTTTTGAATTAAGTAGAGTGAAATTTTTGAGCAAAAGACGTAACCAGAAAGCTAATATAGCGTGTTGACTTTACTGTCTTTTGCCGTTACATGCGACAGGCTAGATAGTCCTTTTGGACAGCATGAAAGTCTGGTTCCTGAGCGGCGAAATGAATGAGGATTCGAGTACTATTTTCGAATCTGAGATGGGAAGAGATAGTCCATTCCGCAATCCTATATATTTCAAGGTAGAATCAATCAGAAACTCCGGTTGATCCTGCCGGCGGTCACTGCTATCGAGTTCCGACTAAGCCATGCGAGTCACAGGCCGTAAGGTACTGGCAGACGGCTCAGTAACACGCGGATAATCCAACCTTAGGTGGGGCATAGCCTTGGGAAACTGAGATTAATTCCCCATAGATCCCGAAAACTGGAATGTTTCGGGTTTGAAAGTCACGACGCCTAAGGACGAGTCTGCGGCCTATCAGGTTGTAGGTGGGGTAAAGGCCCACATAGCCTATGACGGGTACGGGCACTGAGAGGTGTAGCCCGGAGATGGGTTCTGAGACACGAACCCAGGCCCTACGGGGCGCAGCAGGCGCGAAACCTTCGCAATGCGCGCAAGCGCGACGAGGGGAACTCGAGTGCCATTGCCATTTTTGGTGGTGGCTTTTCTTGATCCTAAAAAGATCAGGGAATAAAAGCTGGGTAAGACGGGTGCCAGCCGCCGCGGTAATACCCGCAGCTCAAGTGGTGGCCACTATTATTGAGCCTAAAGCGTCCGTAGCCGGTC
>JAJSLL010000008.1 GCA_026127935.1 Thermoplasmatales archaeon | reverse complement strand
TCCTGTCTTTTATGTTTAAATTCATAAATATTTATTAATTCATTTTAACTGCTAGCTTATGTCATTTAATTCTTCCCTGAATGAGGCACTGTGGATAAGACAAAAAGCAATTGAGCACACCGATCTTTTCAAAAATTCAATCCCTCTCATTGCAAGTGAAAATCTGATGAGTCCTCTGACCAGGGAAATGGTTATTTCAGATTTCAATAACAGGTACGCAGAAGGTCTTCCAGGACACAGGTATTACCAGGGAAACAAGATAGTTGACGAGATGGAAACTAGGGTGGAAGAACTTCTGAGGAGATTATTCAATTCCAAGCAAGCAGACGTCAGACCTATTTCCGGTACTAATGCAAACCAGGCACTGGTGTTTGCATTCTTACACCCAGGCGAGACCATTCTCACACCGAGTCTGGACTCAGGTGCTCACATCTCTTCAGCGGAATTTGGTGCTGTGGGAATGAGAGGTTGTACTATAAAGAACATGGTCTTTAACACTGAAGAGATGAAAGTGGATGTTGAAGGAACCAGAAAGGCAATCCTTGCAGAAAAACCGAAGGTTGTGCTCTTCGGATTTTCTGTCTTCCTATTTCCTGCACCGATCAAGGAACTTAAAGAAACTATAGATGAGGTGGGAGCTACTGTGTGGTACGATGGTGCTCACGTTCTAGGGCTCATTGCTGGTAAAAGGTTCCAGGACCCTCTGAGAGAGGGAGCTGACGTTATTTCGGGAAGCACGCACAAGACATTCCCAGGTCCACAACACGGAGTCATCGTCGGGAACACGGATGATGAGAAGTGGAAAAAGGTGAGGAGGGGAGTATTCCCTGGAGTGATTTCCAATCACCACATCGGAGCAATGGCAGGACTGGGAGTGACCGCAGCCGAAATGATAGAGTACGGAGAATCTTATGCAAGTGCTATCATAGAAAACGCCAAGACACTTGGGGGGGAACTCTACTCAAGAGGTTTCAAGGTCCTTGCAGAAAAGAGTGGTTTCACCGAGAGCCATACTCTGCTGATAGATGTCAAGAGTCAGGGTGGAGGTAAGCAAGTCGCAGAAGTGCTGGAACAGAATTTCATAATCTTGAACAAAAACATGATTCCTGGCGACACGAACACCAAGGCTCAGAATCCATCTGGGATCCGGATAGGGACACAGGAAGTGACAAGGATCGGAATGGGAAAGAGTGAGATGTCTCATATTGCAGACCTGATGGACAGGGCGCTCAAAGGCAAAGACGTAAAAGAAGAAGTGTTTCAACTGAAAAAGAATTTCCAGGAAATAAGGTACTGCTATGGAAAGGATAAAGGATACGATTTTGTGGAATTATACAAGTGAGAACCAGCTCAATTCAGCGATTGAAAAACAAAAAGACAAGTCAGATCGGTTTCAAATTAAGATAAGTTAAATTAGTCGTCAATACTTTTCTTTTGATGTCCACTCTAACCGATTCCTTCGACTACATAATTGGCAATTTTGAAAATCTGAGAGATTTGGATGAGGGTATTGTTGGAAAGGTCTGTGAACTGATTATTGACTCAAAGAATATTTTCGTATATGGAGTAGGGAGGTCAGGCATAGTCGGAAGAATGTTCGCCATGCGACTCGTGCAAATGGGCTTCAATGCCTACTTTGTTGGAGAAACAATAGCGCCTGTTGTGACGGCAAAAGATTCTGTCGTCCTGCTATCAGGAACGGGAGAGACGCAGGGTGCTCTTCTGGTGGCGCAAATTTGCAGGAAAGTGAACGCGAAGATAATTTCCATCACTTCATCTAAAGAGAATTCGATCTACAAGGCAAGCGATTTCAGGATAGTTCTGAAGACAAACAAGTCATCGGATCTTGCCCCTCTGGGAACTCTCTTTGAAGCATCCTCCCACATTCTTCTTGATTCAATTGTCGCACTTCTTATGAAAGCAAGAGGAGAGAAGGAAGCAGATCTGAGAAAACGCCACGCAATCTGGCTCTGACATCCTCGCATTAATAATTTCGGTGGGGTCCTTTAGGTTCAGGATCCTAATCGCCGGGGTACCTCATTCAAACCATATGCCGTTCATACACGCCGAGATTACGTCGATGATAAGTTAGAGTAGACGAGATATTATGAACTGCTGCCAAAAGATGCGTGGGAGTAAGAGGGTTCGATATCGTCTTGAAATAGAAGAGAGAGGGTATGCAGGGAAAGTAGTCCAAACAACGTTGGCTATAGTAACAATGAAATAAAGAGAATATTTGTCGAATCATGCTGAAAGACCTTTCCAGGTTGGAATCAGTTGTCCAGGAAGTAATAACCGCAGAGGAACTGAGATCACTAGATGCTGCTAAGGGATATGCTGGCTTCGAGCCGTCTGGTCCCCTACACATTGGAACGGGTCTATATTGGACTAACATTTTCAACCTCGCTGCTGAAGCTGGAATAGAGATGACACTTCTCCTAGCAGACTGGCATGCCGCAGTAAACGACAAGTTTGGTGGGGACATGGAGAAAATTAGGAGGAATGCCGAATACATGAGGCAGGGGTTCCTATCTTGCGGTCTAAATCCGAAAGTGAAATTTCTTTACGCTTCGGAACTTGTGGCAAATTCCGATTACTGGGCTCTTCTTCTTAGGGTAGCAAAGGCGCTCACCATCTCCAGGATAAAAAGAGCACTTCCTATAATGGGACGAAACGAGGAAGACGCCGACAAAGATTCCTCAAAGCTGATCTACCCGATGATGCAGGCAACTGATATTTTTTACATGGACCTGGACGTGGCATTTGGAGGAATGGATCAGAGGCACGTCCATATGCTTGCGAGAGACATTCACAAGAAAGTGGGGAAGAAAGGGTTTGTTGCGATACACAGCCATCTAATCTCATCACTCAAGGGTGGGAACAGGATGGACCCAATGAACAAGATGAGCAAGAGCAAGGCGGACTCTGCAATATTTATTCATGATTCTCCCGAAGATATTTCAAGGAAGATTAAGTCAGCTTTCTGTCCGGAGAAGACAGTTGAAGGAAACCCGATTCTTCAGATCTACAAGAACATAGTTTTCAATTTCTACAACGATGGCGTCCAGATAGGGGAGAGGGAGGAGTATGCAACATATGCCGATCTAGAACGTGACTTCGTGGAAGGGAAAATTCATCCTTCAGATCTCAAAGAGAGTCTTTCCCGCAAGCTGATCAAGATTCTTGAGCCATCGAAGAAATACTTCGAGAGCAATCCGGAGAGGAAACTTCTAATGGAGGAATTCAAATGAAACCTGTTGAGGACGTAAGGACCAGAAGGGGGATGAAAGTCTCAGAACTTCTGTACCAGTTTGAGCATTCTGGAGGATTTACTGCACCAAAGCTTGGAGCGGCGGTCGAAATCATCAAAGAGATGAAGAAGAACAAGGTTGAAACGTTCCTCAGCTTCACTGCTGACATAGTTTCTACCGGTACCAGAGGTGCAATAGTGGACCTGATAAATTCAGGGATCGTAAACCACATAATCACCACAGCAGGAACTGTCGACCACGATCTGGCACGGAGTTACAAGAACTACTACCGTGGTGACTTCATGCTCAATGATGCCGTGCTTCTCAGGGAGAAGAAATACAGACTTGGTAATGTGGTAATCCCGCAGGATCACTACGGGAAGATCATAGAAGAAAAGATGATGCCGTTTCTTGAAAAAGAATATGAGAAGAAAAAGAAGTGGACAATAACGGACCTTCTCAGAGATCTGGGAAAGCAAATGAAAAAGAACTCAATCCTAAATGCCGCATACGAAAACGGAGTAGACGTTTTCATACCAGGATATACAGATGGATCGTTCGGATCACAGCTCTGGTCTTTCTGGGAAATGAATCACGATTTTGCTATCGATTCACTGGAGGATGAGCACAGACTTAGCGAAATTGTTTTCAACTCTGCCAAAAGGAAAATGGGAGCAATCATTATCGGCGGCGGAATCTCAAAGCACCACGTGATATGGTGGAACCAGTTCAGGGGTGGGCTGGACTACGCGATCTACATAACAACAGCTCAGGAATTTGATGGAAGCCTCTCGGGAGCGCAGCCAAGGGAAGCTGTTTCCTGGGGAAAGATAAAACCGCGTGCAAAGCAGGTCCTGATAGAAGGTGAAGCAACAGTCTTGCTCCCACTAATTGTAGCCTCTCTCTAGGTTAAACAAATCTGTAGTTAAGGGATTTCGAATCTAGCATCTTCTTGAGTGAATTCTTTTGCAGGGAATCAAAGGACTTGCTCTCTATCAGGAAACCCCCAGCCCCGATAGACTTCTGAAACATTTCATTCAAGGAATCCGGAGTGAGGGACGCGAACCTGTATTTTGAGGCGATGTGGCCAAACGCCAATCCCTCATTGATCGCCATCTTGGTGAACTTGCTAGAATAGTGCATTCCGCCGATTCCACAGTAAATCTCAGCCTCCTCATCGTATGATTCGTAAATCGCCCTTGCCATCATGTATCCAATTTCCTTGTCTCCGTATTCGGAATCGCTAGAACCGATCTCCACGAACACCAGCGGATTTTCAGAATAAGGACCGTGGTGAGTGGCTTCGTACGTGACCTCAAAATTCAATCCTTGGGCATACTTGTTGATGTTCATAAGAACTCCGCGAGCATACTTCCCGTCGTATAGTGTCATCTTATGCTTTGCTCCACCATAGTCATTTGTGT
Source organism: Thermoplasmatales archaeon (assembly GCA_026127935.1). Taxonomy (GTDB): domain Archaea; phylum Thermoplasmatota; class Thermoplasmata; order Thermoplasmatales. Next base: position 65,443 of record JAJSLL010000008.1, on the reverse strand, counting down.
CGAAGTTCCCAGCTGCATGGACGGTGAGACTCCTGACATTCTTGAGGCTCTTGTGCTGGCTCGGGATTATAATCAGCTCACCTTTTCTTGCGCCTGCCTCTTTCTCGGGATAGTCGTGATAGATTGGATGCCCTTCGAGTGCTATAACGTCAACTGCAAAATTCTTCTCAAGGAAATAACTCATGTTCCTGCCGGCAACATCGTCGTTGCCATACACAACTTTCATCGCTCTTAAATGAACTTTTGGCTTAAACCCTTTTCTTGTAACAATTCAATAGGCACAAGCTGCACTGGTTCCTCGTCTAAAAAGAGCTTAAATAAAGAGAAACACTATGACTTGATAATAATGGACTTTCAAAGGGTTCCCTCGAGGGTTGTGAGCTGGGAAGAAATTGAAAGATGGGCCGAAATAATCGTTGAGAAAATCGGGGATTTCGAATTCGATTGTGTCATCTCTGTCATCAGAGGAGGACTGGTACCTGCACGAATAGTTTCGGATTATCTTAGCATAAAAGATATTTTTACACTCAAGACGGAACACTGGGGTATCACTGCAACACCTGATGGGAAGGCTGCTGTGACTTATCCCATAGTCAAGGACTTGAGCGGAAGATCTGTTCTGGTGGTCGATGACATAACCGATACAGGCCAATCTATAAAACTTGCAATTGAAGCGACAAAACAGAAGAATCCTAAGATAGTCAAAACGGCCACGTTCCTTCACATCAACAAATCAGAAGTCGTACCCGACTACTTTGCAGAAGAGATAACGGCTGACAACTGGAAATGGTTCATATTCCCGTGGAACAAGAAGGAGGATTTCAGGAATCTCATCCTCGGATGCATGGGAACTTCAATGACAAAGGAGGAAATTGAATATTGTCTGCATAAGAAAAATGACCTGTTCATCTCTCATAGAGAATTCGACGAAACTTTATCCTGGTTGGAGCACAACAACAAGATTAAGTTCAACGACGGTAAGATATCAAAGGTCTAAGCCGTCACTATTGTTCCAGCTTTGCCAGACAAAGCATCACTCATATTTTCTACATTCGTTATGATCGCCTTTCTACCAGATTTTTCCACGAAATTCACTGCTGCATCTATCTTTGGTAGCATACTCCCGGCAGCGAAGTGACCTGCTGACTTCAGTTTCTTCAGTTCATCTATTCCAACAGTTCCGAGTTTTTCCTGGTTGGGTTTATTGAAGTTGATGTAGGCTGCGTCCACCGCTGTCAAGATTATGAAAATGTCAACATTCAACTCGATCGCAATCAATGACGACGCCAGGTCCTTATCTATGACCGCTTCCACGCCGGTGTATCCACTATCTGTTCTGATAACCGGTATCCCTCCGCCACCCACTGCGATGGGAACGAACCTTTCGTTCATCAAATATCTTATCTGCTCTATCTCAACAATGTCGACCGGTCTAGGAGAAGGGACGACCCTTCTATATCCTCGTCCAGCATCTTCCCGCATAACAAATCCATTGTTTGCTTCCAAAACCTGAGCTTCGTACCTTGTGTAATATTTGCCAACTGGTTTTGTCGGATTCTTGAATGCAGGATCATCCTTTTCAACTACGGTCCTTGTGATTACTGTTACCACTTTCTTGTCTATCCCCGACTCATCGAATACTTTCTGAAAAGAAGTCTGCAAAAAATATCCAATATTTCCCTGTGACATGGCTCCACAGACATCGAGAGGCATTGCTGGACTTACCGAGCTGGAGAACTCGTTTTGCAACAGTATTGCCCCTACCTGAGGTCCATTCCCGTGAGTAAGAACTACTTCATTGCTCCTGAAAAATTCAAGAGTCTTCCTAGCAGTCAATTCAGCTCTGTAAATCTGCTCTTCAGCAGTTCCCCTATCGTACTTCTCCAACAAGGCATTTCCACCAACTGCAAGGGTAGCTCTCATGTCTTGACTCCAGAGAAATCCTAAGCTCTTACGACCTAATGAAAATTGTCGTCTAAAGTAGTTCGCAGGAAAATGGCGAAAGGTTGAGGGAGAATACAAAATCATCGACTCTGGTCACTTCCCAACGATCACCAAACCATAGGAGGCAGCAAAAGCAATATTGTATCTTTCCAAGTGACGGGAAAAGGTTCCAGCGGCATGGAGCAGAAACCTCACTTCAGAATCTTTCCGGTCATAAGGTACCAAACAACAAGGTCCATGATTCCAGGTTCCAGGTCATATTTCTTCGAAATATCTAGGAATAGGATCTCTTCCCTTTGGTAGTCTTTTCTGTTCTTGATCTTGATTTCCTTCCCGTAGTAGCTGGAAAGGAATCTTTGGATGTGTTTGTCAAGAATGGGATACTGGAAGTATCCTATGTTTCGCAAAAAATGAGACGCTTCTTTCATTCCGATTCCCATATAGGTCTCGATCAGCTTGTCTCTTCTTTGATCCGAATCCAGTATTTCATCAAGCAAATTCTTGTGTCTAAAATTTTGAGATATGAATTTGGACCTAGTGTTAGGAAATCTGTAATGGCAGTATTCGAGAGCAGTTCTCAAACTCTCCAGGTCGAATCGCTGGAGTGTGTCCAAATATTCCTGACATTTCAGTCCCATTTCCGCTGAGGTATTTGCCGTCAGAGTGCAAAATGTTAGTTCAGAGAACTTTTCATCAATTCCTCCGTCCTTCTTTCTAATGAATTCTTCCTTCCTGCTGAGTATCTTTCCGAAAATAATGTCGTTTGAGATAACAGATTCAATTCTTCCGTCAAGTGATTCAAGCATCTATTTAGTTATGCTTCCTTCATCCTATACTTTGTGTCAACTTGGTCTATGCTGGTTCCGAGTCCTGAAAACAGCGAAAAGATAATCGTGTCAACGGAATTAGTAAATTTCACAAATCATATTTATATTTAATAGTCATTCATTAGAACGGTGAATATAAATGGGCGATCTTACACCACCCGCTCAAAAAGTTTATGACTCCCTCAAACGACTGGGTTCCACTGCTGAAGACAAGATGAAGACTGCCGACGACATTATGAAGGCAGCCTCCATGGGCAAGGGTCTCGTTACCAATGCCCTGCAGGAGCTGCTGAACAAGGGTTATGTAAAGAGGGTTGTCAGGCAGAAAAGTGCGGGGTACTTTGTAGTCAAATGAGCAAGACTTTAGTCCTATGCGTCGACAGGGACAACGATTTTGGTGAGAAGGCCGGAATAAGATCCCCCATAATCGGAAGGGAGTCCAACCTGTCGGCAGCCAATTCCCTGATGCTGGCAGACGCTGAAGACTCAGATTCCAATGCCTTGTTTTCTGCCATATCCACCTACGACTCACTTGTAAAGTCAGGGGAAGAGATTGAAATTGCGACCATATGCGGCCACAAGAATGTGGGAACTGTATCAGATGAGATATTAGGAAAACAGATTGATGAAATAGTAACGACGATAAAGCCATCTGACGTTGTGGTGGTTTCAGATGGAGCAGAGGATGATTTCATACTCCCTCTGATACAGAGCAGAATCAAGATAAGAGCAATAAAACGGGTGACGGTCAGGCAGGCCCCACAAATCGAGTCGATGTATTATATCATTGTAAAAGCGCTGAAGGAGGAGAAATTCCTGAGGAAAGTACTCGCACCGATAGGGGTGGGTTTCCTCGTTCTTGGAATCACGATACTCTTCGTACTAGGATTGAGGGTTTACCTCTACGGACTGGGTAGTCTGGATCCTGCCACAACAGGATTCATGACGGTCGTTTCTGCGATTGGAATTTATTTTCTGAGTAAAGCGTATTCCGCAGGAAAAAGAATCTCTGAGACTTTCTCAAGGCTCATGGAGGAATTCATAAACACGAGGGTCACAGTATTCTCACTCCTCATCGCGGTAGCCGTCTTCGCATATGGTACTTACAGCGGTTTCCTCGTTGCCCTTCACACCAACCTTCCAGTCCTCGGAATTATCGACCTAATCTATAGGATAGTCCCAATCACAATCATTGCCATTCTGATCTTTGACACTGGAAGAATAGTGGAAGGATTTTTGATATATGAGAAGGGGAAGAGGGTGGAGATGATCAAGGCTTACCTTCTTTCTGCATTCTTCTACATCAGCTTCTTCACAGCTGTACTTGGGCTGCTTTCTTTCGTCAGTTATGCCCTCCTGACGGGTGCCGTAAAGACGTATTACCTCACGGTCGCTATAGTATTGACAGCGCTAGGTGTGAGTTTTGGAGTGATCATTTCCATTTTCAGAAGGAGAAATGCAAAAGGATTCGAGGAACACTCAACGGAACATACAACTTCACAGAAAGATAGTCGCGACCTTTAGGTTCAACCCATACGGGGACCTTTTGGCCGGAATTGAACTGAACAATCTAATCTCGAAGAACCTCTGGGAGGATCTTCCGAGGGAGGAAATTGTGAGTGTAATTGGACCCGCAGATCTGGTTAGTGAACCAAAGGGTTACGTAATAGTCGCGGACTCTGCCCTCAACTACTATGACGGAAGTTGCGACATGATCGTGACGGATTTGGACGGACCTGTCGACAGGATATTGAACCACACTGAGAGCATAAAAGTAGTGCATGCCCACGGTGATAACATACAAAAATTGGTGAAGTTCGTCCCAAGAATGCAGGGAGTTGTTCTAGGGACGACTCAGAGCGTTCCATTGCAGAGGGTGAGAAATATAGGCGGGTTCACAGATGGAGACAGGAGCGTGATCATGGGCGTTTTAATGGGGGCAAAGAAAATCTATATTCATGGATTTGACTACGCAAGACCCGTAGACGAACCTAGGGACGTGAAGATGAAGAAAATGGCGTTCGGAAAAGAGATAATAGATAGCATAAAAAGCGCAGAAGTGGTATACGTCAAACGATGATAATAGCAGATAGCATGCTCGGTAAACTGGCCAGATATCTGCGGATAATCGGGTATGATGTGAAGTACATAGAAAAGGACAAGGATGATTCTTATATCATCAGCATATCTGAAAATAATTTGATATTGACGAGGGACAAGCTACTGCACGGTAAACTGAAAAATTCCGTGCTTATCGAATCGCACGACTCTGAAAGGCAGTTAGCTGAACTCAAAGGTGCATTACCTGCTCCCGAACACAGGTTCATGGAACTTTGCAGCATTTGTGGTCGCAGTTTGGAAAGTATAGAAAATGGGCTTGAGCTCCCAGAATATGTCAACAAGGATGCGAAACAAATCTTCCGTTGCAATAGTTGCAAAAGGTATTACTGGAACGGTAGCCACATGGAAAACTTCCGAAAAATGGTGGAGAGGGTAGGATTTGAAATTCACGATTAATGATGATCTTGTGAACATCGAGATCACGGGAGGAGAAGACCTTTGGTATCTCTCACTGTTCCTCAAAGAAGGAGACGTTCTCGTCGCAGAAGTTCTGAGAAGAGTGGAGAGGAAAGAGGACGTGATTAGAAATAAGAAGACGGAGAGAGAAAGGATAAAAGTTTCGATCAGGATTGAGAGCGTCGAGTTCCTTGAGCTATCTTCCAGGCTCCATATACTTGGTAAGATAATCGGGGGGCCAGAGGACTACGTAGGTGAACATCAGTCTATCAATGTGGAACCAGAATCCACGATTTCAATAGTTCCGCTGGATAGAGTCAATTTTGTCCGGACTCTTGAAGAGTCGTCAAGTCTAACAAACTCAACAGTTCTGGTACTGTCCACGGACGATCAAAACATCACACTATATGGAATCAATGAGTCCAAGAACGATATGCTCTGGAGAATTTCGACAAGCACTGGCAAGATGTATGAAGGAAAAGAAAACAGCTATCGAGAAGATTTCCTCGAGAAAATGGAAAAGCACCGTCAGGGAGAAATCTACATCATAGGCCCATCAATTTTTAGGGACTCTATCTCTAAACTCCTCTCCCAGAACGGCTACAAATCTGTCAATACTCAAATTGGATCATCTGAAGAGGACGGAATCAGAGAGTTGCTCCAAGAGGGCGTTGTAAACCTCAGAAGGAGTGCGGAAAGTAAATTGATTTCAGACTTCCTCAAAGGATTTGGCTTGGGTATTTCTTCTTACGGCAAGAAGGAGGTGGGAAAGGCTCTTGATATGAGGGCAGTCTCTACACTTTTAATGTCTGATAAATTCTTCAGGAGTCCCAGTGCAGCAACTTATATGGAAAAGTGCAGCCAGGGTGGCTGTAAGTTGTTCGTTGTCCACGGCTCCTGGGAAACCGGAAAAATAGTCGAATCGTATGGAGGAATGGTTGCGGTACTCAGGTATAGGATGGATTATTCAACCGCCTGAAAACGACTTGATGATCGTGATATCGTCATCTTCCCCGACAAGGCTGTCCTCTGGTATGGGCTTGCCATTTCGCAGGATGATAGTCGAACTTGAACATAGTCCGAGTTGCTTCAGTATGACTTCACCGCTCATCTTTCCTTCAACCTGGACTTCTTTACTGTCACCGAATATCTTAACCTTAGCCATTAATCCTACAGGAAGGAAATTGGTTTACCCATTAAAAATTTGGTGATATGCCAGATATAACCAGCTTCTGAGGTATATATCGAGCTAATTTCTCAGTTGACGTTAAAATAGGTGTTCGAAATCTCAATTGCTTTGGTTACCTTGATAGACGATCGGAACAAGGAAGTAGAAGTCCCAGAGACTATCGAAAGAATCATTAGTCTCAGTCCTGCGATTACCGAAATCTTGTTCGACCTAGGAATGGGGGACAAGATAGTCGGTGTGACTCCTTTCTGTGTTAGACCCCAGGAAGCGATGACCAAGAAGAAAGTAGCGAGTTACGGGTATGCAAGCATCGAACAGTTTGAGAAATTGAGGCCAGATTTGATACTGACCGTCACAGGTTACCAGAACTTAATCGCAGACAAACTCAGTCTGCACTTCAAGACATTCTCATTCAAACTCCCGTCCTCTTTGGCGGGTGTTCTTGACCTGGTTACAAAGGTCGGTGTAGTCATAGGAAGGGAGGACGATGGAAGAGTACTTGAAAGGGATCTGTGGGAACTTACCAAGGATCTAAGAATCGGTAAACAGAAAACGGTGTACCTAGAATGTGATCTCGGAAGTCCAGTAACTTTCGGCTCCCTCTCATATATAACCGACGTTCTTCGGTTCATGAATTTCAAGTCAATCTACTCAGGAATTTCAAAAGAATGGCTTTACCCCGATTTTGATTTTGTGAGAGAGAGTGACCCTGATTACATCATCATGGAACCAAAGATGTTCACCAAGCGTGAAGTCAATATGCTCGATACGATGATATCCTCTAGAAAGTGGATGAACCTCAGAGCATATAACAATAGGCAAATCTACCTCACTCCCGGTGAATACGATTTCTTCGCCCATCACGGGCCGTCTCTGATAAGAGAAGTACTCCCCTGGCTGGAAGGACTGGATTGAAAAGATGCATCTACCATAGCATCCCCCGGGCCAATTTGCTACAGACTTTCTCGACTGTCTATTTGGTGAAATTTTATTTTAACACGCTCCGGAAGAAATCAAGATCAGAGGTCAAGATTGAAGTTTTACATTCCTCAGAATTTGCCGTTTGCTTGCACGTTTTTTGTCAACTCGAACCCCAGATACCTTGGTAACTTATTGGATGGAGGCTCGTCAGATTAACAGTTTCTTTTTTCAATCTATTTTTTTTTGATCTCTACACTATTCATGACTTTTTGGAATACCTTATCTAAGTAATCATTCCCCTCTGCATTCTGGTTTGACGACTCGATAATCATTGCATCTATTAACCCTGAAAACATATATGTTCCAATCCCTGTCTTGTATGTTGCGACCCTTTCCATTTCATTGGCATAATGGCCGCCCATCTCATTCTTTTCCAGATCTTTCTTCAACTCTTCGACAGTCTTGTCCACTTTCTTGCTGTGTTTGAATGTTATCAGTATTTCGATCCTTTGAGTCGGACTCACAGTCAGTTCTCCCGAAGTGTCCGTGATCTATTTTGAAACATCTTCCTCAAATGGACCTCCGCAAAGGTCTTTGCAGTTTTCTAGGCTTGGAGAAGGCTACTCCATTAGTCATTTCGTAGGTTATCTTGGTTCCATCAATGCTCACTTTTCTCGAGCTCTAAATCTGTGATTATAGATCCGTCTCCATATATTCAGACTCTAAGAGATCATAAGATAATTTCACAAGCGAATATCGCTCAGCACCCCCTCCGAAGAATAGTAAGAGGATCTTTCTCTCTACACTTGAGATTCTAATAGTGCAAGTTCCGGTTCCGAAAATTAGTATCTGGGACGAATCATTTGGGAAGTGCTTGCTGCAAGCTCGTTCCAACTTTATGCCACTCGGTATAATCAGAAATTGTGCTACCAAAAGACTAATAAATTTTGTGGTTTAATCAGTCAACTAATTAACAGATGGAGAATTGATTTATTGCACACCTAAAATATTAATCTTAATTAATAAATGAAAACACAAAGAATATGTATCATTAAAAGATAAGGTCAGGCAATTCCAGAGGTTTAAAATGAGTTTGTGTGAAAATTCTGATATGGCAGGCGCTAAATGCTTGGGATTGCTCGAGGGCTAAAGTTCTATGGCGAAATATAATATATTAATGCACGAGATGGTTCCGGAACACTGGTTGGTTCCCGTAAAGGAGGAAGAGAATATTTTGAAGTCACTGGGAGTTACCAAGGCACAGCTTCCAAAGATCAGGAGGACTGACCCAGTCGTAAAGACACTGGAAAAGGCCCCGGGGATAGGAGAAATTGTTCCCGGTAGAATTATTGAAATAGTCAGAAAGAGCAGGACAAGAGGAATTGCCAAGATATACAGAACCGTGATAGGTGAATAATAAATGTATAGCATTTTGAATACGTTTTTCAAAGAGATAGAAGTAGTCAACCATCAACTAGTTTCTTACAACGATTTTATCCCAACAGAAGACAACCCTGATTCAGGAATGCAGCAAGTCTTCGACACCCTAAGGGTGACGGAGGATGACTTACCTGGTGAGATGAAGCTTGACAGATCAAAGACTGGCGGAGTGGACATTAGGATCAGATTCGGGAGGCGGAAGAATGTCGAAAAGCCAGAAACGACAATATCCATTGAGCTCCCGAAGATCAGGGAACCCACAGGATCGGAGAACTACATAACTCCTCTTGAAGCGAGACTGAGGGACCTCAACTATATGGCCCCACTGTTTCTCGACTTCACTGTTCTCGAGGAAGACACGGAGATCAGGAATGAGAAGATCAAGATAGGAGAGTTCCCAGTCATGGTGAGGTCTAAGATATGCATACTTCACAAGAACAACACTGATGAATTCATCAGGAGAATTAACCTCAGGAAGGACGAAAAAATAAGGGGAATGACGGAGGAGGAATTGTTATCCCTTCCTTACGAAAAGAAGCTCCAATTGCTCGGAGAGGACCCACAAGATGCAGGCGGATACTTCATTATTGGAGGAACAGAAAGGACCCTCATATCAATGGAGGATCTGGCCCCTAACAAGATCATTGTCGAATATGAGGAGAAGTACGATTCAAGGGTCGAAGTCGCAAAGATATTCTCACAGAAGGAAGGTTACAGGGCCCTCATAGCAGTCGAGAGGAAAGCAGACGGAATACTCACAGTTTCCATTCCGTCGATCGCAGGAACTATTCCACTCGTCGTATTGATGAAGGCACTGGGCGTCGACAAGGACAAGGATATTTACGATTCAATAGTGACAAACGAAAAGATGGTTCCAGTCGTCCTGGCAAACATAGAGGACTCTGAAAACACTGAGCTCTATCCTACGACCGGAATATTGAGTGAAAAGGACGCAATCAACTATCTGGAAAAGAGGTTCGCTGCAGGGCAGGCAAAAGAATTCAGGGAAAAGAAGATGTCCCAGATTCTCGACAAGAATTTGCTACCGCATCTAGGTGACTCTATTCAAGACAGAACCAAGAAGGGAATATACCTCGGGAGAATGGCAAGAGCACTCCTGGAACTCTATCTGGGTATCAGGAAAGAAGACGACAAGGATCACCTTGCAAACAAGAGAATAAAGTTATCCGGAGACCTCTTGGAGGAGCTGTTCAGGAGCTCAGCGCAGGCACTGCTTAAGGACCTCAAGGGTCAGCTGGAAAAAACCTATAACAGGAAAAGGGGCATCAGGCTCAACGCTGCAGTGAGACAAGATGTTCTGAACGAGAAGCTGAAGCACGCAATCTCAACGGGAAACTGGATCGGAGGAAGGACGGGAGTGTCACAGCTTCTGGAGAGGACTTCATACATCGCCACCCTCTCACATTTGAGGAGGATATCCTCGCCACTGACAAGATCACAGCCGCACTTCGAGGCAAGGGATCTGCATCCAACCCAATGGGGAAGGATGTGTCCGAATGAGACACCAGAGGGACAGAACTGTGGGCTCGTAAAGAACGCCAGTTTGGTTATAGACATCACAGAAGGATTCCCGGAAGAAAACATCATCGAACTGTTGAAGAAGATGGGTCTCGAAGAAATACTGGGGGAGAAGCCTGGACTTTCAAGAATATATGTCAATGGTAATCTGATCGGTTATCACAAGGACGGATTGAGTGTAGTAGCCGAAATAAGAAAGAAGAGGAGGTCTGGTAACCTATCGAACCAGGTCAATATTAGATTCGATGATACAACGAACGAAGTCATCATCAACACAGACAAGGGAAGGATAAGGAGACCGCTAATCGTGGTCTATAATGGAAAGACAAGATTCAATGCTGCCACAAGGGAGAACCTTCTCTCCGGAAAGATGGGAGTGAAAGACCTCATAGCAGGTGGTATCATAGAGTGGCTGGATGCGGAAGAGGAAGAGAACTCGTTCGTCTCAATCTATCCATATGAGAAACCACTGAAGTGTCCGCACTGCGGGACCTATCTCTATAGCGACCTTACTGAATGGGTGAATCCAGGGGAAGAGGCAGTCAAGCTCAAGTGCCTGAAGTGTAACAATGTTTTCGATGGGAAGAAAACTTATGGCCCGGAACACACCCACATGGAAATAGACCCGATGATGATTCAAGGAGTGGTCGTTGGAGTCATTCCGTACGCGGAACACAACCAGTCTCCAAGGGTCACTATGGGAGCTGCCATGACCAAACAGTCACTGGGACTTTCGTCATCAAATTATAGGCTAAGACCTGATACCAGGGGACACGTGCTTCACTATCCTCAGAAACCTATGGTAACGACTGGTGCAGCGAAATACATCAAGTACAACCGGAGGCCTTCAGGGCAAAACGCCGTTGTGGCATTGATATCATATCACAATTACAACATCCAGGATGCGGTCATAGTCAACAAGGCATCGGTTGAGAGAGGATTTGGAAGATCCGCATTCTTCAGAACATACAAGGCTGAAGAGAAGAGGTATCCTGGTGGACAGGAAGACAAATTCGAAATTCCTCCGCCAGAGGTCAGGGGAGTGAGGAGTGAAGAGTCGTACAGGAACATAGACGAGAACGGAATGGTGTCTCCAGAAATTTACGTATCCGGAGGAGACGTCATTGTCGGAAAGACTTCGCCACCAAGATTCATGGAAGAGGAGCAAAAGATTTCCATCCAGAAGAGGAGGGAAAGTTCCATAACGAACAGACCAGGCGAGACCGGTCACATAGATTCGGTCATCCTTACGGTTTCCGAGAACAACAGTAGACTCCTCAAGGTAAAAGTGAGGGATGATAGGATACCTGAGCTCGGAGATAAGTTTGCAAGCAGACACGGACAGAAAGGTGTCATAGGTGCGATTATCCCTCAAGAAGACATGCCGTTTACTGAAGAGGGAGTCATTCCAGACCTGATAATTAATCCGCACTCAATTCCGAGCAGAATGACGGTTGGTCACCTACTCGAAACGATAGGAGGCAAGGTCGGTGCTCTGGAAGGAAGGTTCATCAACGGAACTGTGTTCGAGGGGGAACCGGAGGAATCTCTGAGGGAATCCCTGGAAAGGAATGGGTTAAAGTTTTCTGGAAGGGAAACGATGTATGATGGAATTGCAGGAAGGAAATTCAAAGCCGATATTTTCATTGGAGTGGTGTATTACCAGAAACTGCACCACATGGTTGCAGGTAAATTCCACGCAAGGTCAAGGGGACCCGTGCAGATACTGACAAGACAACCAACCGAAGGAAGATCGAGGCAGGGCGGACTAAGGTTTGGTGAAATGGAGAGAGATACTCTAATAGGTCACGGCGCAGCTATGGCTATCAAGGACAGGTTGCTAGACCAGAGTGATGGATTCACCGTCTACGTCTGTGGTGACCCTGATTGCGGTCACGTAGCCATTTACGACTACAAGACTCACCAGCTCAGGTGTCCAGTCTGCGGAAACACCAGCAACATCAGACCTGTGGAAACGAGCTACGCGTTCAAGCTGATGAGAGACGAATTGATGTCGCTTGGCGTTGTTATGAGATTGAGGTTGGGTGATTTGAAGTGAAGGTAGAGATTTCAAAGGGAATTGAAGAACTGAAATTTGCGTTGCTATCCCCAGAAGAGATAAGGAGAATGTCAGCTGTAAAGGTAATTACTCCAGATACCTACGACGATGATGGTTATCCTATAGAGAAAGGGCTGATGGACCCATCGATGGGAGTCATCGAACCAGGTCTGAAGTGCAAGACCTGCGGAGGGAAAGTGGATCAGTGCCCCGGACATTTCGGGCACATCGAACTTGCCATGCCAGTGGTGCATATCGGGTTCATAAAGGAAATATATTCGATCCTGTCCAGCACCTGCTCAAACTGTGGAAGGATTAAGCTTCCGGACAGCAATCTAAAGGAATTCTTTGAGAAGATAAAGGATACAGCAAACAAGCTCAGTGATATTGAGTACGACGACATTGTTTCTGAAGTTGAATCTGACGCTTCCGAAGTTGTCATCTGTCCGCACTGTCACTTTGAGAATCAAAAGGTCGCACTCGACAAACCAACCACGTTCAGGGAAGAAGGAAAGAAACTCACTCCAAAGGAAATCAGGGAAAGATTTGAGAAGATTCAGAATGATGATCTCCCGCTGATCGGTCTCGATCCAAAAGTGGCAAGGCCGGAATGGATGATCCTCACTGTATTTCCGGTTCCACCAGTTAATGTAAGACCTACCATAACACTCGAAACCGGTGAGAGAAGCGAGGACGATCTCACCCACAAGCTTGTCGATGTAATAAGAATTAATCAGAGACTCAGGGAAAACAGGGACCAGGGAAGTCCACAGTTAATCATAGAGGACTTGTGGGACCTCCTGCAGTATCACGTGACAACCTATTTTGATAACCAGACACCCGGGACGCCTCCGGCGAGGCACAGGTCGGGAAGGTCCTTAAAAACACTGGTTCAGAGACTCAAGGGAAAGGAAGGAAGGTTCAGGAGCAACCTTTCTGGTAAGAGGGTAAACTTCTCTGCGAGAACTGTCATAAGTCCAGAGCCATTCCTATCGATAAATCAAGTGGGCGTACCCGCAAAGGCAGCGAGAGAACTCACCGTCACAGAAACCGCAACCGAACACAATTTCGAAAGATTGAAGGAACTGATAAAGAACGGTCCGGGGAGGGACGAAGCGGTCTACAAACCCGGAGTAAACTACGTGTATAGAATCGACGGAAGCAGGATAAAGATATCCGAAAAGAACTCTGCAGAAGTTGCTGAAAAGATGGAGCTTGGATGGCAGGTCGAGAGACAGATGGAAGATGGGGACATTGTTCTCTTCAACAGGCAACCGAGTCTTCACAGGATGTCCATGATGGCTCACGAAGTGAGGGTCCTACCCTACAGGACTTTCAGATTCAATCTTGCGGTATGCGCACCTTACAATGCAGACTTTGATGGGGATGAGATGAATCTCCACGTCCTGCAGAGTCAGGAAGCAAGGGCAGAGGCTGAGATTCTAATGAAGGTACAGGAGAACTTCCTTTCTCCAAGATTTGGAGGACCGATAATGGGGGCAATACACGATCACATTACCGCACTTTTCATGTTGACTTATAGGAATCCATTGATTCCATTGGAAACCGCACTACACATCACAAGCTACATAGACGTTGACCGCACACCCGAACCCGTAGAAGTGGATGGAAAGAGATACTTAAAGGGGAGAGATATTTTCTCGCTCATTCTTCCAGAAGGAGTAAATCTGGAATTCAAGGGAAAACTGGCAGACAAGAGTCTCGATCCGAACGGGACCGAAGGACTGATAAGGATAGAGAAAGGCAAACTGGTTAACGGTGCGATTGACGAAAACGCCATCGGACAGTCCAAAGGTGCTCTCCTTGATTATGTGCTTAGGAAGTACGGAAATGCAGAAGGAGCCAAGTTCCTCGACAACCTGACCAGACTTGCTGCTGGCGTCATCAGTTTCACCGGTTTCTCCACAGGAATAGATGATGAAGACGTCCCAGGAGAGGCGAAGGCCCAGCTCAGGGAAGTGGGAAACGAGGCAGTCCAAAAAGTCGAGAAGCTCATAGAGAATTATAGGAATGGACTCATTGGAATGGAACCAGGAAAGACCCTTGAGGATACTCTGGAATCAATGGTTATGAAGACGCTTTCACAGGCAAGGGAAAAGAGTTCTGAGATTGCTTCCCACTATCTGGGTATGGACAACTCAACTGTCATAATGGCAAGGTCAGGGGCGAGGGCGAACATGATGAACCTCGCTCAGATGGCCGGTATCATAGGGCAGCAGAGTATCAGAGGTCAGAGGCAGCACAGGGGGTACACCAACAGGACGCTGCCACACTTCCAGAAGGGAGACATAGGGGCATACGCAAGGGGCTTCGTCAGTTCATCCTACAAAGAGGGGCTGAATCCGACCGAATATTTCTTCCACGCGACTGGTGGAAGGGAAGGGCTTGTGGATATTGCCGTCAGAACTTCAAGATCAGGGTACATGCAGAGAAGATTGATCAACGCTCTTGAAGACCTCAAAGTATCGGAGGAAGGAAAGGTACTCGATACGGAGGACTCAATTATTCAGCTCGAATATGGGGAGGATGGAACAGACCCATCGAGATCATTTGAGGGAGATTCCGTTGACGTGGATTATCTCGTAAAAGAGATGTTTGGAACGAAGTATGAGGGGGGAAAGAAATGACAATCCTTGCATGGAAGGACACACTCAAGAAGGTTAAGGAGATATTAGAAAAGGCCCCTATCGGATACTGCCTTGACTATGAGATTCCTGCTGACAAATCGATAAAAGAGGCCCTAATAACAGTCACAGGAAAGACATTCGTTGCAAAGGCAAAGATATCAAAGATTGCTCCGTACCAGAATGAGAAAAACATTCTAAAAAAGAAGAAAGACAAGCTCAAGACACTAATCACGATAGAGAAGATCGAGGAAATACAGGATGACATAGTTAACTATGAGGAGGTATCCGGGGGCTCAGTCGATAAGGTGTTCTCATTTGCCGTTATTGTCAAGAAAGAGGAGGCAAAGATCGAACTTCCAGATCACATGGAAGCAAAGCTGAACAGCGAGGTCAAGAGCCTGATCCGTCAGGTAGAGAAGGATGGGAACAGTCTGCCGGTGAAAATAGCGGAACAGCTGACTGCAGCAAAGAAACATTATGGTATTGGGGAGAATGACTTTGAAAAACTGATTAAAGCCACTCTGGAGAAGTATAAGGAGACAAGCGTCGACCCTTATGAGGCCGTAGGAATAGTGGGGGCCCAGAGCATCGGTGAACCTGGAACGCAGATGACAATGAGAACTTTCCACTTCGCAGGTGTCGCAGAAATGGATGTCACGCTCGGTCTGCCTAGGCTCATCGAGATTGTCGATGCAAGAAAGACTCCGAGCACTCCCTCAATGACCATTTTCCTCACAGAGAAGGCAAGAGGGGACGAGGACAGAGCAGTCTCGCTTGCCAGATCCATAGAATCAACCACACTGCTCGACGTAGCAGATATAGAAGTCAACACGACAGAGGGGTATGTCCTCATCTTGCTGGACAAGCAGAAGATGCAGGAGAGGGGTCTCAAGCGGGAAGAGATAATGCCGAAGCTCAAGAAAATTAGGATGCAAAAGACCGCAATCTCCGAAGAAGAGAACAAGATCAGACTCTCTCAGGAAGAACCCTCGTACAAGAAGATTTACCAGCTGTACGAGAACCTGAAAACATTCCAGGTCAAGGGACTAGACGGAATAAAGAGGGCAATAGTGAAGTTTGACCAGAAGGCGAAGGAATGGGTCATCTATACTCAGGGCTCAAACCTTGCCGGAGTGATGGAACTCAAGGACGTTGATTATACCAGGACAAAAACGAACGACATCATAGAGATATCTCAGGTACTAGGGGTCGAGGCAGCGAGGGAAGCGATCATCGAGGAGAGCACCTCAACACTTCACAACGCAGGTCTTAATACCGACATCAGGCACCTAATGCTTGTTTCTGACATGATGACTTTTTCAGGAAACGTCGAAGCAATCGGAAGGCATGGGATCTCTGGAAAGAAGGCATCAGTTCTAGCAAGAGCAGCGTTCGAAATTACGAGCAAGCATCTGCTGAACGCCGGACTGATTGGAGAGGTAGAGAGGCTCAATGGCGTCGCAGAAAATATTATAGTGGGACAACCAATAACCCTTGGTACAGGTGCAGTAAAACTTTCGTACAGGAGAGAAGAGTAAATGGACTTTAACTGGGAACTTGGAAGATTGAAGGAAACGGGAAAATTCGTGCTCGGAGAGAAAGCTACCGAGAAGCTAGGAAAGAAGGGAAGTATAAAGGCAATAGTATTTGCCAACGAGCCTCATTTGAAGGAAAAATATGATGCACTCAAGTCGCCTAAATTTGTCGTACCACTAAACTCTATTCAACTTGGTAATATTTTTGGGAAACCATTCCCGGTTTCCGTTGTTGGTGTTATAGACTCTGGTATCTCTCAGTTCAGGGAGAATGAGTAAAGTTGGGAGAAATAACACTGGATACACGAAGCCTGGACCTGATTCAGCTTTTTGAAAAGGCCACCGGGCTCCCTGTGAAGGACGTCATGGAGACGGACGATGTTATCTTCTATGTCCTAGAAAAGGGAGGCACCTACAAGCTGTTCACCAGCGATGACAAGAAGAGAGCACTGGAGAGGATCAAGGAGAGTCTGAAGAAGAGAGTGAACGTCCTAGATTACTCCCCTGAACCCGAACAATTTTTCAGGAACCTTTTCTATCGATACAAGGTGGTTTCCCTCAACATCACCGCGGGGGAGAGCGGGTATGTGGTGAATGTGAAGGTGGATCCGAATTACAAGGCATCTGCCATAGGGAAGGAAGCAAAGAATCTGAAGACAGCAATGCTTCTTGCAAAGAGACATTTCACGTTGGCTAGACTTTACATTGAATAGATAACAGGCTCAAACTTTTCAGAATTGAATCCATTCCGAATTTTATGGGTGATAGAACACTTCGAGTTTTGGTAAGTCTACTTGCTTTTAGATTCGTTGACTTCTAAAATTTCGACTACCTTCTTGGAAGATGTTGTTCCGGAAATCAGTCTGATGCTGGATTGTGGAATAGAATAATGTTTTGAAAGCTGTCTGATAATATCAATATTTGCCTTGTTCCTTTCCCTCTTTTCCGTTGTAGAAACTATCAGGACTCCCTCCTTTTCCTGTATCGGATCGTTACCCCTTCGAACGGTGATTTTTTGTATCATTTAGATTCTACCCCTGGTCCGATGACCGCATTCCATTTCCTGATAACATAAGATCTCACCAGACCATTCAAGTAATACGGGTCACTCTCAGCAAATTCTTTCGCTGCTTCCCGAGAAGTGAAAATAAGTACAGCACGATAGACCGGTTCACTTAATGCACCTGCCATAACTAAATCTCCCTTTGCTTCACTTTCTTTTGCAAGTGCCAGGTGAACGCTCCTGAATTGGTCACACCTCTGGATGAAATTATCAACGGCATCGTGGAAAAAATGTAGTGCACATTTACGGATGAGAAACGAGTTATTATACAGTTCCTACTTATTATTTTGCAATGAGGTAAAATTGGGAGCTATTCACAATCTTGACTCTCTTCTTTTCCCCTAGTTTTCCCGTCTTAATTATCACAGGATGATAATCCTGATCTCTTCCCAAGAAGGCGCCATTCTTTCCAAGTTCCATCAGTCTGATTTCCGTCTCTTTTCCGACAAACCTCCTAAGAGATCTCTCAGAAACATCTCTGTGAATCTCATTTAGGATCTGGCTCCATTGAGCCGTTTGGTTCGTAGGAGGTATTTTCCATCCATATGCCGCTGTACCGGGCCTCGGAGAATACTTGGTCACGTTAAGGATTTCAGGTCTCACTTCCTTCACAGCATCGGCCGTCGCCTTGAGGCCCTCGACCGATTCATAAGGAAAACCCACAATCACGTCTGTGCTGAGGATTCCGGTAGGGAAGGCATTTCGAAATTTTCTGACAACGTCGAAGAATTTCTCTATCTTGTATTGTCTGCCCATTTTCCTCAGAATCAACGGATCTCCGCTCTGAAACGGTATATGCAGGAATCGGTACACTTTTTCTGATTTCATCACTTCAATCAATTCATCTATTATAGAGCTGGCATTTTCTGGTTCCATCATTCCAATTCTTATTTTGAAATCGCCTTCAAGGCTGACGATCTTATCGATTAGATCTGACAGCGTCTTCGAATTGTCTTGACCGTAGGAAGCTGTATCTAGAGCGGTCAAGCGAATTTCCTTGGCTCCCTTCGCAACCATTTCGTTTATCTTCCAAAGAATCTTTTCCTCTTCAAAGCTCTTGAGTCTTCCTCTAGCGATTCTTGAGATGCAAAACGAACATCCCCCATCACACCCTTCTGCTATTGGGATCCCGACGCTCAAGTCCCCCTCTTTGAGGATTGGAAGAGTCCCATATGATGTGGAGAAATCCATTCTTCTAACACCTTTAGATTGAGGATGGGTCAAACAGCCAGAGACAATTACTTCCTTCCCCTGTCTCTTTAGCTCATCTATTCGGGTTTTCATTTTGTCTTCAGTGTGTTTTATGACTACGCAAGTAGAAATCAAAACTGAATCCGCAGACTCAAGCTCTCCCACCAACTGGTTCCCTTGAGAGATTAGGGAAGTGGCTATCATTTCCCCCTGTGCTTGGTTTAGAGTGCAGCCATAGTTTTCAAGGAAGAACTTCATTTTTATTCATTTTACTGAATCCCTAACGTACCGGTATAGAAAATTTTAACGTCATAATTGGGGCTAGATTTGACTTTGAGTATTTCAGTCGAGAGGCTGAGTTATACTACCATATTGAATGGCGGTTGCAAATTTTAAGGAAAAAAATCAAACTTAAATAAACGGGCGTCAGAAAGATGACAGAGTTTGAATATTCTTAATTACCCACTTCAAAGATAGTAGTTTAGTAGAAGAAATTATTTTCAGGTAGGGTGATCTCTTGAATCTAGATGAGCAAATCTACGAGTACAGTCTGCACATAGATGATCTTCTGAAAGATAAATCAACAACTGAGGAACTCAAAAAAAGAATAGTGGATTCGTTGTTTGTTTCCTATGGCGCAAGAAATGCGGATGCAGTCCAAATATCAAAGCGTGCACTCCTGCCTTCATCGGGAAAGATTGATGCTCCAATCTACTACGATCAGAGGAAGGCTTCTGTTGATGTTGCGACCTACATTAATGGCTCAATGACCAGATATCTGGACTACAATGATACCTATCTTTCAAAGGAAGCACTGCACCCGTCTGACAACGTACCTCCACTCTTGAGCTATGGCTACTCTTCAAACGTGAGCGGAATGCATGTTCTCAAGGCCCTTGCAACAGCTTACCAGGTGGTCGGAGCCTTGGCAGATGCATATTCAATCAGAGATAGGGGTTGGGATCACGTCACATACATATCTATCTCGTCGGCGGCAGGTCTTGGAGTGCTGAATCACTTCGACAAGTCAAGATTCATCAATACCCTCAACCTTGCACTCAACAACAACATTTCAATGAGACAGACAAGAGCAGGAGAACTCAGCATGTGGAAGGGATGTACCGCTGCAAATGCGTCCAGAAATTCTGTCTTTGCTTCTCTGCTTGCAAATGAAGGGTTTACGGGTCCTTCTCCAATATTTGAAGGAGAAATGGGCTTTTTCAAGCAGGTTACCGGCAACATTAAGGTCGATCTGGAGAAGAACAGGATCGTACGGACCATGATCAAGAATTTTCCCGTCGAATATCACGCAATGAGCGCGATAGAATCTGCGTTGTGGATCAAGAATCAGTTAAATGGCGAAGAAATATCAAAGATTCATGTTGACACGTTCTCCGTTGCCCACAGGATTATTGTGAAGGACCCAGAAAAGCTCAGACCTAAGACAAAAGAGACAGCGGATCACAGCCTCCCCTACATGATTGCTTATACCCTGGTTTACGGAGAACCAAACACATCTTCCTTTGAACCCAAGTACCTTAACGACCCGTCAATTCTCAAATTGATAGATTCAATGGACTTTGAAGTCACCAAGGAGTATGATGAGATGTACCCGGAATATCTTCCTGTGAAGATATCTGTTAAGACAAAGGCCGGAGAACAGCAAAAGGAGGTTACAGTTCCGAAAGGGCACTTCAAGAATCCTTACGACTGGAGGGACCTGGAAAACAAGGGGCACAGGCTCATAAAGGATCCTGAAAGGGTGAAGAGACTAGTAGAGTTGGGCAAGAATTTCGACAGGTCATCGACTAGGGACTTGCTGGAAGCGGTGAATTTCGAATAGAACTCAGTTTCCTACACCTAAGTCTAAATCATTAATTAATCCTATTTTATTTCCATCTATGAGGAGACCTGTTGAACACGGAAACATCTTCAGCTCTATCATACTAGGGGGTTCTTCCATTGTTCTTGCGATACTGACAAGGGGCTATTTCATTTCGATTCTCTACTGGGTCCCAATATGGATGGGGTTGTTTCTGTACGATGTGCCATTCAAAAGGTTGTGGAAATCGCAAATTGATACTGCTTGGATGATTATCCTCGTCGCTGCATCCATTGCATCTATCTACATTGATTATCTACTGATAGTACCGTACGCGATTTTCTTCCTCACCTATGTCTTGAGAATATTTCTTGCCTCCAGGAAACTGTCATATCTCGGGACAGTTTCAGGCATACTTGGATTTGTGATACTCTTCGTTGAAACAATCGGACTTACCGCAAACAGGGAAATTCTTTTGATGGGTTCGCTCTTCGTTTACATGATTGGTTCTGAGTTTACTGTCAGGGCTAAACTGTCAAGTGCAAGGTACCTTTTGCTCTATGATCTGGTACCAGTAGTCTTGGTCATTCTAAATCCAGTTTTCCTGGTTTTTTCAGTGTCCGTAGCTAGAATTCCTATAGCGCTGAAGACCGAAGGGCTCCGTCCAGTTGGTATGACAGAAACAGTCCTATTGCTATCGGTTACGATTTTGATATCGCTCTTTTATGTTTTGAGAGTTTGATACTGCTATCTACTTGCGAAGAAAATATCGAGGTTTCACTATTCTTACATCCACCTCAATCAATCAGAGAGAAATCAGATAAAGTTGGGTAATTAGTGGTTACAGAGGTTCACTTTTTCTTCTTCGGTGTCTTTGCACTTAAGCCATATCAAGCTTCCATGCAAGGCTCGGACGCCAACTTCTTTTTTCCACTCCCTTTGTCTCTTTGCAAGCCAAACGGCATTTTCAAACAGTGACTCATCCATTTCTTTTCTCATCCCTGCGACGATCTTCTCTAGCCTTGGCCAGATGAATCCGATACCAATGAAATCAAAGTAGAGATCTTCGTTCAACAGTTCGTGGCTAACCAGAACCCCCGTGCGTCTCGAAATTGACTAGAATGGCCATAACATTGTTATTGCCTAGGCTACCCCCTAAGGATATTTATTCTTGAATTCCGAATAATCTTTGGCAGAGAAATCCTTGCTGATTCAATTCATTGCCTCGTGCATATGCTGAGTGGACATTGAATCAAGCATTTTCAAGAAAATGTCGGCATCATTCCTCGTGACTCTGGTCAAAAGGTCCACTTCCAGTTGATAGCTTCTGCTTCTATTTTTGAATTATATTGCATGTTTATCCTATTTCTGGCAATATTTATATTTCATAAAATTTCATCCGCGAAAATATTAGTCTGGTTGCTGATCATTAAAATAGATCAATCTGCCTCTATTGTCACAATGGGGCGATGTGGTCCGAAAACGATTAACCACCGTATGAGATTCGAGTCTGGATATAACATGCTCGTCAGGTCCAAGCTAGAGATTTTGTGCACCGAAAATTGGGAGTCGTTGCTGAGTTCTTTCTCTTCGATTATACCTGGAGGGACTGTTGAAAATTTCGAAGGCGTTTCATTGATCAATTCCGGTCTTCCCTCTCCAGAATACAACAGTGTTTTTGCTTTTGACAAACCGGTAAATATCGAAAAGCTGATAGATCGAATAAAAGAACAATATGTCACTTCTGGACTGCCCTGGCGGCTCATAACCTTGCCGAATATTGTGGAAGATCTTAAACCCCTGATAGAAGAGATGAAATTGAACCTTCAAGAGGTCAGTCCGGGAATGATTTTGGATCCGTTACCAGACAAGACTCCCGAATCTTCAACCGAGCTGAATATCAGGGAAGTGAGTTCTTTGAAGGATCTCGAAATGTTTTTGGAAGTCAGTAGTCTGAGCTTCGGACACGGATTGTTTCCTGACGATGGTGAAGATATGAACATTCCACTGGATAAAATTAGTTCCTCCATACCTGGGGCAACCCTTTACATAGGTCTTTTCGGTAAAACCCCGGTTGCAACCTCACTTCGTTACAAGACAGGAAATCTAGCAGGTATCTACTTTGTCGGGACGGTGAAGGAATTCCGAAGACGTGGATATGCAGAAGCAATGACGTGGAGAGCTATAATGGATGGAGCTAAAGAAGGGTGCGTCACGAGTTGTTTAGAAGCTACAGAAATGGGGCATCCACTTTACGAGCATATGGGATTCAAGAAAGTGACAGAGTATCAGTTGTATGGATTATAACGGGACAAAAAATGTGAAATAAGTGGTGTTGAATTAGATGGGGCCACCGAGATTTGAACTCGGGTCACCAACACCCCAAGCTGGTAGGATGGTCCAATCTACCCTATGGCCCCTTCAGTCAAATGGTAAAATTTCTTCTAAGAGCTCCGCGTTAGAAAGGATCATTCTTCTACAACAGTATCGTGTAACATTCAGATCGTCCAGGATGCCGGAAATCTCTTCAGAATTCGCTTCCCTGTTCTTTGATTTCCTAATTTCCTCCACCTTGTTCGAGAATCGAACATAATCGGATCCGATGACCCTTCCACAGCTGAAACACCTGACAGGAATAATCATTTTTTCACCTGTAAGACTTCTGTTTCTTCTTCCTGGCCCCGCTTCCTCCAGGCTTCTTCGGGAGTTTCCTTCTCACATCACTTACGAGCAGACTCCTATCATAATCCTTGAAAATCTTTTCAAGCTCCTGGTCTTTGAAGAAATCGACCAGCGCTCTGGAGATGGCCGTTCTGGCCGCTTCAGCCTGACCTATCACTCCTCCGCCTCTCATATTTACTGCAATATCGACCTTGGAAATCTTGTCTCCAACAAGCATGACAGGTTCCATCATCTTGAGTTTGGCAAGTTCAGGTTGGTATATCTCGACCGGAACCCCGTTTATCCTTATCCTTCCCTTTCCTTCTTTGATTGTTGCACGTGCAACGGCCGTCTTCCTGGCCCCGCTTGTCTCAATTACCATCTACAATCACTTTTGATCCCAATTCTTTGCAAACATCATACAGCGTTATGACATTCGCAACGTGTTTGTTTTGAAATCCTTCCAATTTTTCAATTTCTTTACCGGTGAACTCTTTGGGTACCCCGATATAGACATTGAGTCTCTTGAATGCCGATATCCCTTTCGAACT
This sequence comes from Thermoplasmatales archaeon, assembly GCA_026127935.1. Taxonomy (GTDB): domain Archaea; phylum Thermoplasmatota; class Thermoplasmata; order Thermoplasmatales. Next base: position 41,536 of record JAJSLL010000008.1, on the reverse strand, counting down.
CTTCATTGGTAACATTCCTCTAACCGTCCTCCTGAATATTCGGTCCGCCTCCTTGGGGAACCTTGGCCCCTTTCTGACAGATCCCACGTCTCTTTCCATCTTGTAGTGCTCAATGGTGAACCTTTTCCGGCCCGAGACCACTGCCTTCTCTGCGTTCACTATTACAATTTCATCTTGCTTTGTCAGGAGTTCCTTTGCAAGGTAGGAAGAGGCCCTTCCAAGTACCAGATTGCTTCCGTCAATTATTCTAATTTCACATCACCCTATTATCTTTACTTTGGTGCCTTTTGAATTCTCGCTCATCAATTCTCTGAGTGTAATAGCCTTTCCGCCTGCCTCTTCTATCTTGGATCTTGCAGACTTTGAGAAGTACAGTGCAGCCACCTTTACGGGTTCCTCGATTCTTCCCGAACCCAGTACTACTCCAGGAACTACAACGGTCTCGTCTGTGGTGGCGAAACGTGAAATCTTTCCAACATTTACCTCAACCAGATTGTCTTTAGACTTTCTGATCCTAGTCGCCACGTCGCCCCAGAATCTTGAATCGTTATCTAAGGCAGTCTTCTTCATCTCTAACGCAAGTTTTTCCCTTTCATCCTTTTCGTTTACACCCATTTGTTAAGCACCTGGGTCGGAAGGTATGATATAACTATTAATAAATGTTATCTGGACTTTACTAGTTCCAATGCATTTTTCAGTATTTCGACACTTGTAACTGTTCCGACTCCTCCCGGTACTGGGGTGTAGTCTACCAGTTCATTTTCTCCATCAAGTTCGAAGTCACCCCTAACCTTTCCATTTACCACGTTAATCCCGATATCCACCACTGTTTTCTTCGACTTTATAGTGGACGCCTTCAGGTATCCCGCCTTTGCCACAGCAAGGAATACAATCTCATTTTCCTCTATCAACTCCTCCATGTTCTGGGTCTTGCTGTGCGCTACTGTTACGGTAGCGTCCCTGTTCAAAAGCATCTGAGACAGTGGTCTGCCGACAGTCACTGACCTGTTTATTACCAGTACCTTCTTTCCCTTCAAATTAACACCATAATGTTTCAGGATGTCGAGGGAAGCCTTTGGTGTTGCAGGGGCTATTCTTTCTAAGCCAAAATAAAGCCGTCCAAGATTCTGATACGTTACGCAGTCGACATCCTTGTCCGGATCAAGTGCCTCCGAGACCATTTCGTTGGAAATGCCCTTAGGGAATGGTCTTCCGACGATTACCGCATCTAAGGTCGAATCGGTATTGAGCCTCTCTATCGTCCCCAACAATTCCTCTCCCTTGATCACAAGGGGGGTGAAGTTCATTCCCACTCTTTCGGCATTCTTCTTGATGTTGTTGAAATATACTATTGATTCCTGATCTTCCTCATAAGCGACCGAGGCCATGGTGATCTTTCCGTATTCGGAAACACCCTCTCTAACTTCTTGGAGCATTTCTTTGGCAATAGGTCTGCCGTCCAAGATCATAAGGGGGGATGTGCTTTGAGGATTAAAGCTCATCCGAGAGGGTGAAATGTAACTTCAACAACAAAACGCTTAATTAGGGATTTTCACTTGACCACCGAATGGACGAATTATCAGAATGGATAAAGTCTAAGGGTGTCAACACTACAAATGACATCAAGATACCTGAGAGATTGGTTGACCAGGTCATAGGTCAGGACCAAGGTGTCGAAGTCATTAAGAGGGCAGCTAAGCAGAAGAGGCACGTCATTTTGATAGGAGAACCGGGAACAGGGAAGTCCATGCTGGCTCAATCCATGACAGATTTCATTCCAAAGGAAGAGCTGGAAGATATCCTGGTATTTCACAATCCAGAAGATGCAAATCGTCCCAAGATAGTGACCGTACCGGCGGGGAAGGGCAAAGAGATCACCAAGGACTACCAGAAGAGGTCAGATCAGGAGAAGACCGAGAGACAGAGGAGTGTCAGGATCCTGGTGATTTTCATAGTCGTAATCGGTCTCATATTTGCATTCATTAACTATCCCAGCAGTCACACGATTGACTCGACCCCAATTTTCCTGGCAATTATGGCCGCCGCATTTCTCTATATTGCTCTTAATATGGGGCCCGTGGCAAGGGAAGACAAGACTCTGGTGCCAAAGCTGCTAGTGGGTCACGACAAGGACGATAAGGCTCCTTTCGTGGATTCCACGGGAGCTCAGGCAGGAGCACTTCTTGGAGACGTAAGGCACGATCCGTTCCAGTCTGGGGGTCTTGAGACACCAGCTCACCTTAGAGTGGAAGCTGGAAATATCCACAAATCAAACAAAGGAGTCCTTTTCATAGATGAAATCAACACTCTAAAGATGGAGAGTCAGCAGAGCCTTCTTACTGCAATGCAAGAGAAGAAATACACCATTTCCGGTCAGAGTGAGAGATCTGCCGGAGCGCTTGTACAGACGGAGATGGTCCCGTGTGACTTCATTTTGGTCGCGTCAGGAAATCTCGATGCGGTTCAGGGCCTGCACCCTGCGCTCAGGTCTAGAATAAGAGGATACGGCTATGAAGTGTACATGAACACCATGATGGACGACACTGAAGAAAACAGGGAGAAAGTGATGCGGTTCGTTGGTCAGGAAGTCCTGAAAGACAAGAAGATTCCAGCATTCGATTATACTGCCATAGCGGAGGTCATAAGGGAAGCTCAGAAGAGGGCCGGAAGGAAAGGAAAACTCACACTCAGGTTAAGAGAAATGGGTGGCCTGATAAGGATCGCAGGAGATCTAGCGGTACAGTCTGCGGCAGCGGTCGTCAGCGCAGAGCATGTCATCAAGGCCAAACTAAAGGCAAGGCCGCTCGAACAACAGATCGCAGACAAGCACATTGAGGCCTACAAGAACTACAACACCTTCATCAACGAAGGATATTCTATAGGAATTGTGAATGGCCTTGCTGTTTTTAGTGCCGGCTCAGGTATGGCAGAGTATTCCGGCATCGTGATGCCTGTGGCGGCTGAAGTGACACCTGCCCAGGAAAAGGAAAGCGGTAAAGTTATTGCAACCGGAAAACTTGGAGACATCGCAAAGGAAGCTGTCCAGAACGTTTCTGCTGTCATCAAGAAATATACCGGCCAGGACATAGCGAACCACGATGTGCACATTCAATTTATAGGCAGTTATGAGGGAGTAGAGGGTGATTCTGCAAGCATCACAATAGCAACCGCAGTAGTGTCAGCTATGGAAGCAATTCCCGTTGACCAGTCGTTCGCAATGACTGGTTCTCTTTCGATCAGAGGGCAGGTCCTTCCCGTTGGAGGAGTGACTGCAAAGGTTGAGGCAGCAATAGAAGCTGGATTCAAGAACGTCATCGTTCCAGAGAGCAACAGAGATGATATAGTTCTAGAAGAGACGCAGAAGGCCAAGATACAGATTCACGTAGTCAAGACTATTAGCGATGTGCTGAACCTCGTGTTAGCTTCAACTAAGTCTAAGAATTCGTTGCTTTCTAAGTTTGATTTAGCGGTCTCTAAGGGACAGGTGTTGATCAATCCCAGTTGATCTCACCTATTATTTTTTAGATTCCTTTAGTGAAGTTGGCCCAGACAGTTTCGACAATTGTTCCCTGGTGAGGGAGGATAGGATTCTGGGCAATATCCACCTGAACGTCGCGGTTAAATATGCAAGGGAGAATTTTGAGAACCAAAGGATGATCAGCAAATCACTCTGGAACGAAATACTACTCTACCTATCTCTCCAGAGGCAGGTTTACAAGGGGTTTGAGATAATCGGAATCAAGAATTATTCAGGAAAAATAATCAAAGTAGAGTTTTCAGAAAATCCAGGTAGAGTTCCTGAAATAGATGTCAACTCTTCCAAAAAGAAGTTCTGGAATGTAGACTCTATAGAGGAACTGCTTGAGAAAATGGCCCTCTTCCACATTGATAATTTCTGAAATGTCAAACAGAGAATCTCCCGATTAATTCTTGACTCTTACGACTATAAAACCATCATACCCTTTGCCACTAACAGTCTATATAGCAGTGGATTCCACTCTCTGATCTTTGCTGACTAGTTCCACCAGCTGTCTCGTTCCCCTTACTGATGGATCACCATCGCTTCCTTCCCCCACTTTCCCATCTCTCACCACATTGTCGACCACAATGATTGAGCCGGGATGGGAGAGGTTTAAAGCCCATTTTAAATAAACCGGATTCCTATCTTTGTCAGCATCTATGAAGACAAGATCGAATGTACTCGCCTGTTCTTGAGACAAATTGGACAGGGTATCTTCTGCATTCCCAATCAGAATCTCTACCTTTTCTTCAAGTGCAGCCTTTTGTATATTCACCATTGAAGCTTCAGCATGTCTCCTGTCATTTTCCACGCCCTTAACTTTACCTCCGTTCGGGAGTGCCTTGACAAGTCATAATGAACCGTAACCTCAAAAAGTGTCGATTTCCAGCACATTCCTTGTCTTGATCAACTTTACAAGCAGGATAAGCACCTTTCCCAGAGTTTGTGGGACGTTGATAGAGGGGAAACCTTTTTTTCTCCTGTCGCTCAAGAGTATCAGAAAACGACTTCTCTTGCCCAACCAACTTTCCGGTGAAATAATCCTCAACCTTTATCCACAACTGAGAATCTATAATGCATCTAGTAATTCTAAAATAAATTGGTTCTGTCCTCAATCTTGCAACAATAATCAGAGATCTGGTTCACGATTGTTTTTGAAAGTGGTTCCACATGTTTTTATAGGTTTTCAACATACCTTTCCCACTACGCAGGAATTTAAATGATAATAAGAGGTAATAATGAGTACGATCTGGAACAATATCTTGATCCCTTGGTGCTGGAGTGGTTCACTTCTAAATACAACAATGCCACTACCGCGCAGAAGATTGGGATTCCTCTAATTCATCAGAGAAAAAATGTACTAATTTCCTCACCAACTGGAACGGGGAAAACCCTCTCCGGTTTTCTTGTTACAATAAACGAACTTTTTCTTCTTGCGAAGGAAGGAAAGCTCGAGGATAAGATCTATTGCGTATACGTATCACCTCTCAAGGCACTTGCTAACGACATTCACAGAAACCTGGAAGTTCCCCTGGAAGAGATAAGGCAGCTCGCAGAGGACAAAGGGATGCACATACCGAAGATCAGGGTCGGGGTGAGATCAGGCGACACCAGCCAATATGTTAGGCAAAAGATGAACAAGACACCTCCACACATCTTCATAACGACTCCCGAGTCACTTGCGCTAGCACTGTTTTCTCCGAAGTTCAAGGAAAAATTCAGGGGAGTTGAATTCTTGATCGTTGACGAAATCCACGATCTCGCATCCAACAAGAGAGGAGAACTACTCAGTCTGATTATTGAATTCCTTCAACACACAAACGGTACCATGACTAGAATAGGGCTTTCTGCAACCACCGAACCCATAGATGAAATCGCAAGGTTCTTGGTCGGGAACGTCGACAAGTTGGATGTGCACATTGTTGAAGCCGAATCCAACAAAAATCTAGATATGAGAGTGGTATGCCCCGTCTCAGACCTCTTTGCTGCTCCTCAGGAGCAGATAAACGAGAGGACGTACGACATAATCGAAGCCATGGTCAAAGAACACACCACCACCTTAGTTTTTACGAACACTAGGAGCGGAGCTGAAAGGGTATCATCCAAACTAATAGAAAGGGGTATACTTGACCTTGAAGCCCACCACTCGAGCTTGTCAAAAGAGTCACGTTTCAATGTGGAGGAAAGGCTGAAGAAGGGCGAGCTAAAATGTGCAGTCTCATCTACTTCACTGGAACTTGGTATAGACATAGGAAGCATTGACCTGGTGGTTCAGGTTGGTTCTCCGAAGGGTATCGCAAAAGGTCTTCAGAGGGTTGGTAGGTCCGGTCACTCAGTTTTCGCTACTGCAAAGGGCAGGATCATTCCAATGGATATAGATGACCTAGTGGAGTCACTGGTCCTGGTCAAGGAAGCCAAGCTGAAGAAGCTTGATCGAATAGCGATTCCAAAGTATTCGCTGGATGTCCTTAGCCAGTTCATTGCAGGGATATCCCTTGAGAAGAAATGGAACGAAAGCGAGGCTCTAGACGTTGTCAGGAGAACATACTGTTACAAGGATCTTAGTGAAGGCGATTTTCTAAACGTGCTCAATTATCTCTCGGGAGGATTTGAAGAGGGTAATGTTTATTCCAAGATATGGTGGGACAAGAAGGAACACACCTTCGGTAGGAAGAAGAGCACTCGACTCATATATTTTACAAATGCAGGTACGATTCCTGAGGAAGCTGATTACGACGCGTTCTCAGTCGATAACAGGCACCTTGGATCTCTCTCTGAGAAGTTCGTTGAGAAACTTCACAGGGGAGACATATTCGTCCTCGGTGCTAGAACATATGAATTCCTCCGAATGAGGGGGAATAAAGTTTTCATAAAGGACGCCTCTGGAAGGAAACCGACAGTACCATCCTGGGTAGGAGAGATGCTCCCCAGAACTTTTGACCTTTCAATTGAAGTTGGAAAATTCCGAAAGAATCTTGAAGAAAGAATGAAGAGCGGAACCGCTGAGGAATTTCTCAAGAATGAATATGCGGCTGATGAGAATAGTGTCAGGAGTGTCATTTCATATATCACGAACCAGATGGACTATGGCGTCCCCACTCACGATAGTTTGTTGATTGAAGGGTATATTGACAAAGCCGGACAGTTTTCAGTCATTTTCCACTTTGCTTATGGGAGGAGGGTGAACGACGCGCTCAGCAGGATCATCGCGTTCAACATCTCAAGGAATTTCTCCGTGAATTCTAGGATATCTCTCACGGATGATGGTTTCATGCTGACCTTCAACCGGAAAGTAGAAGTTGCGAAAATACAGGACCTGTTGCAAACGATAAAAATTGGAGGCTCCCTGAGAAATGCGGTCAAGTCCACAGAACTATTCAAGCAGAGGTTCAGGCACTGCGCCACACGTTCCTTCATGGTTCTTAGAAGATACAGAGGTAGAGAGGTCTCTGTGGCCAGACAACAACTCAGAAGCGAAAAGGTTCTCAACATACTGTTTTCAATGGAAAATTTCCCGATAATAGAGGAAACGTTCAGAGAGATAGAAGGCATTGTCATGGACCTCGGAAACTCAGAGAAGATCCTAACTTCCATCAGGGACGGCGACATAAAGGTCGTTGCGAGGGATTATACCAGATACCCCAGCCCGTTTGGTTTCGGCATAATATCCACCGGTATCACCGATGTGGTGCTAATGGAAGACAAGAGTGCAATTATCCGGGAATTGCAGGAAGCTCTCCTTGCAAAGATGGGATTGGAAGGGAGTTCCGAAGTAGACATAGAGTCGCTGATAAATTACCAAGAATCAAAGCAGCTGATAGACTCTAATAATGGAATCATTGAATTCCTCCGCAAGGCCGGATTCGCTGACATCTATTCGACCGTTTCATTTTCACCTCTCAAGAAGGCGGATGTTCCTGAAGACTACTTCAAGGCAGTTTCCGAGTACCTTACAAGTGGGGAAATTGTACCCGTTTTCACGGGAAAAACAACCTACACACTCAAGGAAAACGTACCATATCTCGCATCAGTCTTCATGCAGGAGAGCGAGGATAAGTTAGATTTCAAAGATGGAGAAAGTACGAATTTGATCGCCAAGGACAACAACCTCGATCCAGGGTATGCGCTCATTGCCCTTAGAAAGATGGAAAGAGCATACACCGCTTATTTCCTGAGACACGGGAACAGGGTGAAGTGGTATAACAGAAAAGTCGACATGGCAGAGAAGGTGGAATCGGTTAAGAGAGTAGTGCTCTGGTTGTTGTGGCAAAATGGGCCTCTAACCTTCAACGAGATCGTAGACAGAATGGGCCAAATGAACGAACTTGAGGAAGTTATCGAAGATCTGACCACCAAGAAAGTGATCGTTTCAGGGCGATTCTTCCCGAAGGTTGATAGGCAATACATTCTGTCAGAAGATCTGAAGAAATTAAGATCGACGGACGAGGTAGAAATTGGACGCATTAGGTTGAACAGGTCTTTGGAGAGAAGGGGTAAGAGTTATTTTGATAGTTACCTCGTGGCAAGCTCCGAAAATTCACTGGCTGTTAGAGGGTACTCAACTGAGGAAATTAATTCAAAGGGCATAGTTTGGGGTCATTTTGCAGGTTCGATAAAGGGATTCTTCGACGAAAAGTACCTGCCACAGATGATATCACTCAACAGGATTGAAGAACTAAGCAGAGAGGACAAATACGTCACAGATCAGGTAAAGAAGGGAGGGTACGGAGTGGAGGACATCGAGGAGACCACTTTCGAGAAACTGATGAAGAACAACTACGTTGTTCTGAAGGATGGTAAACCGGCGAACGTAAAGGTGGAGCCACAGGAACCTTTAGAACTTCTCGAGAAATTCATCTCAACCTACGGCCCGATCAGCATCGAAGAAATCGTTCAGACCTTCGGGGTGTTGGTGAGAAAATACATAGGAAAGTTGAACGTCAAGAAGATGGTCAGTGGCCACTCTACATACCTATACACCGACCTGGCGTTTTCAAAACAGAAGGCAGTCATAAGCACAACGGACCCACTCTTCCTCATGAACAGAGAGAGGATCGAGGGTGAAACAGGGGAAGGAATGACTTTCTTCCTTCTTGAGGACGGGGCTGTCCGTCTGGGTATTGAGACCGCAACAGAGAATGGCATCCTAGAGATTTTCGAAATCACTGGAGATTATGCGGGTAATTTTGAACAGGTAATGGAAGTTGTCAATGAAATTTCAAAGATAGAAAAATTCGATTCTCTTGTGATCAGGAGAATTCCATTTCCGATACCAGAAAAAGAACAGATGGAGATTATTGGTTACTCAATGGTAAGAAATTTCATGGTAAATGGAACGACAGTTGACGACTTGTCCATGGATGAGGAACAGATGATTCATTACCTCGTGAAGAAGCATCACTTCACAAATGGATACAAGCACTCGGATCCGGTCGTTGCTTTAGATTCAATACTTGGCTACAAGGGCAATTTTGAGCTCATGATGAAGAGCAACAGAAGCATCGATCTCGAAAAGTTGGTGATGAGCAACCTGGCAGTTCAAGGTTACCTGGTTGACGGTTCACAGGGCTACCTCAGCAAGGAGAACGTTGCACTTCTTGCTTCGATCAAGTACAACTCCCTCAGCGACAATGCAAAGAAGCTTTACGAGATTATAAGAAAAATGCCTACTCTCTCGAGGGAAGCAATCGTTGAACGGTCCTGTTTTACTATAAATCAAACACTGAACTACCTGAATGAAATGTTGAAAAAGTGCATAGTATACAAAGACAACAAGGGTAGATATCAGCTCACCCAGATTCTTGATAACAGTGAATCCGCAATGGACAGAATATCAAAAGAACTGGGTATATTCAATGGAAGGATACTGTCCAATATCCTTGGCCAATCAATGAACGGAAATTTCATCTCGAGCTACCTCTCGAAGGGGATTGAACAGGGGAAATTCCAGAGAATTCTTCCGCTAAAATCCAGGGACGAGATAATGTACACCTGGAAGCACGAGAGCTTCTCCCCTCCGACAAGAGGTGAGGATGTTGTGTTATTGCCAAGGACACTCCCTATGGAGCACGTTTCCCTGATACTCGGATGGAAACCGCAGGGAAAGATGGTCCTTCTAAGGGATGGATACGATCCTATATTCTTCAAAGGGAAGAGATCAGGAAACAAGCTCTCCATTACTACCGAACTCAGAGATGAAACGAAGAAGAGGATTTCGAAATACCTTCAGTCAATCAATATAAAACTGGAGAGACCTGAGACCGATGAGGTCACTGAGAAATGGTACGAGCAGATGATACCCAAGAAATACAAGTGATCAGAGAACCAACTGCTTCTCTGCGGCATCCTTCTTCTGCTTCTTTATGTATTCTTCAAGCTTTACCTTGATTTCTCCGTCGTAGAGGGCAATCATCCTGATTGCAAGTAGAGCCGCGTTCTTTGATGAGTTTATGCCAACAGTTGCCACAGGTACTCCCGGAGGCATCTGCACAATGCTCAAGAGCGAATCCAACCCATTCAGCGTCTTACCCATGATTGGTACTCCTATCACAGGTAGCTCGGTGAGCGCAGCAATCATTCCCGGAAGCGCTGCGGCACCTCCCGCACCAGCTATGACAACTCCAACCCCAGATTTCTTCAAGTTAGAACAATAATCTACCAATCTTTCGGGGGATCTGTGAGCTGAATACACTCCGTAATCCACTTCAATTCCGAAATCCTTTAGCGTACCTATCGCGTCCTTCATGGTTTCCAGATCGCTTGTGCTACCCATAACAACTGAGACTTTTCTCATTACGCTCGTAGAGTAATGCGAGATAAGAATATATAAATAATGTGTTCACACGCTCCAAAGCATCCTCTAGATGGATCTGAAGTGTATCTTTGCCGAGGCAGTTATTAAATTAGTTTTTGTAGACTGCATTCAGATAGAAATCGAATCATAGTCCAGGGAACATTCAATTTGGTTTGCCACTTTGAAGCCGTCAAGTCTAATTTTTAATAGGGCGTCCTGTGCAAATATGTTGTAAGGCGTAGATTAAAAAGACAAAAAATATGAATACATTGGTTCAATTTTTATGAAATGGTATCAAAAGATGAGGTATTCGAGGTATTGAAGACTGTCAGTGATCCAGAGATAGGAGTGGATATAGTGAATCTGGGTCTTATCTACAATCTAGACATCGATAACGACAAAGTCAGCATCAGAATGACCATGACGGCACCAAGCTGCCCTGTCACTGACTGGATTCTCGTTGAGGCACAGAAGAGAGTGGAGGAACTACCGGGTGTGAAGCAGTGTGATATAGAGCTCGTATGGGAACCACAGTGGAATCTGGATATGATCTCTGATGAAGCAAGAAAGATGCTCAATATGTAATTAGAACCGCATTGTCGTTTCCGACACTCATTTAATTTTCTAGAAAATTTCTTGTCTCATAGAAATCTTTAGTCAACTTGATCCACGGAAATCGATATGAATGCCATTTGAAAATACAGACTTGTCTTTGATCGTTGTGTGACAAAATAGGAGAATCATCAGTTGACCTTATCAGAGATCAAGCTGATGTTATTTATTCAGGCTGTATCTAAATTAATTCCTTCCGAATTCCTTAGTTACGACCTTTATGTCTGCTGGCCTCTTCGCAATGTGTCCGAGTTTGATTCCGTAGATCTCTCTGATCCCGTTCGTGTAGGCGGTGTCCAGCAGTCTCTGGGAAACAATTCCTCCGGTTACAATCTTGGTGTATTTCTTGTCGATTGAAGCGAATTTCTCTATGACCTCGTTGAGTGGTAGCTTGCCTATCAGTTCCCACGCGTCGTCATAGAACCTAACCTCCTTTCCCTGCGACGCTTCGTCAAGAATTTTCATATATGCTTTTGCACCCGTAGCTTTCTGTCCGTTGTCTGCAAAACCATTTGGTCGGGATTCTGCTGTCGCAACAACCTGTATGACCTCCTCCTCCCTCTTTTTTGGAGCAGACTCGGTCTTCGTGTTGAGTATCTTGAGCTCTTCCTGCATTCCGTGGGATGCAAGGTACTGGTCAAGGGGCGATTTGTCCCTGAGAGCCTTCACTACTTGTTTATATGTGAGCTCTTCCACCTCGAATCCGCTAGGCGCTCTGGCAACAAAGTCAAGGTCAGCGACCTGAAGTAGTTCCTTCAGAATCAGGTCTCCTCCTCTGTCTCCATCTAGGAATGCCGTGGATGTCTTCTTTCTCGTGAGATCAGATATAGTCTTTGATATGTTTGTTCCTTCAACGGCGATCGTGTTCTTGATGCCGAATTTCAGAAGATTCAGGACGTCGTTCCTTCCCTCCACTACAACAATCGATTCGCTCGCGTTCAAGTTGGGTCCTCCCGGGAGCTTGTCGGGGCCATATGCCGCAATTTCAGCATTCTCCACCTTACTCCTTACGGTCTGGACCAGGTCTTCTCCTAGATTCTTGTTGTTGAGAAGCATCTTCTCAAGGATCTCCTTTGCCCTCTCGACGACCTTCTCTCTCTTGGCTACCCTGACATCCTCTACACTAAGAACCTCTACCTTCGCCTTGCAAGGCCCGATCCTATCTATCGTCTCCAGGCTAGCAGCTACAATGCTCGTCTCAACCTGGTCAACCCCAGATGGAATGTAAACAGTTCCCTCAGATTTGCCGTTCTTTGATTCGATATCTACTTCTATTCTTCCTATTTTTCCCGATTTTTGCAAGTCTCTTAAGTCTAGTTCATCACCCAGCAAGCCCTCCGTCTGGCCAAAAATAGCTCCCACCACATCGGGTTTTTCTACTATCCCGTCGGTGACTATCTTTACCTTCATGAGATACTTGGTGATATTTGGGTCTATATTCATTGTTTATCACCTCTATTTTACTGTGAAAGTAATTATTTGAAACCCTCACGAGTGGATTAATAAAGAGTGAAATATAATGTTATCGTTAACTAAATGCCGACTCAAAACAGACGGGAATCAGGTACCCCTGACCGGGTCTTGAACCATGCTTCTTTGTAAAAATCCATCCATTCCTGTCTTTTGATCCTTTCACTTTGTAACGAAGTAATTATATATTCTTATTGGATAGTCCAGTAAGTTTTGAGAAGGTGTTATACGTGGAAGAACTTAAAACAGGAACTACAACGTTGGCGATGGTTGTAAAAGGTGGATTAGTAATCGCCGCAGACCACAGAGTCACAGCAGGTTACATGGTTGCTCACAAGGTCGGGAAGAAGGTTTATAAGATTGACGATTTCATCGGAATGACCACTGCAGGACTTGTCGGAGACCTGCAAACTCTCGTCAGATACCTAAAGGCAGAAGCTGAGCTGTACAAATACAAGAAAGGAACGAGAATATCTGTCTCAGGGTTGTCGACCTTACTGGCGAACATGCTGAACCAGACCAAGTTTGCACCCTTTTACGTTCAGATAATACTCGCAGGCTACGATACTGTCCCGCACGTCTTTTCGATAGACGAAGCTGGAGGCTCGGTAGAGGACAAGTTTGTGAGCACAGGATCCGGATCGCCATTTGTGTACGGCGTCCTTGAGGACGGTTATAGAGATAACATGAGCAGGGATGAAGGAATAGACCTTGCCATAAGGGCGGTCTCAACTTCGCTCCAGAGGGACGCAGCTACGGGAAATGGAATGGACATAGTCACGATTACCCCAGACGAGGGATACAAGGAACTTTCAGAAGAGGAGGTTCAGAAAAGAATAAAGAAACTTAAATAATCATAATTTTTATTATTTTTGTTTTTAAAGAAGGAATTTTTAATGAAATATGAAGAAATCATAGCTAACGCAAAGGAAAACTTGGAAACGATTTTTCCAGGACTAGGGTACACTAGCCTGGATATGGAGGGAGCAAACGTGGTTCTCTATTCTAAAGAGAGCTACAAATTCCTGGAAGATCCAGAGAAGATAAAAAAACTTGCTCAATCCATTAGAAAGAGGATAATAATCAGACCAGACAGCTCCTCCCTGGTCGATGAGAAGGAAGCAGAGGAGATGATAAGAAAGATCCTTCCGGAAGACGTCTCAATTTCGGATATATTCTTTGAACACGATTCCGGAGAAGTCATCATCGAGGTCGACGATCCGGAGAGAATTCAGTTATACAACTCCCAGATCATAGCGACTATCAGAAAGGATGTGAAATGGGCGCCTAGGATAATGAGAACACCACCCATCAAGAGTGCGACCATAAAGATGGTCAGAGAGTTCCTGAAGGCTGAGTCCGATGAGCGGAGGAAATTCCTGAAGAACTTGGCAAAGAGGATAAGCAGAGATCCTCTCCCCGGAGAGAATTTCGCCCGTCTCACTTGCCTCGGCGCATGGCGTGAAGTTGGAAGGGCTTCGTCGCTTCTGATGACGAAGAATTCAAAGATAATGATAGACTGCGGGCTCGACCCGGGCGCCGTCGACTCTGATGACCCGGCAAGTGGCGCCCCTTATCTTGGAGCACCAGAGCTGTGGCCACTCAACTCAGTCGACGGAGTGGTGTTGACTCACTCTCACTTGGACCACAGCGGATTCCTCCCTTATCTGTTCAACATAGGGTATGACGGTCCCGTTTATATGACGGCGCCAGCGAGGGACTTGTTGCTCCTGTTGCTTATGGATTACGTTAAACTCGGAATGTCAGAGAACAGGAAGATACCCTACAAAATGGAAGATGTCAGGAACCTGATAAGGCACACAGTCACTCTCAACTACAACGAGACAACGGACATATCTCCGGACATCAGGGTGACACTTAGAAATGCCGGACACATCCTGGGATCCTCAGTTGTACATTTCCATATAGGTGAAGGCTTCCACAACCTGTTGATGTCTGGCGACATAAAATACATGAATTCCTGGCTGTTCAACGCTGCAGACAGCAGACTTCCTAGGGTAGAAACGTTCGTCACAGAGAGCACCTACGGTGGCCGGAACGATTTTCAGCCGAGCAGACAGGAAGCAGGGGAGAGACTTGCTCAGATCATAAGGCTGGTGACCGAGACAAAGGGGAAGGTGCTGATACCTGTTTTTGCAGTCGGAAGGAGCCAGGAGGTAATGCTCGTAATTGAAGAGAAATATAGGCTGGGGGAGATTCCGAAGGTGCCCGTATACCTAGACGGAATGATCTATGAGGCGACAAGCATCCATACAGCCTACCCTGAATTCCTCAACTCCAATCTGAGAGACCTGATAACCCGCAAGAAGGAGAACCCATTCCTCTCCGATATTTTCACGAGGGTCGATGCACCTGAAACGAGGGAAAACATCGTTAGTGACGTTGGCCCACTGGTGGTGCTAGCCACTTCCGGTATGATGAACGGTGGACCGGTCATTGAATACTTCTCCAACTGGGCAGACGATGAGAGGAACTTCCTGCTGTTTGTAGGGTATCAGGCGGAGGGAACACTCGGAAGAAGGATACTGTCGGGGACAAAGCAACTCAATGTTCGAAGGAACAATGGAGTCCAGGAAGTCAAAATTTCAATGAGGGTAGATACAGTGGATGGATTCTCGGGCCATTCTGACAGGAGGCAGCTCATGAAGTACATAGAAGCCCTCGAATTCAAACCGAAGAGGATTCTAGTGAACCACGGTGACGCAAGCAAGGCCACGGAGTTCTCGCGGGCACTTTCTCTGAAATTCGGAGTGGAAAGCTATGCTCCCTATAATTTGGAAACCGTGAGACTGAGATAATTTGCGAGGAATTTTAAATATATCTTCTTTATACGGTTAAGGAAGGATGTAGCAATGGTCAATTTCAAGGATATACCACCAGAGATGTTGATAAGGGAGATTTCTAACAAGCTATCAGAGGAAATTCAAGAGCCAAAGTGGGCAAAAGAAGTGAAGACCGGCCAGCACAAGGAGCGGGGACCGAACGAAGCTGACTGGTACTATATCAGAGTCGCATCAGTTCTCAGAAAGGTTGCGACGAACTCACCCATAGGGATAGAGAAGCTCGCCTCTCAATACGGAGGAAAGGTGGACAGAGGTTCCAAGGCACACCACGCCGGAAAGGGATCAAGAAAGGTATTGAGGTCTGCACTACAGGACCTTGAAAAACTGGGGTATGTGCTGAAAAGCAAGAAAGGGAGATCTGTTTCTTCCTCGGGAACTAAACTGCTCAATTCTGCAGCAAAGAACGCTTCAGCGGCATTGAAGGAAAAGGTTCCCGCAATTGAGAAATACATCTGAGGGTTGAAAGAATTGACCGATGATAGAGAACTAGAAGAGATCAAGAGAAGAAGGATGATGGACCTCCAGAGCCAGGCAGCCGCTAGCCAGGATGCTCAAGAGAGAGAAGCAACCCAACGAAGGGCGGCTGAGAAAGAGAGACAGGACGTCATAAAGAGATTCGTGACTCCAGATGCTTACGAGAGATTGACCAACGTCAGGCTCGTGAAACCAGAACTGGTCGAAAACGTGGAAAATCAAATAATAATGCTTGCCCAGTCGGGTCGCCTGAACAGGCTGATCACAGACGCAGAGGTGAAATCCCTCTTGGCAAGATTATCAGAAAAGAGAGAGACAAAAATAGAGAGGAGATGAACAAATTTGGCAAGAAACAAGCATGTTGCGACGAAGAAGAGACTGATGGCAAAAGTGAACGAGAATTCCAGGGTTCCTGCCTGGGTTATGATGAAGACAAACAGGAGAGTTACCACCAATCCGAAGAGGAGGACGTGGAGAAGGAACAAGCTGAAGGAGTGAGATGAATGGCAGAGAAAGAAGTTGAGATGACAATATCACTGAGGGAAGTAGTTTACGTTTCAAGGAAGAGAAGGAGTTCTGCGGCGGTATCGCTGCTAAGGGCGAAAGTGGCACGCTTCATGAAGGTTCCTTCAGATAATGTTTGGATTGACGATTCAGTCAACAAGTTCATCTGGAAGAGGGGAATCGAAAAACCTCCAAGGAAACTGAGAGTGAAGATATTGAAACTGGAAGAGGACAATTCAGCTGAGGTACTTCTTCCAGATCAGGCATGATACAGGTTACAAGGATATTCAATTCTCCTTTTTTGGGAGTCTATCTCAGGACCTGTGAAGACTATACACTGGTGCCAAGGAACTCCGATAGAGATTTCAAGAGCATGGCTTCACACTATCTCAAAACAGAGCCTATTGAGATGACCATCGGTGGCTCGAATCTTCTCGGTTCGATGGCCGTCATGAACTCTAACGGAATGATTTTCGGCAATATAGTATCAGAAGAGGAGCTCAAGAACATCCCAAAGGGCGTCAACTATGCGGTCCTGAAAGACAACCTGAATGCTGTGGGTAACAACATTCTTGCTAACAACAAGGCCGCCCTCATCCACGAAGAGTTCAGCGATGAGTCGGTCAGGACAATTGGAGAGGTTCTAGGAGTGGAAGTTGTTAAGGGGAAATTCAAGGAAGTCAGGACGGTTGGGTCCAGCGGGCTTATCACATCATCAGGACTAGTCATACCTCCTAATATGACAGATGATGAGATTGATGAACTCGGCAAGATATTCGGTGTGAAGGGAAGGGTAGGAACCGCTAACTTCGGCAGTCTGTACATCGGGGCTTCCGTCGTTTCAAACAGCAAAGGTGCACTGATAGGAGAAGACAGCACTACAGTTGAGATTTCTAACATTGAAGAAGCACTAAACCTATGAGAATAGAGAAGTGCGCTGGAGTTTACGAACCGGAGGACGACTCCTATCTCTTATTGGGCATCGAAGAAATAAAGGGCAGGATACTGGAGATTGGTTGTGGAACGGGTATCATAGGGCTGAGCTATGCCAAAAGTGGGTCAGTCGTCACCCTTGTGGACATATCTGAAAAGGCAACAAGGTGTGCGAGAAATAACGCAATTAAGAGCGGTCTCTCGGTGAATGTTGTCAGGACAAATATGTTCGATGGAATAAGGGGAAAATTCGACTGGTGCGTTTTCAATCCTCCCTATCTCCCCTCAGAAGTTCCTGACGACCCAACCTGGACGGGTGGTACCAAAGGAAATGAATTGACCTTGGAATTCTTGAAAAAATTCAGTGAATATTCCGACTACGCTTTTTATATTGAGTCCTCATTATCTCAAACAGAAAAGGGACAGTTCGAAGGACTCTCCTTCCGGATTGTGAACGAATTGGACTACGATTTCGAAGTCTTGAGCTTGGTGAAGGTCACCGTAGATGCCCGCTATTGACGATGAGATCAAGGAACTCGAAGCAGAGATAAAGAAGACACAGTACAACAAAGCTACGGAACACCACATCGGGAGGATCAAGGCAAAGATAGCTAGGCTCGAAAAAGTAAGAGAAGAAAGATCCAAGAAGGGAGCAGGAACGGGTTTTTTCATAAAGAAAGGAATCTATCCTAGCATCGGTCTGCTGGGTCCGCCTTCGGTAGGTAAGAGCAGCATTCTGAACGCGATCACAAACGCAGAGAGCAGGGTCGGAGCTTTCGATTTCACCACGCTCTCCATAGTTCCAGGCGTGATGGAATACAGGGACATGAAGTTCAGGATACTTGACCTGCCGGGGGTCATCGAAGGTGCGCACGAAGGTAGAGGAAGGGGGAAGGAGGTCATTTCAGTCCTGAGGAATGTGGATCTGATCGTGGTCGTCCTTGATCCTTTCAAGTACGATCCGTCTTACATCATCAAGGAGCTGCAGAGAGAAGGTATTCGGATCAACCAGAAGCCTCCGAAGATGTCCATACTGCTCAAAGACAAAGGAGGGCTGAACATTACCAAAGTGGGAAAATCCGAATTCGATATTGAGCTTCTAGAATCTATTAGCAGGGAGTTCGGGATAATAAACGCAGACATAATACTGAGACAATCCATGACTCCGGATGTTTTCATAGATGGTCTGCTTGGAAACAGGGTGTACCTCCCTGCGATTTTCATCCTGAACAAGGCAGACACTCCAGAATTCCAGAAGGCGTATGAGTTCCTAGAATCCTTCAACCCCATCCCAACCTCCGTTACGAAAAAAAGGAACATAGATTTGCTGAAGGAGAAGATAGCCGGGAAGGTCAGGATGATCAGGGTGCATCTCATACCCTGGAATGCGCCTGCAGATAAGGAACCGATGGTGGTGAGAGAGGGAAGCACGGTCGAAGACGTTTGCAAGGCTGTTCACACAGAATTCGTCGAAAAATTCAAATTCGCCACCATTACGGGCAAATCCGTGAGATTCCCCAATCAGCGCGTGGGTTTGCAGCACAGGGTACAGGATGGAGATAACCTCACAGTGTTCCTGAACAAGGGTTAAGTGGACTTTAAAAGAGCAGTCGGCATATAAGGCCTGACTAATATTTTTATAGCCTTTCCTGATGGGGGGAGAAGCCTATAGGTAGTGAAAATTTGGCAGACAGAGTACTTGCATTCGTGGACTTATTCGTGGATTCCCAGAGAATGGACGAGGTGATATCTTCCCTAAAAGAAATAAAGAACGCTGTCCAGATATACGAGGTAACAGGTGAGTTTGACGTTATAGTATTAGTGGATGTGGCTAGCATAGAAGAATTCAGGGATTTGCTCAAGAACAGAATAATGAAGATAGGTGGGATAAAGAGCACAGTTACTTCAATAGTGCTGAAATCGCACCGTAATCACACGCTTGAAGTCCCGGAATAATTGGATATTGAAATATTTTAATTGTTGGATGCGTTGAGATCGTTATGGCCATCACTTTAGGTATGTGGGTGCTCTGGATGTCCAGCCTGTAGGTGTCATCATGCTCTCAATCGAAGACCTGTTCGTCGTTGCAGTCGTTTGGGGTGTAGTCATAGTATTCTCTTGGTTCTTTTCGAAATACCTCTTCACAGTATTCACGGGCGGCAAGAGCAGGCTCGACAAGTTTTTCAAGCCGATAGAGAATTTCATATATACTCTGTCGGGAATCGAAAGTACCAAGAACATGGGTTGGAAGGAATATTTCAAGGCCCTTTTCTACCTGAACGTAGCACAGGCGGTAATCGCTCTCTTCATACTGATGTTTCAGGCTAATCTCCCACTCAATCCAATGCACTACCAGGGTATGTCTTGGTCCCTGGCGTTCAATACAGTTCTCTCTTTCTCCTCAAATACAAACTTGCAACACTATAACGGCGAGACGACGCTCTCATATCTGAGCCAGATGTCCGCGATTCAGTTCCTTCAGTTTACCTCAGCAGCAACAGGATTGGCTGTTGGAGTAGCGATCTTGCGAGGATTTGCCGGCAAAGCAAGAACGATAGGTAATTTCTACTTCGACTACGTCAGGTCACTCACTAGGGTACTATTGCCGCTCACATTCATTACCACCTTGGTCCTGATAGCACTTGGCATTCCGCAGAGCTTGGGTGGTTACACATTAATTCCAACGCTCCAGAAGGATGCTTACGAGACACTCTATAGGGGACCGATCGCATCCCTCGTCTCCATAATGCAGCTTGGAACAAAC
The DNA here is from genome assembly GCA_026127935.1 of Thermoplasmatales archaeon. Classification (GTDB taxonomy): domain Archaea; phylum Thermoplasmatota; class Thermoplasmata; order Thermoplasmatales. The sequence continues at coordinate 21,602 of JAJSLL010000008.1, read as the reverse complement.
GGTGGAGGGTACTTCGGCGCCAACTCAGCTTATCCCCTCCAGAACCCAAGTCAGGTAACCGATTTCTTGGAATTGGGGATGATGATGTTCATCCCCACTGCAACTCTGTTCATGTTCGGGCGAATGGTAGGGGACAACAGGGAAGGAAGGACGCTATTCCTTGCGGCATACGCCATCTATGGAATTGATTTGGTTATTGCTTTTCTTCCAATGGTTCACATTGGGAGGGGTTTGGAGGTCGGGTATGGAGGAGCTGCCTCGGTGTTCTGGACGGTCACGACAACTGCCTTCACTACGGGTTCGGTCAACGCATCTCTGGCGGCATTCAATCCAGTTGTCATCCTTGCCGGATTCATAGGTATGCTCATACAGGGAGCTCCAGGAGGAGACGGGATCGGAGCAATGTATCTGATAATGTACGTCATTGTTACCATCTTCCTAGTTGGTCTGATGGCAGGTAGAACTCCAGAGTATCTGGGCATCAAGATTGAGGGGAGGGATGTGAAGCTTGCAGTAATGGCATTTCTAACTCACCCAATAATCATCCTTGTGCCTACTGTCCTTGCTTTTGCAATAGGAGCAGAAAAGGCGGTCGGGCTGGCGGCAAACTCCATAGGTTTTACTCAGATATTTTATGAGTTCACGTCTTCAGCTGCCAACAATGGATCCGACTTCCTCGGAGCATCCGGAAACACAGTATTTTTCAACGTGACGACGGGGATCGTAATGTGGCTCGGAAGATACCTTCCGATGCTGTTCATGTTAGCAATTGCAGACAGCGTCGCCGTGAGGAAGAGAACGCCAAGTCAGGGCCTAAAGACCGGCAACATAAGTTTTGTCGTCATTCTTGTGGTCAGCATTTTCATCCTGACCGTTCTCACATTTTTCCCGTTCCTAGTACTCGGACCGATCCTTCAATTCCTTGAGGGTTTCAAGACCAGTTTCGGGGGTGTCATCTTTGCCCTCTGATACGAACGTGATTGTTGAGAACAAATTGCACTGGTCCTCGATAATAATCGACTCACTGAAGAGGCTGAACCCGTGGGTACTGAAGTCAAACGTCGTAATGTTCATCACTGAACTCATGTTCTTCATAGTTCTACTGATGGCAATAGACCCCACTCTCATCCCTATAGTCTCAAGCGGTCGGGAGCAGCTGTTCTATTCTGAAGTCGCCCTGATACTTATAATAACGGTGTGGTTCAGCACACTTTCAGATTCAATAGCTGAAGCTCAGATCAGAAACACTGCATCCAGTCTCAGAAAGATGAAGGAACAGATGACTGCAAAGAGGCTGCTGTCGTCAAACAGAAGCAATTTTGAAACGGTTCATTCGGACGATCTTCGGAAGGGAGACCTGATCCTGGTGGACCATGGTGACAAGGTACCGATAGACTCGGAGGTTCTCGAGGGCATTGCGATGGTTGATGAATCTCTACTGACAGGCGAATCGGCAGACGTGAGGAAATCGGTGGGTTCCACCCTTCTCGGTGGTTCACTGGTTGCAACGGACAGTCTGGTAGCCAGAGTGTCGACAAATCCTAACGAAACTTATGTCAGTAAACTTATCGGTCTTGTGGAATCTTCTTCCAGACCAAAGACACCGAACGAGATTGCGCTTACAATTCTCATTGCCGGATTCTCGGCCATATTTACTATAATCGTTGTGACTTTGCTCTTCCTCGGAGTGGAGCTGAAACTTGGCATAGACCTCGCCGTTGTCATCGCCCTCTACGTCTGCCTGCTTCCTACGACAATAGGAGCACTTCTACCGGCAATAGGAATTTCAGGAATTAACAGAATGTCTGTCAAGAGAATTATCGCAAAATCTGGGAAGGCAATAGAGGCTTCAGGAGACACAGATGCACTTCTACTGGACAAGACCGGAACGATAACAAAAGGTATGAGGAAAGCTGTAATGTTCGTGCCTGCAGGAAACCACACGGAGAGGGAAGTCGGTGAAGCGGCGCTTCTTTCATCATGGGAAGATGATACTCCAGAAGGCAAGAGCATAGTCGAACTCGCATACAACCTAGGCTTCGTGCCCCATCAATTTGGATCCATAGAGCGGTCAGAATTCGAGGAATTCAGCGCTGCTACCCGGAGAAGCAGCGTGAAGATGACCGATACTAACGAATTTCAACTCCCAAAAGGGGGAAGGGGGATACTCCAGAGGAAGAGGATCAGAAGAAAGTTCGCATCGGGAGACGAACCGCAACAGGCACTGGAGATAGTGAAGGGAGCCCCAGATGCTATAATAGATTACGTGAAGATTAAACCACCAGGATATGACGAGATGCTGGAAAAGATATCCGAAGACGGTGCAACGGTTATGGCAGTTGCAGAGACAGGAGATGTCATCGGGTTCATAAAGTTGAAAGATGAGGTCAAACCTGGAGTCAGGGAGAAGATAAAGGCCCTCAAGGAAATGGATATCGAGGTGGTCATGGTGACAGGGGACCAGCCGATAACCGCTGGTTTCATATCGAAGGACGTAGGAATAGATGACTATATAGCCAAGGCAAGGCCAGAAACAAAGTACGAATTTGTCAAGGAAGAACAGAAGAGAGGAAAGATTGTATCGATGATTGGAGACGGGACGAACGATGCTCCCGCACTCTCAGCAGCAGATGTTGGATTGGCCATGGCGTCAGGTACAGAGCCTGCAAAGGAGGCAGCCAACATGGTAGATCTCGAGTCAAATCCTTCTAAGATAATAGACGTGATCATGCTCGGTAAACAGATTCTGATGACTAGAGGGACGGTCACAACTTTCAGCATAGCAAATGACATAGCGAAGTATTTCGTTATAGTGCCAATAATGTTCGCAGCACTGCCAGAACTGGGTGCGCTCAACCTGATGCACCTCACCCCACACCTCGCGGTCATTTCCGCCCTCATATTCAATGCCATAATCATACCAGCCCTGATTCCCCTTGCACTGAGGGGGAATACGTTCAAACCGTCCAGCACGATGAAGATTTTCCTGAAGAATGTGACTATCTATGGACTTGGTGGAATAGTGCTCCCGTTCATCGGAATTAAACTCATTGCGATTCTCATAACTGTTCTCAGGGTGACGATATGAAAGGAGTAAAGAGCCTGTCCACAAATGTGAGACTCGCCCTCATATCGTTGCTGATATGTGGTCTCGTATTTCCTATAGTCATGACTGGAATAGGTCAGGTAGCACTTCCGTGGCAGTCGAACGGTTCACAGGTTTATTACGATGGAAAGTCAATTGGTTCAGAACTCATAGCACAGAATTTCACCGTCCCAGCGTTCTTCCATCCCAGAAACAACTCCGCTTCAGGGGTAGATCCGGATATAACGTTGAAAGACGCAATGAGTCAGGTACCGAGGATACACAATGCCACCGGTATCTCCGAGTCAGTGCTTAATGCTACACTGCTGAAGTACAAGCACTACACGCTCTTCTTCTTTGGAACGCCATATGTCAATGTCTTGGAAATCAACCTGTATCTATTGAAAACGTACCCCTCCATTTACAGCCAGTACGTCCAATGATACAGGTCAGTACGACAGTGATTAATTTTGTTTTGCAAATAACTTAAACTTTTAAGAGCAGTTCAACTGCATCAAGAGGAAATGTCGGAGGACAGCAAGGAAGAGGTCAACATCACTGCTACAATTACAATCGAGACGGTAAGCAACTTTTTCTTTGCCGGATCTCGAGAGGTATCATATTCAGCTTGAATGGGCTGAACCATGCTTGAAACTAATATAATTTGTATTTAATGAGACTGGTACATTTTCCAATTCTATGTCATTTTTCGAAAGTGGAACGCTAGCTGTACCAAAGTAGCATATGTGAAACAATTAGGTGGAATGCCACTGAATAAACAGATTTCGACAAGATGTAATAGTGGTTCGAAATTATGATATTTGTAATGGAAATCAAAGTTGGGCAGAAATCTACGTATAGCAGATCATTTACGATGGAGGATGTAATTTCATTCGGTGAATTATCCGGCGATAAGGGCATACACCACATTCAACCTGACAGTCTGGGTAGAATTATGGTTCAGGGACTTTTGACCGCGACAATTCCAACAAAGATGGGTGGAGAACTGAACTTCATCGCAAGAGATTTCTCGTTTCATTTCATAAAACCAGTTTACGTCGGAGACTTGATAAGCTGTGAGTCGGAGATCATCAAGGTGGACAAGGAAGAAAGGTTGATGAGGCTGAGAATAAGTATGAACGGAATCAACCAGAATAATGAACAGGTCTTTGCGGGACAGGTCGACGGAATCATACGACTTTAAAGATATCATTCCAACGGGACCACGGAAAGTCAAATGGAGAGATGCTATGCACCTATCAGCACTTTAACATCAATTAGGCTTGGTAGACTCCAACTGAATGGCTTTCGGGTTGGAAAGTGTAGAGCTTTTGACGTTTCTCGTCAAAAGTTAGAGTATGGCTATCATGTTCTGTTTTTACCTCCTGAACAATCTCCAGAGTTTTTCCATCAATTACCTGTACGACTCCAGGATCTCCGATGCTGCAGTAAACCAGGTTCTGCTTCTCGTTGTGCCAGAGGACATCAGGTGGTCCTGCCAGAGCAGCCCTGCCCGCTAGTCCCTTCGAATCGATATTGAATTTTGAAAGGGTAGCGTCGTCACTCGCAACATAAGCGAAGCTTCCAGCTATCACCAGTCCGTGTGGTCCCTTTTGATCGATAGGATAGAATCCGGTTCGACTGAAATTCTTTCCCGAAATGAACTCAACGCCAGATGGCTCCATTATGTTGATGAGATACTGGTCGCTTGCTTTCCTGTATGTGCTCCATCTAGGTCTCCCGCTTAGCCTCACTGAAGCCAAAACCTCTCCCGTATTCTGGGAATGAAACCTTGCATAGTTATCTCCTACATCGGCCGTCATCAAAATTCCTCTTTCTCCGTCTACGGCGAGTCCATTGGGCTTCTTCCCAGTTTTAAACTTTAGTACGACATCGGTTGAGCTCCCCTCTATTGACAGAATATGCCCCGCAGATCTAGATGCTGCAAATATTCTGTTATTGATAGTGTCGAAAATCACTCCACTTCCTCCCGCACAGTCGGGTATATTTTTTATCCAACGCTCCTGTTGACCATCAACCACTTCAACGGTTCCGGAGCTTGTATGTGCAACGTAGACTCTGCCCGTGGTTTGATCGACATCTCCGTGATCAAAAGAGCAATTCTTCTCAGGTGGTAGTCCTATTTTCTTTAGAAACTGTAGCAATTATTTCCCTTCCCAATATGTAATGTATCCCGGTATCACTTCTTTGCGTGTTCCAGTTTAATCTTCCCTTCCATCCTTCCCTTCACGTAGGTATACATTGCGTCATAGAATGGAAACTGAAGTTTCATATTCTCGTGGTCATCCTTTGCCATCTCCCTGAATCCAAGGGCAGCAGCCTCTAGACCAGTCGACTCGGGAGGCGCATCCGGGATGTGAGCGTCCGCTCCCCTCACTATTCTTGCGAACTCGAGCAGGGCAGGATCTTTGAGATTGTATTTCTTAATTATTGAGTCAAAACTTACATATTCCTTCCCATTTTCTCTGTAGTGGAAGAGCTCTGCTCCAGGAGCATCGAAAGGAATGGCTTTTTCTGACTTGGCAACCTCCATAACTTTTTCCTTTGCCACGAAGAGAAATTCAGGGGTTTTGTCTACAAATCTTGATATGAGCCACGGACAGGCTATCCTATCTACTTTTGCCTTTTCTCTGGTTACCCATTTCATAGAATTGAGTAGAGAAAATAAGGCATAAACCCTTCCTTTGTCTCGAGCGAGACAACCTCACTTAAAATTCTGTTCCTTGATGTTAATTTCAAGCACATTGCTCCAAGTCCTAAACCAATCAGTATAGGTTTTGAATCCTATCCAAGGATTAATCAAGTTGTCTTCAAAATACTGAAATGTCATTAACTATTCTTACCATGCGAGCGCCGGGATTTGGACCCGAGGCATGAGCTTGGCAAGCTCACGTGTTACCAGGCTACACCACGCTCGCTGAATCCTCCATAAGTATGGAAATAAAAACCTAACTGCGAAATTGTTGAGGGATAAGAACGTTAATCTGACAGCGCTTGTGAACTGTTTTCACAGTTTGCACAACGTTCTAAATCGAAAAACATATGACCTAGAGACTAGAGATCAAGGATGGTATCAAGCCCCCGCCTGAGACCTTTAATTTCTCTAACTCTGCGCACAGCAAGTAATGTTCCTTCAATGTATGGCATTGCGCTGGTTCCAGCATCATATCTTATACTGAGTTTCTCGTCTGGTTTTCCGAATAGTACTTCGGCTCCAATTACTGTACCGGGAAGGCGAATGGAATGAACCTGTGTATGGTTAATATTCGCCCCTCTGGCCTCCTTTATTCCTCTAACACTATCAACCGGAATTTCGCTTTCCGGTCTTTTCACTTTAGATAAACGAAACGCTAGCTCTCTCGTCATTCCGCTTGGAGCATCTATCTTCTTAGAGGAAGCAAAATCAATTATTTCCCACGACGGCATGTACTTCGCCGCCAGTTCTGAAAAATGCAACAAGAGTGCAGCAGAGATTGCAAAATTTCCCGCTGCAATAACCCCGACTTCTTGTTTAGAAGCTTCCCTCTCAATTTTCTCATAATCGACGTCTGTCAGACCAGAAGTCCCTACCACTACATTGACGCCTTTCCTTATTGCGGTTAAAACGTTCGACTTTATTGAATCTGGAGAAGTATAATCTACGAGTACATCTGTACGTTGCTCCAAAGCACTCTTCACAGTGGGTTTTATCTCTACTGAGAGACCCTTAATACCCAGCACCGTCTCGACACTTTTTCCGCACGAGGAACGAGAAACTGCGCCCACTAGAGACATATCTCCGGAACTGTGAATGGCCGGTATGAGCGATCTACCGACCCAACCTGTTGCTCCAGCTACGCATACTTTTATCTTGTCCATTCCCAACTAATAATGTTCCAGACTATGTATAAGTATTCATGATCCAAACAAGCATGATGTCACTGACCGTGCCGGTGATTCCAGAATCATCAGTTAGTTTCACTAGCCTCTTGGTAGTTAATAATTTGGAGTTTGTCACTGGCCATTATTCCACGGCAGCTTATTGAAAAACTTTGTCGCTGTCTCATAGTCTCTTTCCCTAATTATATATCTGAGCAGCTCGGGCCAGGCCAAAATCTTGTCTGGGTGTATTGCTATGAATTTTATGAGGAGTTGAAAGTCATACTTTATACACACAAAGCTATCATGTCTCGGGCCCGTGGGGTAGTTTGGATCATCCTTTTGGCCTTCGAAGCCGACGACCCGGGTTCAAATCCCGGCGGGCCCGTTACCCCGAAGAATCATGGCAGAATTTTCTTCTCGACTAACGGCTTTAAAATTATGGAAATTGGCTAATTTTTATACGTTTCCGGATTTGCGATCTGAGGTCCTCAACTGATCTCTATTTTTATTGAATCGTTCACTATCTTCCAAATTCCTATTCTGTGAGAAAGCATAGTTACTTCTTAAGGCTCTCTAGGTCAGAATGAATCAAACGTCCGGATCAGATCAGAATATCATCGACAACTTCATCACTACCCAATATGACGGTGAGCAGATTTTGCAGTGTAATGACTCAAATTTCTAGGGAGTTTTAATAGTTACAAACTCTGCGTAATTAAAGCAACAAGCGACCCACTCTCAAAACTGAACCTTGTCTAATTTTTTGCTTTTATTTTCTTGGACACTTGTTGGTCATCCTGTCCTTTTAGAATTTTACGAGAGAATTTACTCAGACAGCCTGAGTGAGTGCTTTTGGTTTCGTCTTATCAAAATTCTTGAGTTCAAAGATATATACAACAGCAGTTATTGTAGCTGCAATTAATAGGCCATACCAGAATCCCAGAATGAAATGTTCCCCATTTTGAAACTGGACAAGTGCCGCACCCACTTGTTGGTGTGAAATTATATGGTTACCGGGAAAGTTCTGATAGTTGACATCCCAGTAAACAGGGAAGAAGGTTTGCTGACGTAACCAAGACCTCGAAAGTATTGGAATGGGGTACCCGGTATTCTACTGAGATAGAATAGCCCTATGACATAGTACATAAATGCTGTCTCTAGAGCAACGAATATAGTTGTCAACTGAACCATTCTTCGTTTTCTAATATCCATCAGCAATCCAACAAATAACATATTTACTCTTTTCCGAGAATGTTGCTGTATTTAATGAATGACCTGCCGTGCGTGGATTATCCTAGGCTCACCAGGTTATCGTATAAATATGGTTAGGCTCGTCTGAAGTCCCACCATCCCCCAAAATCGTAGATAAATCTCTAATTCTATCCGTTTTACACGGCATGTTTCCGAAATTATTTTTTACGGACACTATATAAGTGGCAGTATAGAGAATAATGTCTACTATGTATTGTAAGTGCTGCTACTTACGCTTATGAACACCTATGATACACATTTGAATTAAGATAAGTATGGGAGAAAATTCTCAGATTTGAGAGTATATGAATAGGTCAACGATAGCAATAATTGCAGTAGCAGTTATCGTGATAGTTGTCGTTGGAGCGTTAGCAGCGGTAGTCCTTTCGGGGAATAACAACCCAAAGCCAGCAAAGGTTACCCTCTCAGAGTCTGGATCATCTCTTTTGTATCCAGTTTTCAACTCCTGGGCAAGTAACTATACCAATGCTACGATTACAACGCTTTCAACTGGTAGCGGGACTGGAATTTCCAGTGCCATTACAGGGACAGTGGTTATAGGTGCATCTGATGCATACATGCCTTACAGTGATGCTCAGAAGTATCCGTTCGTGATGAACATTCCCATAATGATCTCATACCAATACATAGCATATAACATCCCCGGAGTGAGTGCGACCTTGAAACTGAACGGAAGCATAATTGCAGGAATCTTCATGGGTACGATAACGAATTGGGACAGCCCTGCCATTGCAGCCCTTAACCCTGGCGTGGCTCTTCCAAACCATACGATCATACCTGTGCACAGATCTGACGGAAGCGGAGACACCTTCATGTTCACATCCTTCCTGAGTAAATCAAATGCTACTTGGGCCAAGCAGGTCGGAGCAGCAACTACCGTGAACTGGCCATCCGTAGCAGCAGCACAGACTGGAGCTCAGAATGCTGGCATCATAAGCACAATGACATCAACTCCATACTCTATAGGATATATTGCCGCAACATACCAGGCCCAAGTACAGTCAGCTAAATTCGGTGTGGCACTCCTGGAAAATCAGGTTGGTCAATTCGTTGCACCTACGGTTGCTAACGTTTCAACTGCTGCTTCGCAATATCTTACCGAGATTCCCGCAAATGGGACGGTAGCACTACAGTACGCTCCAGGGAGCAACTCATATCCGATAGCAGATATGGAGTACATAATAGTAAAGCAGAACCAGACGAGTGCATCTATTGCAAGTGCACTGAAGTCGTTCATAACATGGGCAGTGAGTCCGGACGGAGGATCGGCCGATAAATACCTGTCAGTCTTCAATCTTGTAGCCCTTCCATCTAATGTCGTTCAGAAGATCATCAATCCTTTGATAAACCAAATATCAACTGCTGTATCTGGAACTACACTTGTTACGTTATCAGAGTCTGGGTCGAGCTTGCTCTACCCGGTCTTCAATTCGTGGGCAAAGAACTACACCAATTCGACGATAACAACCCTTTCTACAGGGAGCGGGACTGGAATTTCCAGTGCCATTGCAGGGACAGTGGTTATAGGTGCATCCGATGCATACATGCCTTACAGTATTGCAAGCAAGTATCCCTACGTCGAGAACATTCCAATTGCGATTTCCTACCAGTACATAGCATACAACATACCCGGAGTGACCACCACACTCAAGCTTAATGGTGACGTGATAGCCGGCATCTTCATGGGTACGATAACGAATTGGGACAGCCCTGCCATTGCAGCACTCAATCCCGGTGTGACACTACCCAATCATACGATCATACCTGTGCACAGGTCAGATGGTAGTGGGGATACATTCATGTTCACATCGTTCCTTAGCCTATCCAACAGTACATGGGCAAAGAGCGTTTCTTATGGAACGGCAGTGAACTGGCCATCCGTAGCAGCAGCACAGACTGGAGCTCAGAATGCTGGCATCATAAGCACAATGACATCAACTCCATACTCGATAGGATATATTGCCGCAACTTATGAACCACAGGTTCATTCCGCAGGATTCGGAGTCGCAAATCTCGAAGATCAGAATGGACAGTTTGTAGGTCCTACGGTTCAGAATGTCTCTAATGCAGCATCGCACTATCTCTCGGAGATACCTGCCAATGGGACGGTAAGACTGCAATATGCTCCCGGAAACGATTCCTATCCAATTGCTGACATGGAGTACATAATCGTGAAGACCAATCAGACAAGTCCGGCAATTGCATCCGCTTTGCAAGCCTTCATAAAATTCGCAGTGAGTGGGAACGGAGGAGCTGCAGCAAACTACCTCAGCGGGTTTAACCTTGTTGCCCTGCCTTCATCTGTAGTGACACAGATCGTTTATCCGCTTGTCAACAAGATTACTGGTTAGGAAGAGATGAAAGCCACAAACAGAATCTTTAATTTTTTAACTTTCTTGATGGCCATCGTGCCAGCGGTGGCCCTGATTTCTATTTTTGTCTTTGTTTTCCAAGAATCATTACCATTATGGAAGTTCAGCGGTCTTTCTTTCTTTACGACCTACCTTTGGAACCCAGGATTTCAGTACCAGCAACCGATCATTGTTCACGGAATCTTGGCTCCTCCAGGTGCTCAATTTGGACTCGATCTATTCCTGCTGGGCACACTCAGCACATCTGCCCTTGCAATTCTCATCGCATTTCCAATCAGCTTCCTGATAACCTTGAACGTCGAGCTCTATCTTCCAGCCGGAATCAAGAAATTCACGGTATCTATGATCGAACTGTTCGCAGGGATTCCAAGCGTTGTCTACGGGCTGTGGGGAATAATCGTACTCGAACCGATCCTGTTCAGAAGCGTAGAGCCGTGGATGGCTCAGCACCTTTCCTTCGTCCCAGGTCTGAAGGGGGAAATATACAGCGGAGCTGGATTGATAGCCTCAGGGATAATTCTGAGTTTCATGATCATACCCATTGTAACTTCAGTCATTGTCAACTCTTTTGATTCCGTACCAAAGGAGGTGAAGGAGGGCCTTTTTTCCCTGGGAGCGACTAAATGGGAGGTCGGAAAGTATCTAACGACAAGCTACTCCAGAGCCTCAACAGTGGGAGGTACCCTTCTTGGTTTGGGGAGGGCGCTTGGAGAAACTATGGCTGTACTGATGGTCAGTGGAGCAGTGACGAACATCCTTCCCGCGAGTTTCTATTCTGCAACCAACACTATGGCAGCAGCAATAGCTTCACTACTTGACAGCGCACTTACCGATTCGACGAGGATGAATTTAGCCGCTCTTGCAGCACTTGGAGTCGTGCTTATGGCGATCTCACTCACAGTGAGTTTGATAGGTAGAAAGATAGCAGGAAGAGGATCACTAAGGGGGTACGAGGGTGACTAGTTCCTATACTGGTAACAGGCAGGAAATACAATGGAAAAACGTGGGGTCAAGAAAGTTGAAGGATACCATAGCAAACGGGCTAAGTTACGTGGTCCTTGGAATGATGGTGGTAATCCTTCTATCCATCTTCATCTACATACTTGATTCCGGTGCATCTCACATAACGCTGACTATGTTGATTACTCCAGGTAATACAGCAACGGGCGGAATTCTGAACGCAATTGTCGGTACCTGGGAGCTCGTCGGTATGGGACTCCTTTTTTCACTCCCCCCCAGTGTCTTGGGAGCTCTCTACGTTGTGAACGGAAGGTCCAACGGAACACTCTCACTGGTAGCACGTCTCTTCACGGATGTGCTCACGAGCGTTCCATCCATAGTAATAGGACTGTTTGCATTCATCGTTCTGGTACAGAGATTGGATATGGGATATTCACTGATAGCGGGGGGTCTAGCACTCGCTGTCATGATGCTACCGTATCTGATGAGGATAATAGAAATTTCCTTTAGGAACATCCCAAAAGAGCAGATCGAAAACGCTTACGCCTTAGGCGCTGATGACATCAGCGTCGCTTCCAGAATATATCTGCCCCAGGCAAAGGTAGGGATGCTCTCTGGGATACTCCTGGCAGTGAGTATCGCGGCAGGAGAGACAGCACAACTTCTCTACTCCGCAGGGTGGAACAACAACTATGCCACAGGTTTCCTGCATTCGGGAGTGGGGTATCTCACCTACGTAGTCTGGAACGGCATCAATTACCCGACAACCTACTCGCATTATCTTGCCTTTGTTTCTGCAATGATTCTGATACTCAGTGTGACTGGCATGATTGCGATTTCAAAGTATATTGGAAGGAGGCAATAGATATGGAAGAAAAGGTCGAAAAAATAATTGAGATTAAGGAACTGAAAGTTGAGACAAAGAACAAGGTGATACTAGATGGAGTAGATCTCAACATTTTCAAGAACAGTGTGAACACCATAGTGGGACCATCAGGAAGCGGGAAGAGTACCCTACTTAGGTCGCTGAACAGACTACTGGATATGGATCCGAGTATGGATGTTTCTGGTGATGTTATATTTGAGAAGAGAAACATCGTGGACATTGATCCCGTTGAGCTGAGGAGGGAGGTTGGACTTGTCTTTCAGAAACCCAATCCTTTCCCAATGTCTGTATATGATAATGTTGCTTTCGGTTTGAGAATTCAGGGAAAAAAGTTGAAGAAGGATGAAATGGACAAGATGATAAACCAGGCCCTTGAGGACGCTGATCTCATTGAAGAGCTGGGCGGGAACCTGAAACAGGGAGGAACTTCTCTATCTGGGGGGCAACAGCAGAGACTCTGCATAGCAAGGGCACTAGTCCTGAGACCCAAAGTACTGATGTTCGATGAACCAACAAGCGCACTTGATCCAATAGCAAAGGGGAAGATAGTGGATCTCATCAGAGCATTGAAGCAGAAATACACAGTCATTCTGGTAACTCACGATATGAATCTGACCAGGAAGGTGTCGGATTATACAAACCTGATCTACGAGGGTAAGTTCGTCGCGAAAGGCACGGGTAGTGAATTCTTCGAGTCAGAGATCGAGGAGGTTAGAGATTTCCTGGCAGAGGCGGATTAGAATCATGTTTCTTTATTTTTTTATTTGAAATTGTTTGGTCAGGAAACATCCCGTTAGCTAGTACGCTTATGCAAAGTTGGCCGTATGCCAGGCATTTCTTCAGCAGCAGGAAAGACGGGGGCTGCAATAACAACGTTCCTATTCCCTCTGTTGCTTCTGACGATTGGGCTCGAGAGATCCTCTTCGTACTTGCAGTGTTTTCCGTATTCCTGAAGGAGATAAAGAAGCTCAATCTCGAAGATGCATCTCAGGACAGGATTGTCACAGCACCCAACTATAACTCGGAATTGGAGAACACAAGTTCTGCCAACGGTAGGTAATTTCAGATATTTTCGGAATTGGCCTCATTATAGAAGTCAATTTTGATTTTTAAGATATTATGACGTGGAACAGTTCGTTTCCACCTTTCACTTTGTGCTGAACGGTTAAATTTCGGGAAGCAACTATGCAAGAGATGAGGTCAGGAACCGCTTCAAACGGCAGACCGACTAAATACAAACAATCATAACGAGAGTAGCCAACTGGCTTTGTGGTGATCGTCTCGTAATATTTTTAATAGTTCACTGGACTGACGACCCGATGAAGGCATTCGAACCTGGATTTATTGGAGATCTCGAGATCAAAAACAGAATCGTAATGGCACCAATGATATCCAACCTTGCCAATTCCGATGGCTCCAGCAATGAGAATCTTGTCAGGTATCTGGAGGAAAGGGCCAAGGGAGGGACGGGGCTGATAATAACGGAGTACACATACGTTGACAGTGTGAATTCTAGGGGTTCTAGAAACGAGCTCGGCGCTTTCAGTCCGCTATTGATACCCAAGCTCCGCAGAATACCGGAGGCAATTCACCCCTATGGTGCAAGGGTTTTCATGCAACTGGTTCATGCTGGGGGAAAAGCGCTGCTGGACGAGAATCAAAGGCAGCCTATGGCTCCATCGTCAGTGGATTATATGGGTAGAAAACCAGACGAGATGTCAGGAGATGACATTGAAGGAGTGATAAGAGCATATGAGAAAGCCGCACTGGTAGCAAAAAATTCGAGGTTTGATGGTATTGAAATTCATGGTGCACATGGATATCTTATGCATCAGTTTCTATCTCCAGTTTTGAATGTTAGGGAGGACAGGTACGGAGGAACTTTCGAAAAGAGACTGAGAGTCCCCCAAGCTGTAATCGATGCTGTGCGTTCTGTCACTGATTTACCAGTGGGGATAAGACTCAGTCTGTATGAAGACGACCCAAATGGTTGGAATGAAGAATACGGACTCAGGATAATCGATTCGCTGAAGGGCCTTGACTATGTTCATTTCAGCGCTGGCAACTTTTATCCACCCGGTTCTTCTGCTTCTTTCTATTCTCCGGAGACTCACATATTTCCACGTTTGAAGAGAAAACCAAAAATCACGACTATGCTGGTGGGTTCTGTCGTCGATCTGGAAGGAGTCGAACGTGTTCTGTCCATTTGCGATTTTGTAGCTGTAGGAAGGGGACAGCTTGCGGATCCCTTCTTTTCATTCAAGATACAAAGCAATCCCACTTTATTGCGCCCTTGCATAAGATGCAACCAGGGTTGCAGGGATTTGTCATTTGGAGAAGTCAGGTGCAGCGTGAATCCGAATGTTGGATACGAGGGAAGAACAGAAATGAAACTGAGCGGAGATATGGTGATAAAGGGTGCGGGAATCCAGGGATTAGCGGGAGCCATTTATGCTGCAAAGAGAGGTCTGAACGTCACCATTTATGAGAGAGAAGAAAAGATAGGGGGACAGCTCAACGAAATTTCCGACCCATTCAAGAAGAAAGCATTTGCTCCTCTGCTGAAATACTACGAAAATGCGCTAAAATTCTACAAGGTAAACGTCGTGACTGATGAAACTTTTCGAGGGAAATCAATTGATTGCCTACCTCCGGTATCATACAAAGAACCACCCGAGAGCGGGGAATCGTTTGAAAGCAACGTTTATGCAAACCAAGACTGGTTCATTAAAACGGCAGAGAAAAAGAAGATAAGGGTTGGAAAAGAAAGCTTGAATAGCCTGGATCGCGGTAGAAAAATGGGTTATATCTTACTTGCCGAGAGCAAAGGCATTGAATTCATTGAAGGAGAAGTGTTTGATTTTAGACTTATGGTGAATGACCAATATGACATACTGAAGGCGATGAATCTTGGAATAGGGAAAGTAAAGCAGTTCATACTGGAGTCAGGGAACGATTTTGTGTGAATCACTAAGAAAATTTTTCTGGAAGACGATTCAGAAATATATATTGTTCTGCATTTCATCATGAAGTCATGAATCATCGAGTATGTCCTCAGTGCGGTTCAGAGAACATAGATATGGAAGTAGGTTACATCACTGGAAAATATCGGTGTGCCGACTGTGGTTATGTTGGAAGTGTAATTTTTGAGTTTGATGACAAGAATTACCAAAGATTCTTGAAACAGCTCAAGGAAGGTTCGAGTCAATGATAGATTGCATTCACTTGAGAACGCCCTTTCGTTACTCCGTTTCTCAATATCTTGAATCATAGGGTTTGGAATGATATCGTTTTAATTGCACTCTATTCCATCGTGGATTATGGCTGTAAAGATGATTTAGCCTAAACATATCCTTTGACACGCGTTTGGTATAAGATTTGGTGAGCATCAAGCACGGAGAATGCATCTAGATTTAGAGTCAATAGTTATCAGGTTTGAATAAAGAAGTCACACATATCCAAACCGCTATAATTCAGGAAAGGTTCTCGAACGAGTCACCGAAAATTTCAGAATTTCTCCCGGCTCGTACTTTTTGATACTCTTTAGTATGAGACCTGTCCCATCTTCCGTGGTCCCGTGAAGGAAGAAGATGTCTCCTATTGTCTCGAAAGTGTCAACCGTGACACTATAAACTCCTTCCCCTATCGAAGTCCATTCTGGTCGGAACCCAAGATTTCCAATGAAGTTCATGGGAAAGTCGCCCACGAAATCACCTATCCAGGGTGTGCCTGGATATTCGTACAATTCCTTGTATGGGGCGACCTGCTCAAACCTTCCTTTGTGAAGTATCCCCACTCTGTCTCCGAGGGCTTCCGCCTCCTTCTGATCATGAGTCACAAAGAGGAACGTCTCGTTCAAATCTTCTTGTAACTTCTTGAGTTCACTCCTGGCACTATACCTGACCCTTGCATCGAGATTGCTTAGCGGCTCATCCATGAGAAAAAGGGTTGGATTTCTTACCATTGCCCTGGCCAGAGCGACTCTCTGTTGCTGACCCCCACTGATCTGCGTGACCTTCTTCTTAAGTATGTCCTCTATGTTGAGCTTAGATGCTACGCTTCGTACGTTGGAGTCAATGTTTCTCCTTCTGTGCATCTTCAGAGGAAAAGCGATATTCTGGTAGACGTTCAAGTTTGGATATAGAGCATAATTCTGGAACACCATCGCCATGTTTCTCTTATTTGGGGGAAGTCCAGTCACGTCCTTTCCATCTATCAGAATCTTTCCATCGTCTGGTTGTTCTATTCCTACTATGAGCTTGAGGAGAGTAGATTTACCGGTGCCAGATGGTCCGAGCACAACGAAAAATTCTCCCGTTTCAACGGCAAGTGACATGTCTCTAATCACTTCTGTCTTTCCATAGCTCTTGGTAACATTGATCAATTCAAGTTTTGAAGTCATTCCTAATCACCTCACTTATTTCAGGATTGCATCCAGATGCGGCACGATCTAATAGAAAATTGATGATGGCTCCAGTAGACCAAGCTTGGGGATAGCATGGACTAATTATCATCTTATTCTCCGATATCAGCATGCCTTCCTTGTCTACTCCGAAGTACTCTGGCATTCTTCCCATTTTATCGTATGCCCCCAAGAGTCTTTCTCTGATCTCATTGGATTCTCTCCCATAACCTCTCATCCTTAGTCCGTAGAAAATTATCCAGTTATCTTGTGGCCATATTGCGCCCCTCTGATAAGCCCTAGGATCGAATCTCTTGTCGTGAGTTGAGAGTGTTCTGATTCCATAATCGGTCAGCATATCGGACTCAAACAACCTGTCGATCACTTCCCTCTCTCTTTCTTTGGAGAGTATCCCAGAGAATATGAGGTGCCCCGGATCGCTGGTGACTGCGGTTTCTGGCATGCCTAAACCGTCGACCGCCAGTGCATAGAACGCCTCATCTTCGGTCCAGAAATTTATTTCGAGTTGTTGGGGGATCCTTTTCTCCAACTCCATTATGGAATCCCTGAGGTTCTCAGTATCGTCATCGCTTTTGCTCAGCAGGTCCGCCCCAGCTTGCAGGGAAGCGTACAGGTAACCTTGCGCTCCAACGGTAGCCACCGGATGCTTTAGTTCATCCAGAATATCTCCAATTCCATCTCTCCACGATTGGCTCCTAAGTCCGTGAGCGGCATCGTCTTTTTCGTACACCAACAATTTCCCATTTCTAGAATTCTGCACGATAAATTCCAGAGCCTTTTCTGCTGCCCTTCTTATCTCATCTGACAGCGATTCTGGGACTCTTGTATTGAGCATAGAGACTAGAATGACGAACAGAGGCGTACTGTCCACCGAGAAGTAATTTGGCCCCCTCGGTAGCCACGATATTTCCTTCCTTCTTGCTAAATAGTCTGAATCAGATTCGTAGTACTCATGCGGTATCTTTCCGGGGTACTCGCCTGTAGAATTAACCGTCATTCTCCCCTGAAGTTTAGCAAGCTCATGGACGGAGGATAGTGCAATATCAACTTTCCAGTCAATTAGTTCCCAGCCTGTTATCAAAGAATCTCTTCCGAACAGTGCCTTGAACTTTGGAAGTCCTGCATAGAGGTAGCCCTTTGGCGATGATAATAAATTAATCTCTTCCGTCAATCTTTCTAGACTTTTCTCGAAAAAGGAGTCATATTTCACTTTATCACTTCTCTTGTCCACTAAGTTTCACCCCGTGATTCCCGAAGTCAGATAACCAGCTCTTATGAATTTGGAGAGAATTATTGTAAGCACAATAACAGGAATTGTGACCAGGAGAGAAAAGGAGGCCGCTGTAAGCACATTTCCCCTGGCAGATGCGTCGAGGTATATCAGTATCGGAAGAGTTGGGTGCACGGGTGAAAGAATTATGGCAAATGTGAATTCGTCCCACGACATGAGCCAAGAAAGCAAAAAAGCGGAAACAATTCCAGGCACTGCAAGGGGAAAAATCACTTGGTATAGCGCACGAATGAATGAAGCTCCGTCCACCCTCGCTTGCTGTTCGAGCTGTTTTGGAACGGCATCCAGCGTACCAGAAAGTATGAATATCGTCAGTGGAAGGACTAACAGTTCCTGTGCAAGGGCGAGCCCCAAGGATGAATCATAGAGACCTAATCGGAGAAACGTTTCGCTTATTGGTATCGCAATCGTGATAGATGGTATCATCGTTGAGAAGAATAGAACCCCTATGATGAGACTGCTAATCTTAAAGGGAAGTTTGCTGAGTCCGAAAGCGGCGTGATATCCCAGCAGTATCGCAATTACAGCAACTATGAACGCAGTTTCGAGACTCTTGAGAAATGCGCTCTCCAGCAGGATTCCTGTTCCCCTAAACGCGTTTATGAAGTTGGAGAGAGTAAACTTCGTAGGGAGAAGCGCAGGATAATAAGCGGCGACGGTCTGGTTTGGAGCACCAAGAGCGATGATGATCAACACGTACAAGGGGAGAAGTACAAAGAATGAGAAGAATGCCGCTCCCGCATAGATGTAGTATCTTGTCCAGCGCCCCTCAAATTCATTTCCCATATCAGTACCCTCTCCCATACTTGCCTCTGTAAGTCATTATAATTGCAGCAAAGATAAGAACGAAGGCAAGAAGAATTGTGCCCCCCGCATAAGCCGGATGGGCGTTTACTGTATCGTAAAGGGAATACGTCATAGTGGTCAAAAGCTGATAAGGATATAGGAGCAATGCCATGGCGAATATGTTGAATTCGCTTATTCCTCTTATCATGAGGGCTATTGCGATGAATCCTTTAAGATTTGGGAGAGTTATCCTGAAGAACCTCTGAAAGATCCCAGCACCATCAACCATGGCCTGGTTGTACAAGTTGGGCGAGATCGAGGTCATTCCTGCCAAAAGGATTAGGGTGACTATTGGGGTGTTTTTCCAAGAGTCTGCGAGGATCAGGACGAACAGTGAAGTAATGTAAGACCCCGTCCAGTTTACTGGATGCATACCTATGACCCTCAGGAATGAATTTGCATACCCTCCATATGTCGAAAAAATATTGTGAAAGATTACCCCCGTAACAATCGTTGCCACACCGAATGGTATCAAGAACAAAGCAGAAAATGCGGCCCTTCCTTTGAAAGGTTTGGACAGCAGGCTTGCCAGTATCAGCGCAACCGCAAACTGAAGTGCGAGGGCAGAAGCAGTGACTACGAAAGTGTTGTATATCGGGCTTTTTCCAAAGATGGAATTAACGAAATCATAATTGTATAGAGTTAAGCCACCATGAAGCGCGTAAAAGCTCTGATATACGGCGTCTACAGCAGGATAAAATGCAAGGTACAAGACGTAGATAACCGCAGGTAATATCATCAGGTAAGCAGTCCAAGAGTCTCTCCACTTAGTCAAGAGAAAACCAAAAAATAAAAAATAAAAAAGTTAAACGGAGATTGGCGCGTAGTTGCTATCGCTTTGATACGCAGTTGCATTAGTGCTTCCGTAATTTGACTGGATGTAGTTGTACATTGCGGTGTGTGCATTCGAGAGTAGAGTTGGCAAGTCGCTATATCCTGACGTTTTCTGTACAAAGACGGGGTTGAAAACTTCGTTACATAAAATTACCTGCCATTCCGTGATCCAGGGAGTAGGATTTCTCAGAAATACACCTGAAGCGATTGCACTTCCAAGGGCCTTATCTATTATTGAATACTTGGCAGGAAGATTCTGGTATGCTAGGCTGTTTATTGCAACCCAGGAAAGGTTCAGAAGTGTCTCTTTCTGAGCCTGTGCACCCAAAAGGAAATGCATAAAGGTTTCAAGACTTGCCACGTGCGTTGCTCCCTTAGGAATAAAGAGGACGTCTCCTCCCAATAGATGATTTCCGTTTACTGGTCCTGCAGGACCGGGATAAACGCCGAGCGAAGAATTTGTCATGTTGTATGGTGAAGTGGTCAGTGTGTTGTAGATATAGGGCCATTGGTAATCAAGAATCGAGTAATTCCCAACTGCTAGTCCCTTGTAAGAACCCCAGTATCCTCCAGAGAATGCTGGAGCGAAGTAGCTGCTCAGATTGTAAAGGTATTGCATCGCGTGCAGGTCTCCGGTGTCATTGAGGTAAAGTGGATTTCCACCCCACTGGACCATCAGCTGGTAGAGTTCAGTTGCAGTGCTTGACCCGGTATGTCCTCCATTGGTCGATGCTCCCTGTATCATTATCGTATTTTGTCCGGTTTTGTTCTTTATCATTGCTGCATCTTGCAGTAGCTGTGCGTCCGTCGTCGGAGGGGCAGATATACCTGCGTTCGAAAGGGCGGTCTGGTTGTAAAATACCATCGGCACGTTTCCCCTAAATGGCGCGAAATATATTCCACCAAAGACTTGCTTTTCGTAGCTAATGAGGCTAGATGCTGCCGGAATCACGCTCGAGGGCAAAATGGCTGGGGTCATGTTGTTTAAATTCATCAATACGTTTCCAGACGAACTGTAAATTAATTGTCCGATCTCCAGATTATCCTGTCCTGCTACAATACTTCCGACTTTTCCAGATTTTTCAAGCGCAAGAATGTCATTGGACACGGCTCCACTTCCTACATTCACCAAGGTAACATGGATTCCAGGGTATTCAGACTCGAACTGTGGTATGAGCGTGTTGTTTACGAACGTTTGTTCCGAACTCGCTAGACTTTCATAGAACTGAATGTTGACGGCACTTGGTTGGGATGTTGTGCTATGGAATGGAAAATATCCCGCTGAAAAAGCTAGAACGGCGACGACGATTATTGAAACGACCCAAGGCCATGTTCTCTTGGATACATTACCTTCCGTTGGCTGTTTATTTTCCGTCATAGTTCTGCACTTAAATCATATTATTTAAACTTAGTTACCGTTCTGGGCGTTGAGAGAGATTATCGGATTACATATTACATGTTACAACTGTGCATGTATTATTTCCTCTATACTGCTTATCTTGAATGTTCTGAACGCATTTCTGAGGTGGCAATAGGTGGTAATGCAATTCTTCCTTTGTTCTAAAGCGTTAATCACTCTCTCCGTTTTTACAGTATCGTGATGGGGTCAGTACAAACCTTGTATTCAACTCTAGATATGGCAGCTTTACCCTACCTGCGGTTCTCTACGTCGTTGGAATATTCTTCTCCCTATTCAGCTTCATAGCAGCGATCCTGATGTACACTAGAACCGGGAGAGCTATTACCAAACT
>JAJSLL010000007.1 GCA_026127935.1 Thermoplasmatales archaeon | reverse complement strand
CTTCAAAATGGGCATACTTGACTCTACCCACTGACATCCTGTATGAGCCGGGGCACATCATGCCTTCCTTCACCACAACTGCGTCTGGTTGCAATTTGAGGATGGCGGCCATCGTGATTTCTTTTCCTCCAGGAACTCTTTCGAACCCAGGGTTCTCATACTGACTGATCTTCTTTTCATCAGTGTCAACGATGCTGATCAATTCAGCTAAGTCTAGTGGCACAAGATTATTCTCCTTGGTATGAGCTACAGCAATTTTCATTACCATGATTTTAGAAACTAGGATTTAAGTTTAATGTTTGACGACGGGCTAAAAGCAGTCTAGGTTGTTGTAGAAATAGGAGACAGAAAGCTATGATGCTAGAATCATCGATGTAAAACCATGACTTGCCGCAAAAGCCCTGAGGGCAGCCGGGGCTTCAAGCGTCAGGGTAGGGGACGAAGTAGTTTACGTCGCTGCTGTCGGTGATAAATTGTATGCCATAAACGGGGTTTGTTCCCGCACAAAGTGCATCCTGGGCATCCTTGAAACAGACAATCTGAGGACCAAGTGCCAGTGCCATCATGCAGAATTCAACTTGAAGGATGGAACGATGGTCGTTCCTCCATATGTTGCCCCAAATATCCCGATGGACAAGCTCACTTTGAAAGTCTACCCGGTAAGAGAAGAGAACGGATTCATAGAAGTGGACACTTAGGACCGGATTCATCAGGAAGTGGCTTGTTGCACCAGTCAACGTAGAAATATTATAAGGAAAAGACATCAAGCGGTGTGCAGGTTCTTCTAGGAGGTACATTCAGCATTTTGCACAAGGCTCATAAGGAAATGATTGAAAGAGGGCTCAAGCTGGGAAACTTGACCATAGGCCTTACCTCTGACAGGTTTAAATTCAACAAGAAATATGCTGTCCCTACCTTCGAAACAAGGAGGAGAAATCTGCAAGCATACCTGAATAGCATAGGGGCGAATTCGGCAGTGAAGGAGCTCGTGGATCCCTATGGTTCTACGCTTTCCCCAGAATATGAAGCGATTGTCTCTTCTAATGAAACTCTAGATTTCATATCAAACATCAATTTTATCCGTAAGTCCAGAGGCATCAATCCGCTTCAAGTAGTAAACGTTGGAGAAATTCTGGCAGATGATCTAATGCCCATAAAGTCAGAAAGAATCATAAACGGGCAGATAGACGAAAATGGAGCAAGGAAGACAACGATCAAAGTCGTTCTTGTTTCCAAAAACCCAGAAAAGGTAGAAGGGACCAAATCCATTATTTCTAAATTATTCCAGAGATACGAGCTTGAAACAGTTGAACAGGAAGATGGTTTTCATTCCCAACCCATGAACCACGAAACTTTCGAGGGGGCCTTGAGAAGGGTAGAGGGAGTGAAATCGAAGTATGATTACGTGATTGGAGTAGAGGCCGGGATAATTTCGACTCATGGAATAGAGTACGATGTTCATGTGGCTGCTGTAAAGGATTCACTGGGCAACATCAATTATGGCATCTCATCCGGGCTCCCTATGAACGATTCAATGATGTTGGGAATGAAATCGGGGAAGGAACTTGAAGAGGTCACCAACGAGCTTATCGGAGTAGACAATTCAGGTGACTACAAGGGTGCGATCTACTATTTTTCGAAGGGGATAAAGGAAAGGAAACATCTCGTAGAAGAGGCCGTGATGTCAGCTTTCACCGAAAGGATAGCAGATTCCATTCCAAGAAAAATCAGATGACCGCAGGGATAACATCATCAGCCTTGTACTCGTTCACTCTGCCGTTCCTGAATACTACCAGTGTCTTGTCTCCGATCTCGAACCACTTTCCTCCCATAGCCTCTGTGGATACCGTGAATCTGTCTCCTTCCAACTTGTAGAACAGCGAGAAGTAGCCGGGTTCTTTTCTGACTTCTCTGTAAGCAGCAGCGTAAGTTCCATCAGTAATGATGAAGTTGATACTCGTAAAATCCATCTCCCTAATCCCGGTAATCGCCCCAGGAAATCCCCTAAGGATCATTCTGAAGTAATGGTAACTATCACTCTTTCCTCGCTTTCCCAACTTCTTTATCGTGCCGTTATGGGCAAAGGAGACATTATCAGATAGGAAGGGTTGGGTATTGATCAATGAACCTGTGGAGGAACTCTTCTTTCTCGCATGTGCAATGAGCGCAGTTCCGTACAACCCATCCACTTTGCGAATTGGTTCTATACTCTTCTGAACCATTATTTCATTCTTTGAGTACAAGACGTAACCAAAACCGTCGTGGTGAGGAGAGTGCTTGCCCTCATTTGCCATCTCATAGAGGAAATCCATATATTGAGTGAGGTCAGAATAATTCCCTATCGACAGGAGCATCCTGCACATGCCTTCCCATTATTTCCGGGTAAAAAATCATTAGCATACCTTTTTTATATATAACAATGGGGTCTTCAAACCCCCAAAAAGCATAACACGAAGGGATTATTTCAAAACGGTTTTATAATTCACATCGATAATCGAAACAATGAATAAGGTCGATCCCCACTTCGCGGGTGAAATAGCGAGGATTAGGAATGCAATCGGGAGAAATGGTAGGACGGACTACGTGACAACGTATACCGAAAAGGAATTTTTTGATGGCAAGACGACTGTTGAGAGAGTATTGATTCTAAGAACCAGGGGGTGTAGCTGGAGTTATCATTCTGGGTGTTCGATGTGCGGATACTGGGACGACACGAACCCAGAGATAGGGAAAGAGGAGATTGAAAATCAGGTCAACACTTTCCTGGGGGAGTTTCCCAATGGAGAAGTCTTGAAGATATTCACATCAGGTTCCTTCTTCGATCCGATAGAAATAGATGCCGGAGTACAGTTCACAATCATTGATAGGGTGCTCCAGGGTTATGCCCACCTCATCGTAGAGAGCAGACCTGAGTACATCGCCAAAGTGGTTGAGAAGCTCAAGAAGTACTCGGGGAAAGTGCAGGTTGCAATTGGCCTTGAAAGCACCGACCCATCAATCTTGAAGAATTCAGTGAATAAGAATTACGACTTCGAAGACTTCAAGGAAGCCGCTAAACTGCTGAGAGAAAATGGCATATCGGTCAGGACGTATCTTCTACTTAAGCCACCATTCCTAACAGAAAACGAGGCTCTTAGAGACTCGGTAAAGTCTTCAAGGGATCTTGCTCAGTACAGCGACTTCATTTCAATCAACCCAATGAACATACAAAGAGGCACTCTAGTTGAAAGTATGTACAAAGAGGGCAGTTACCGGCCACCTTGGCTTTGGACGGTGGTGACCGTACTCCAATCTCTAAGGGACATCGATGTTCCAGTTGTCTCACTTGTAACTGCGTCAGGAAAGAAGAGAGGCGCTCACAACGGTCACAGCTGTGACAGGAAATTCTCGGAAAGGATAAGGTTGTTCAGCGAAACTTTAGACTATCGATATCTCGAAGACCTGAATTGTGAGTGCCAAGAGGCTTGGAAGAATTTCTGCGAGGTAGAAGACAAAACCGGCGTACCAATCAGTGAGGTGATATTAAACGATTAGCGAAGCAGTCGAAATGGTCACCTCCGCGAAGAAACTCAGGATCTTTTCTCATCATGATGCAGATGGAATAGCATCCGCAGCGATTGCAGTCTTTGTAGCAAAAAGATTGGGTCTCAATTATGAGGTTACTATCAGAAATCAACTGACTCCGCAGGACGTTTTTGGGGGCTCTGACATCTACTGGTTTAATGACATGGGCTCTGCCCGACTAAATGACATGAGAAACGTGAGTGGAATAGTTACAGATCATCACACTCCAATAGTGATGGAAACGCACTACACAAAGGATGGAAACAACATCTATCAGTTCAACCCACACCTGGAGGGGCTGGATGGGAGCATTTCACAATCCGGGTCGACAACTTCCTTCCTCTTTGCAACCAATGTTCTTTCAGAAGTTTCAGCTGTTTCTCATCTCCCAGTCATCGGATCGGTGGGGGACCTCCACGACAAGAAATTTGGAAGGCTGGTGGGCACGGACAGAGAGATAATGCTTCTGGCTAAGAATATGGGGATCATTGAGGTGAAGGAAGACATAAGGTATTATGGAAGGAGCTCAAAATCAGTTTCATACATGCTGAGATTCGGTAACGATCCGAGAATAAAGTCTCTCTACGATAACCCAAACGCCGTTGCCGATTTCCTATCAGGTCACGGTTTTGATAGGAGAAATCTCAAGTCGATAAGATGGTTGGACCTTGACCAGAAAAAGAAGGAAGAGTTGATTGCGGACCTCAAGGACATGGTTGAAAGGGGAGGGGGGGATTCCAGTCGTCTAATCGGCGAAGTCTATGAAATGAAAGGAGAACCAACAACTTCAATGATCAAAGACCTAAGGGACTTCTCTTCACTGATCAATGCAACTTCAAGAAAGGGGAAACCAGATGTTGGAATTAGGTTGTGTCTCTTTGAGAGGGGAGAAGTCATGAAGGAGGCAATGCAGCTCTATTCGGACCACCTTGATTCCCTTAGAAACGCATCGAAAGCACTGGAAGCTGCAGAGGGCAAAACGGTCGGGAACGTTCTTTATTATGACTTTGGAGAAAAATTGCAAAACAATATAACGGGCACCCTCGCAACGAGGATCATTACTCACATGAACGTCCCGAAGACAACTGTCGTGGTTGTAATGGCAAACCTGGGAAACACGAAGAAAATATCGGCCAGAATATCTCTTGAACTTTCGGAAAGGGTGGATCTCTCGGTTATCTTCCGGCAGGCAGCCGATACCCTAGGAGGCTCCGGCGGAGGTCACAGAAATGCTGCAGGTGCAATCGTGCCAGTGGGTAAAGAAGTTGAGTTCGTTGAAAAAGTGAACGAACTCATGAAAAATAATGAGACTACCTGACTATCGTCTGGGCCTGTTCTCTCAGGAATTGCTGAAGGTAGTAGAAGGAACCCGTCCCCTTACCTGACGTGCCACTCCATTTCCATCCCACGAATGGTTGTGAACCTACCATCGCCCCCGTAGATCCTCCTCTTCTCCTGTTTGCATAGATGACCCCAACATCAGCATTGTTGAAGTAGTAGTCTATCTCTTTCTTGTCCTCCGAGAAAATGCCGCCAGTCAGCCCGTATTCCATGCTGTTGACGAAATCGACCGCTTCCTGAAGAGACTTGATCGGTTTGAGAGCAAGGATCGGCAAGAAGAGCTCTACTCTTTCGATGTTCGGATCTCCAACATTATCAAGAATTGTGTTCTCGACATAGAACCCTTCCCTTGGAATCTTCTTTCCACCAAGCAGTACTTTGTCCGCGGGAACTGTCTCCATTATTCTCTGGAATTTGTCGTACGCTTCCCTGTTAATGATCGGTCCAACGAAGGTTCCCTTCTTCCTCGGGTCATCAATAATCAGTTTGGAGCTGAAGTCTACGATTTTCTTCTTGAAGGTATCGTAGAGTTTTTCGTCAATCAAGGCAAGACTTGCTGCGGAACATTTCTGACCGTTGTACCCAAACGCTGATCTCGCAACGCCCTCAACAGCCTTATCCAAATCACACTTGTCCGTGACGATTATGGTGTCCTTCCCACCCATCTCTGTGACCGCCACCTTCGGTCTCCTTTCCTGAGACTCTTTGTAAATTTTCGTACCGATATCCCTGCTTCCCGTGAAGACAATGCCATCAACTCCATCGTCGGTGTAGAGCGTCCTTCCCACCCTTCCACCCGATCCAGAAAGATATATCAGATTTGACCTTGGAACTCCTGCCTTGTGCATGAGTTCAACAAACTTGTAAGATGAAAGGGGGATATCCGACGAAGGTTTCAGAATAACGCTGTTGCCTACAAGTAGAGGACCGCTGACCATTCCAACCGTAATCGAAAAGAAGTTGAAAGGTGCCACTACTAGGAAAACTCCGTAAGGTTTCATCACACTCTTCGAGTCTTCCCCGTAATATGCCGTTCCGGTGAATTTTGAGAAGCCCTGGTTTTCCAACAGATTCAGGGCGTAGTACCTGACGAAATCGATCGCCTCATCGACATCACCCATAGCCTCGTATCTATTCTTTCCATTTTCATAACTCAGTAGGGCTGAAAGTTCAAATTTCTCCTTGGAAAGCAAGTCTGCTGCCCTCATGAATATCTCGCTTCTGGCAAGATATCCCCTCGAATACCATTCCTTGTAGTTTTCTCTCGCAATCTTGACAGCCTTTTGCGAAGTTTCCTTCGTAGACATCTGGAATGTACCAACCCGGGTCTTTCCATCAAGGGGAGAAAGGTGAATGAGTTTTTCTTGTTCTATCACCTCTCCATTCACCAGGTTTGGGTACTCTTTTTCAAAAAGTTTCTTCACACTTTCTGCACTTTCATCGAATTTCTTGTGAAATAGATCCTCTTCTTTTTTTTCAACCATTTTGATATAGGTGTTCTCATTGTCAAATGGCATAGTCCTAAATTATACTCAAATTATTAACCTTGACCTACTTGTCAGATCTTGCGAGTTTTCAATAACTACTAAAACAGTCAAGGTAATACTTTCTTCAAATGTTTGTAAAGTCCAATCCATTCATACCCGTGATCGGTAAGTTTGTACGTACTTTCACCTTTTTCTTCGGTCTTAAATAACAATCCAAATTCTTCCATCTTTGAGAGAATTAATATTCCCCTATCGACAGGAACATTACTTGCAAAACACAGGTCTGTGACTCTCTTTGCATCAATTGAAAGAGCCTTCAACATATCGTCAATGATATCGTGTCTGCATCTGTTCATTAACTAACAAGTTGTGAGTTATACTTATAAATATCGGCTAAATCAAAAGTCATGCAGGAGATAGAAGATCTCTCAATAGGAGGTTCTTTGAGATTTACCGGCCCTGTGAAGTTCAAGAGAATAGATCTGTCGGGCTCCTTGAATATAGATGGAAGTGCGGAAGGGAAAAGTCTTGAGATAAGTGGGTCCGGGAAGATTTCTGGCCAAGTCAAGGTGGACTCGATCAAAGTCAGCGGCAGCCTGAAAATTGGAGAATCTCTCGAGTGTAAAGATCTCGAAATAAGTGGGGCTGCGGAAATTGGGAGCGGATTGAAATCAGGGAAGATAGAAGTTTCAGGTAAAATTGCAGCGGAAAATATCGAAGCTACCAGAATAGAGCTGTCTGGAAAAATGAGTGCAATGGAAATAAGGGCCCAAGAAATTGAAATAGACAAAGACTCAAGAATAAAGGGGACGATAATTTGCAGGACGATAAACATAGAGAAGGGGGGAGAGGTTGAGGATATATTTGCCGATAGTGTGAATATAGAGAAAGACACAGACTGTGGTACAATTGAATGCAATGTGATCAACGTTGAGAAATATTCAGATATCAAGGAAATAAGGTATGTGAAGGTCGCAAAAATCTCTCCCAATGCTAACGTTGGAAGAGTGACCAAGATAGAGAAGCTATCGAGAAACATACCAAATTGAAGAACGATGAACGGTCAACATGGAACGATAAAATGACAAAATCTGAAGGGAATTTTGGTGGAGAAACATCAACCAAAACTAAACGAACACCGCTGGGTAAGGGATTCAGAAATCTATTCGCCTCAACTACCGTTGCTGCATTCGGAGGATCGGTTTCGACAGTAGCAGTCAGTTATATCGTATACCACGTGACTCACAATGCATACTACATAGCCTATCTCGGGATGGCAGGTGTGATCCCTGGAATAATATTGGGACTGCTTGCAGGAGTTATAGCGGACAGATATGACAGGAAACTCCTGATGGTAACATCAGACGTGGTCAGAACGATATCCATGGCATTCCTTGCCCTCTTCCTTTATTTCATAGGATTTTCCTTCTCACTTATACTGTCGGTCATGGTCATAGTTTACTCGTTCTCAACTCTATTCCAACCTGCCAGTCAGGCATTACTTCCCATGTTGATCGGCAAAGAAAGTCTGGAGAATGGTAATGGTATGCTACAGGGATCTTTCAGTGTTTTTCAATCAGTTGGGGCGGCAGCAGGTGGACTGATTGTCGCATATCTCGGAGGAGTCTGGGGGTTGGGGGTCAACTCAATGACATACGCTATTTCTGCCATCTTCCTATTCCAGATTGCTGGAGAATTCAAGAGTAGAACTTCCAAGGAGCAACTCGCGCCAAACTCCTTCTCAAGTGACTTGCGGGAAGGCATTGCATACATGAAGGCTAATATTCCTTTATTGGAAGGGACGCTTATAGGAGGTCTCCCTGCGAATTTTTTCGGGAGCATGTTCTATCAGTTCTTTGTAGTTTATGCTGCAGTAAAGTTCGGTTCAAGTTCTTCTGCATTTGGTTTTCTTGTGGCAGCAATTGGAGCCGGAATGGCCATAGGTGCCCTTCTTGTGGGACGGGTGAATGGGAGCAGGTTTGCGGGCCCGTTGATTTCCATCACAATACTAGTTGCTGGTGGAGTAATCATTCTGATGGGTTATTCAAACAATATCTATCTTTCACTAGCGACGGGAGCTGTTGCAGGGTCAATGTTCGGTCTACTCAATACTACTTATTTTGCCACCGTTCAGGCAACCGTTCCAACAGAGTTGCTAGCGCGAGTATTGAGTATTGATTCGGTTGGCTCCTTTGCAGCAATTCCGGCAGGTTTAGCAGTTGGCGGGCTCCTCATTCAATCCAATGGAATAGTATTCGACTTTACGGTTTCGGGAATTGGTCTTTTGATAATAGGGATCTTACTCTTATCACTCAAGGAGTTCAGAAAATTTAGATACATACCTGAGCAAACGTAGTATCAGTTTGATACTCATGATTCTCTTCTTTCTTACCCTTAAATTTTTATTCAGAGTCACTATACGCTAAAGGTCAGAGTGAGATTAGGTAAGCTATACGTTGATGGGTTGGGTGTGTTTGAGGGGGAATCCATTGGCAGGGACGTTGTTTCTCAGGGAGAGCTTGTTTTTAACACCTCACCTTCCGGTTATCTTAAGTCAATAACGGACCCCAGCTACTCGGGTCAGATACTCGTATTCTCATTCCCATTCATCGGTTCATACGGGGTTGGAGAAGAAGGTGAGAGTGGACGCCCTAGGGTCAGAGGAGTCGTGGTAAACCACATTCCCGAAATCCTCAAGGAGGAATTTTCTTCATACCTGGAAAAGTTTGGAGTTCCAGGAATAATAACTAAGGAAACGAGGAAGATTGTAGATTTCATCCGGGTCAACGGTAACAAGCTGGGTTCATTCTCTGAAAACAGATTCATAAATCCTTACAGTTCAAATCTTATTGATGAAACTATTGAGGACGCCGTTCGAAAAGAAGGGGAGTTATTGCTGATTGACCTCGGGTTCAAGAGAAACATCCTGAAATTCCTCGGGGACTACTCGGTTTCAATAATTCCTTACGATCAGTTTAATCCACGGCAGATTGAAAAAGTGGATGGAGTGATAGTTTCCAACGGACCGGGTGATCCAGAATTCAGTGATCTCAATGAGATGGTGAGGTCGTTGAAGGACGTCATAGGTAAGAAGCCAACACTTGGAATCTGTCTGGGGCATCAACTGATTTCACTCTCGGTGGGGCTGAAGACAGAGAAGATGAAGTTTGGGCACAGGAGCATAAACCATCCTGTCGAAGATATTTTCTCCGGCAGGATAGGTATCACCACCCACAATCATGGATTCACGGTTGTTTATGATAAGCAAGAGGGAGTGAGAGAGAGATACAGGTCCCTGAATGATGGAACTAACGAAGGCCTCGAAGGAAAGAACTTCCTGACCTCACAGTTTCATCCGGAGGGAGGACCAGGACCCACAGACGAGCTTGGGGTCTTCGAGGAATTCCGGAGGATGATGCGTGAGCATTGAATCTCTCCCGAGGAAGATACTCATCATAGGTTCGGGACCTATAGTTATCGGGCAGTCTGCCGAGTTTGATTACTCGGGCAACCAGGCAATAAAGGCAATGGTGAAGGAGGGAATTGAAGTTGTAGTTGCAAATTCCAATCCTGCGACAATCCAAACGGACCGGAGGGAAGGAATCAGGCCAAAGATGATCCCACTAAACCTTGAGAGCATCACCCAACTCATAGATGATGAAAGACCAGACGCGATCCTTGGTACTTTCGGAGGACAGACTGGCCTCAACCTACTGGTAGAACTCTGGAAATCGAACGTCCTATCGTCAAGGAATGTGAGAATACTGGGAACTCAGCCGGACGTTGTGAATGTGTCGGAGGACAGACTCAAATTCAAAGAAAAAATGCAGGAAATCGGAGAACCAGTTCTCGAATCATTCTACTGTTCAACCCTTCAGGACTCTATAAAGTACTCAAAACAGATTGGTTTCCCAATAGTTGTCAGGCCCTCATTCACTCTGGGAGGGTCGGGAGGAGGAATTGCACGGAACGTAGAGGAGCTCAGGTCGATCGTTGAACAGGGCCTGTTTCTCTCCGAGGTTGGTTCAATCCTGATAGAAAAGTCGGTGATCGGATGGAACGAACTCGAGGTAGAAGTTGTAAGAGATTCCGTCGGGAATAAGATAGCCGTCTGTACAATGGAAAACGTTGACCCGATGGGGGTGCACACCGGAGACAGTATAGTAGTAACACCGTTCCTGACGCTCAACGATTTCAATTATCAGAAGATCAGAAACTCCGCACTCAAGATTGCGGAAAATCTCAACATCGTTGGTGCTTGCAACGTACAATTCGCATTCAACAACGGAACGGGGGAGTATTATGTGATTGAGGTAAACCCCAGATTGTCAAGGTCATCTGCCCTCGCATCGAAAGCGACAGGGTATCCAATAGCAAGGGTCGCGGCGCTCATATCGCTGGGAAGGAAGCTGACAGAGATCGAGAACACCGTAACCGGAGAGACCAATGCCGCAAGAGAGCCTGCGATAGATTATGTGGTAGTCAAGTGCCCGGTCTGGCCTGTTGAAAAATTTCCAGAGGAAGACTTCAAGCTCGGAACTCAGATGAAGAGCACGGGAGAGGCCATGAGCATAGGCAAGACTCTTTCAGAAGCATTCAGAAAATCTCTGAGATCAACGGGGATGCTCCACAAGAGAGTGAATTTTGATGAAACGCTCCTGGCCATTCCGAATCCGGAAAGGGAACCTCAAATAATGGAAGCACACAAGCACGGTTACGATCTGGAAAAAATATCTTCTATCACCGGTTGGAACAAATTATTCGTCAGCGAACTGATAACTGCGTTCGAGGAAGAAAACTCTTCAGCAGGATTCTCGATAGTCGATACCTGTGCGGGAGAATTTGACGTTAAAACTCCTTACTACTACTCTTCCAACCCGGGTAAAAAGATCCAGGGAGATGTGATTGTTCTGGGTGGAGGTCCGATAACAATTGGACAAGGTATAGAATTTGACTACAGCTG
Source organism: Thermoplasmatales archaeon (assembly GCA_026127935.1). Taxonomy (GTDB): domain Archaea; phylum Thermoplasmatota; class Thermoplasmata; order Thermoplasmatales. The sequence goes on along the minus strand of JAJSLL010000007.1, from coordinate 59,261 downwards.
CGTGCACGTCTCAAACAGTCTGAGGAAGAAAGGGTACAAGGTAATAATGGTGAACGACAATCCCGAGACTGTATCTACAGACTTTGACGAGAGCGACTTTCTCATCTTTGACCCCGTCGACTTTGAGACGGTAAGAAACGTCATCCAGAACTCCACCGCTAAATATCTCGTGCCGTGGTTTGGTGGTCAGAGACCGATCAATATCCTCAAGAGAATTCAGCAGGAATTTGGAACCAGAATCCAAATATTGGGCACGAGCGTGGATTCAATAGATACCCTGGAAACTAGGGAAAAGTTCGCGGAACTGATGAAGGAAATGAACATCCCCTATCCAGAATACAATTTTGCTTCTTTAGACTCGTTCACGGAAGCAGTGAAGAAGCTCTCGTTCCCCGTTATCGTTAGACCTTCCTATACCATATCCGGGGCGCACATGGCCATTTTGAAATCTCAGGAAGAAGCGGAAGAATATCTGAAGTTTCACGGCCGGTTTGTCAGGGAATTTCTGGTGGAGAAGTATCTAGAAAATTCGATCGAAGCTGAGATCGACGGAGTCTCAGATGGAGAGAGAGTCATGATACCCGGGATCATAGAGCACATAGAAGAGGCCGGAATCCATTCCGGAGATTCGATTAGCATATTCCCCTCAATAAACATTGCGAATCACATCCGGGAAACCATGAAAGAGTATACGAAACTGATCTGCAAGAGGCTCAATATCGTCGGTCCAATAAACATCCAGTTTGCCATCAAGGACAACGTCGTTCACATCATAGAGATCAACCCGAGGTCTTCGAGAACATTCCCCTTTGTCTCCAAGATTTCTGGGGTAAATCTATCTGAGCTTTCTGTAGACGTATTGTTCGGTGGAAAGATATATGAAAACTCAGGGGGAACGGAACTCATAGGAGTGAAGGTACCCATTTTTCCGTTTGACAAACTCAAGGGGTCAGACGTTGTTCTGGGTCCTGAGATGAAGAGCACCGGTGAAGTTATTGGAATAGGGAAGGACCTGAAACATGCGCTATTCAACGGCTACAGAGCGGCCGGTTACGACATTTCCAAGGAGGGAGTAATCGTATCAATTACGTCCAAACGGATCAACGAATATTTAGGAATCATTAAAATTATTAATGATTCGGGGAAGGTCATCTATAGCACAGAAGGGACACACGACAGATTGACAAAATATGGCATAAATACAGTGAAAATAAAGAAGATTTTTGAAGGCAGTCAAAATGCCTTAGACATGCTAAAGCTCGGAAACATCTCAGGGGTCATCAACATATTGTCTGAAAACTATAAATCAGAAGCTGATGGTAAACTGATGAGACGAGCATGCTATGAGAGGAGAGTCCTCTATATGAGCACCAGATCTCAGGCAGCAGCTTTCGCCGAAGTGATAGCAAACCCTGAGAAGATTTCAGCACAACCGATTAAGGGACTAAAATGATGTTTGTTTGGCTTATCGCTTCATGAAGTCGATTTCATGGACTTTAAATGACTTTAACCTACCTAAAAACAATAAGAACCATGAATATATTTAGGCATTGGATTAAATCACCGAAAAACATTTCTAATTAGGTGTTGACCTATGGGGAATAAACTATCTATAATAGTATTCAGCGGAACTACGGACAAGATTCTTTCCGCAGGAGTTCTCTCACAAGCAGCAGCTGCGATGGGATCTGAAGTGAATATTTTTGTGACATTCTGGGGATTGCTGAGCTTTACAAAGGGAGAGAAGAAGATGATAATGCCGAAGGAATTTGAACACATGGGGCAAACCATGATGGAAGGGATGGCAAGGGAGCACGTTGCATCTTGGTACAGCATGATCAAGGAAGCCAAGGAATTCGGCGCAAAAGTTTACGCCTGCTCCATGGCGTGCGGTGTTATGGGCATAAAGAGAGAGGATCTCGACCCAATAGTCGACGATATGGTAGGAGCAGCAACTTTCCTCCAGCAAGCAGAAGGCGGACAAACACTTTTCATATGAGGTGAAGAAGATGGATGTTGGTGTTAAGATAATAGATTCTAGAGGGGCGGCATGCCCGGGTCCAATTACGGACCTTGCTAGAGCTTATAGGAACTCCAAAGTGGGTGACATATTCGAGATGTGGGCTACGGACAAGGGAGTTAAGGCTGACACTCAGGCATGGGCAACGAAGACTGGAAATGAGATATTGGAATCCAGAGAAGAGCCGGACAAGATAGTCATCAGAATAAAGATAAACAAGAGATAAACGGAAGATTGCCATGAAGAAGGTACTGATAATTGGCGGTGGTGGCGGAGGTCTCATCCTCGCAAACCACTTGGATACAAACGAATTTGATGTAACCATAGTCGATAAGAGTGACCTGCATTTCTACCAGCCATGGTTCCTATATATAGCCTTTAAAGGTTCAAAAAGAAAAATATCCAGGCCTATCGGAGAACTGGTTAGACCGGGAGTAAATTTCGTCAAGGACGAGATTACAGAGATAAATCTGGATGAAAGAAAGGCGTACGGGTCAAGGAAGGTAGTCTACAACTACGACTATATTGCAATAGCCACAGGCACCTCTCCAGATCCCGACTCTATTCCAGGATTAAGACAAATCTACGACGAGTATGGAGACTATCACTCCAGCGTTTACAACTCTCAGAAACTGTGGTCCCACGTCAAGAATTTCAAGGGCGGTACAATTGCAATTGGCCAGGCATCTCCAACTTGCAAATGCCCCCCTTCTCTGCTGGAGGGAGCCTTCCTTCTGGAGGAGCGTCTTAGAGGAATGGGTATGAGTGTTGGAATCTCTGATTCCATTTCGCCTTCCAACGGGAACGATCCTGCGAAAACAGGGACAAAGGGGAAGTCAAGGATAGTGTTCTTCACACCTTTTCCAAGGGCCTATTCGGCAGAACCCATGAATAGGGTAGTAGAACCCATGGTGAAGGAAAGGGGAATCGAGGTAATGCCTTTCTTCGATGTTGATACGATCGACGTTCAAAACAAGACGATCAATTCGCTTGAGGGGGAATCGTTGAAGTACGATCTTCCCATAATTGTTCCACCTTGCAAGGGACCTAAAATCAAGTTCACCCCGGAGACAGTTCAGGACGAAGACAGGTTCATAAAGGCCGACAAGAACCACATGAAAATACCTGGATACGACGACGCGTTTGCCATAGGAGATTGCAATACGTTACCTACATCCAAGACTGGTGTGACCGCACATCTTGAGGCTATGGCGGTTTCTGAACTCATTCAGGGAAAATATTCCGAGTTCAATGGGAGAATAAACTGTCCGTTCGACACAGCATACGGGAAGGCAACATTTGTAATTGCAGATTACAAGAATCCAGTTGTTCCGTACCCCCCGACGGCCACCAAACACTTTATGAAAATGAGCATGGCTAGAATCTACTGGATGACCCTGATGGGCACTGCAGATCCTATCTTTGAGCGGTTCTTCAAATTCACGACCCCAGAGAAACTCAACAAGAAGTACGCATCTGTGGAGTAATTTTCCCACTTTTTTCTTTATTTTTTTAAACTCTGTTTTCTAATTGCTCACCGTGTATCAGCAAATGTGGCTCTCAGCACATCAAAAGATTGTTCAGGGACCTAGTATCTTTATTGCAGCAGAAATTGGGACAATGCAAATCAGTTTCAGATCTTTTAGAGCCATCAATGTGTGCATCACTCCCCCAGGAATGAACAGGAAGCTGTCTCGGTTGAAGAGAGTAGTCTTACCATCTAGGGTCGCCTCTCCCTTTCCCTCAAGTACGAATATCTCATGTTCATAATCGTGGCTATGGTCAGGAGTTGATTGGCCCTTCGGAACCGTTATCAGTCTCATCGAGAAATTTCTCGCTCCGTCTTTGTGGGTGATAAGCCACCTGATTTTTCCCCCACCCTCTAGGTCCAGTTGTTCTATCTCAGAGGCTCCCTTAACAACAGATTGAGCCATGCAGCGTTATCACGAGTTTCTATTTGAATATCATCACTTGCTCTGGGTGTCTGGGTTGGGCCATGGGAACAATACCTCAGTAAATTTCCTTCGCTTGTTTGCGGTGAGTGCCATCATGAAGATCAGGGAGGAGAGCCTGTTTATGTACTGCAGGGAAAGCGGATTGACCCTCTCCATGATGTTGAGTTCTACGAGCCTTCTCTCTGCCCTCCGTGTCACGGCACGCGATAGTTGCAGGACAGCAGCTTCTTGCGACCCACCGGGGATGACGAACAGCTTGACTTCTCCTATCTCCTTGAGGTAGGTAGCTATCCTGCCCTCCATCCAAGATACTCCTTCGTCTCTTAGCTTACGTCCCTTGCCTGATGTTAGTATCTCTTCCCCCATGTGGAACAGATCGGTCTGCACCTGAGAAAGATCCCTTTTCATATCGTCCCACGGTAGCTGTACTTTCGAATAACCTATATGCGATATCAGTTCGTCCAGAGTTCCCTCCCATTCAATGACTGGGGTGTCCTTCGTCACTCTCTTTCCGGAAGGGGTGTCCGTCTCTCCCGTATCTCCACGTCTTGAATACACTAGTAACAATCCTAATCCCATATTTCTCGTTTTGGTGAACTATAAGACTTACTATTTCATGTGTGAATTTCCATTTTTATATTCGTTTGCAAGGATTCTGAACGGTGCAATGGTACATTTCTAAATTATGAAATGAGAAGAATCATGTCCAGTTATTTTGATGATCTTGTCTACCTGCAGTTTGAACAGGTGGGTGAGTTCGCCCGGTTCTAGATTATAGACAATGACGACTATGATGTAATTGGCTTCGGTCGCCACAATCGCACCTATGCTCTTTGTGGAATTATAGAAACCGAAATAATCTCCAGAATAGTTGGCAATGCTGATGTTCGTCAACCTTCCCAGAGCCACTCCACTTGAAATTACTGAAAGCAGGTGCGATTCCAGGTAGTGGTATCCGGAGAGCGCCGACCTGTTTGATGAGTTCTCGATGATTGCCAGTATTATGTTCGGAGAGGTTACGTTCCCTCCAAAGGGAGGGACTGGGGACGCATTGGTATAGTCGGCACTCGCAATATTGTCTCCACTTGGCAGAAAGGCAACATTCCATCTACTACTGTTGTGCATTACCGTTTCGATCTCACTCGAATTCAAAATCATGTTGCCCGGAGAGAGGGATCTGCTTAGAGTAAGCTCATGGACTCCAGACACTCCGATGGTTGTGACCGCCAGTATGATGACCACGACGATCATGACCTTGGATTTCTTTGACAGATTCTTCTTAGTCTCTGCGACTGAAGGTACCTGGGGCACAGCGATTTCAAATCAAATTTCTATAAATATGTTACGGAGAAATATCCGCTCATTCAGATGAAAGTAACTGCCACAAATGAAAAGAACTATTCAAAGGGAAGTGATCATATGCTAAGCCATTAGGAGCAGTGTGATGAGTTTAGCCTTAACTGAGTATGATGAGTGACAGGCGATCTGATCTGCTCCTTTCGCTTTTCATTCCATTGTGCGATTCTTCACTGCCTGAAAAAACAGATCAAAATTCCCCTTCTCGAAAGCTTCATCTATCATCCTGAAGAACAGTGAAGTTTCGGTATCCGGAAGGAGACCGTTAATTGCGAGCAAAAGTCTCTGTTTAGTAGAGATCATTTCCTTGAGGTCGCCCTCCAGGAGCCTGATCCTGTTATCGATCTCTTTCAATTGCACTATGAGATCCTGCAAGGTACCTCCCAGAGTTTCCGACTCTTCCTCCTCGTTAGTGAAAACTGATATGCTTTCTATGAACTGTAAGAGGGAAAGGAGGGGGTGATTGGCCTTGTAAAGGATCCTGGGAGGACCCTCATCCGACTCTATTTTTCCCACTTTGAAAACCAAGCCACTGTCCTCCAGCAGCTTGATGTGCTTTGCTATCAACTGCTGCGAACTCCCAAGCGACCTTGCGAGTTCGAACGTGTACGAGGGCCTAATGGAGAGTATGCTCATAATCTTTCTTCTGATGTCATTATCAATGAGGTCCAGCAGGTCTGGTGTCATGCTTAATCTACTGGAATCCTCTTCCCCGTCTTCTTCTTTGTTTGAGGTTTCTTCACTATTATGTCTAGGACTCCGTTCGAATACGAAGCCTTGATATTTTCAGGAGGGACTTCATCATCAAGTTCGACTTCCTTGTAATATTTCCTTCCCTCTTTTTCGACTTTCAAGACCAGAATATTGTCCCTCGTTTCGATCGATATGTCGCTCTTGGTAACTCCCGGGAGCTCCACCGTAATGTCAGTTTCATTCTCCCTCTTCTGAACGTCCGTTATCGGTTCTCTGTATTCCATGTTCGGCAATTCCGAATAATCACCAGTCTCCCTGGGGATATTTCCAAATTCTTTGAACTCTGGTTTTCCGTCTTCCCCTAATCTGTATGTGAATCCGTAAACATAAGTTCCAGGTTGGACCTGTTCCTTTATATTCTCGATCTCGTCAAAAGTATCGAACCATCTTTCTATGAATCTCCTATATTCCCTGTCGTTGTTCTGGAGGAAGTCTTGGACGTCGCTCCAGAAGTCATCTTCTTTTCGTCTATTTTTTCTATTGACCATGTTTACCACCTTCGGTTAACAACCGCTTGTTGAGTAGTAATCAAAATCACCCTATTAAATCTTACTGAGGTTGGTTTCCAACTCTAGTTAAAAGCCCTACAATCCGTCAAAATATGGCCTATTTCAACATCTAAGAGTTCGTGCACCTAGCACAAAAGTAGATCTCCTTCACTTCTGCGTCTTGACTGCATTGTTGTATTCCATGATGGTAGTTATGAGTGAAAGGTGGCTGAAGGCTTGAGGATAATTACCGAGGTAACGGTGAGTCACGAACTCTATCTCCTCTGGCAATAGGTTAATGTCATTGAGGAGGTCCAGAATCATCATTATTCCATCGTGAGCTGTCTGCAACTGTTTATTCAAGATCAGGTTCCTTATGTACCAGAACGACACCATCAGAAATGCATTATCTTCTCCCTTGAGACCGTCGTCAAGAGTGTATCGCTTGAATAGGAATCTCTCAGGCATCAGATTCTCCTCAACGGCTCTGAAGGTGTTTCTGTACACATTGTCTGAGGTTGTGCAGAAACCGAATAAAGGAAGCCTGAGGAGAGCGGAATCAATATCATCCGTTTCGTAACTCTGTTTGAAATAACCCTTTGACGAAACTCCCTTCCCATATATCTCTTCACGCAGTTGTCTAGCTTCACTCATCACCGACGCAGCATTCTCCTCGTCACCCATCTTTGAATGAAGCCACGCAAGATCTACCAATGCCTTCCAGGCCAAGGCTTTTGAGTAAACGTAGTTTCTCCTCTCTCCTCTGATTTCCCAGATCGATGAATCCGGGTCTCTCCAAATATCGATGAGCGAGTTTCCGATATCGAATGCCTTCTCCATGGTATGGATACTCAGAAATCCAGAATTCTCCAGCAGCATTCTCAGGGAGACAATCAGCGAGGCATACTGATCGATCTGGAGCTGACTTTCCGCACCATTACCGATCCTAACCGGGGCCGAATTCATGTATCCAGAGAGATCCAGTGAAGACTCGTCTATGACAGAGTCCTCGCTTACTTTATACATGGAAGTCAACTTTCCGTCCTTCTCAAATCTATCTATGATGGACAGGTAGAATTTGGTCGCTTCATCTATGTAACCCAACTGTACGAGGCCCTCAATAACGTACGATGTGTCCCTTACCCACATGAACCTGTAATCCCAGTTTCTCTCACCACCGATTGACTCCGGTAGGGAAGTGGTCGGAGATGCCACCATGAAATTATTGGGGTCGAAGAACAGTCCCTTGAGCGTGAGTAACGATCTGTTGACAACGTCATAGTAAATTCCCTGATATTTTGATCTCATCAGCCAGGTCTTCCAGAATTTCCTAGTCTGCCACAACCTGTCTTCACTCGCAAAGAGTGCAGGAGGGTATGCTTTCTTAAGATTGTGAGTTGTCACTACCCACTTCACTTCAGTAGCAGGGATGTTCACTGCCCCACAAACCGAGTCATCTTTGATATCGAGTTCTAGATCCGTTGAAAGAAACTGGCTCGAGTCGTTGGAGAAAACGATGTACCCTTTCCCATCAGCTTTTTCAACCGACTTCCTAATACTGGATATGAACGGACTGAAGTCAACTTCGATGTTAACATCGGCATACGTCTCAATCCTTCTGTGGATCTCTGAGAAGTATACCGAATGTTCGAAATTCATTGGCAAAAAGTCCATTATCGACACTATCTTGTTCCTCTTTTCCGTGAAAAGGGTGTGCAGAATGTTCGTGTCTGGCTCATAGAACTGTCTGGATTCCAGATTCTTGTTGAGAGGACGAATGCTGAAATAGCCTCCCTTCTTCCTATCTAGTATGGAGGAAAACACCATCTGGGAATCAAAATTGGGGAAACAGGCAAAGTCGACCTCGCCAAACTTTGATACAAGAGCTGCGGTTCTATTGTTCAACAATACTCCATGATCTTCGATGCGTGGATATTCCGGATCTATAGGCACCTTCCTCCAACCCAATAATCATTAAAATCTTTTCAACCATTTTGACCCTAATAATCGGTGAGAGCAAGAATTATGCGTGCTTTTCGTGAAGGAGAGACAATTACAGTGGAAATCGGCTAAGTCGACCAATCGAACGAATGGATGTTTAGCGGAGCCGTTCAGTGCGATAATGTGGAGTAGACAACGAGAAGAATTGCACTCTCTTAACCTAAAAGTAAGTAACACAGTCCGTAGAGAGTTAGGGGAATCGAGGAGCTCTCAGATTCAATGACCACGATCAAGATAAAAGAGAGGGTAAAAACTCAAAGAGGCAGACTTTTCATTAATCTCCACCTTGTGGATGGAACTTGGATAAGATGCAGGAAATCAGGGTGACTTACTAAACGTCAAAAATGTTTTTTTGAACCTATTACCAGAGGTTAAAGTGCAAAACTCTCGAAATCATTATCGATATCGATATCGTTATATATATTGTTGAATTTACTGTTATGGAACCTGAAGAGGGTCGATGGAATAGAGGGATCATCTTCTTCATAATTCTATCTATGGCAAAGGATGGTCCTATCTACGGGAACCAGGTAGCTAACTGGATTTCCGAGAGAACGGACGGGGCTTGGAAACCAAGTGCAGGCTCGATTTACCCAGCACTAGAGCGGTTGAAACACAGAGGGCTCATTGAACGTTATGAAGATAACGGCAAGGTTATGTACAGGATAACAGAAAAAGGATCTACCTTCATAGCCAAGATAAAAACGAGGCATCTTGAACGCTCACCCATGGCCAAATTTATGGGGAAATTGTGGATGGATGCACAGAATCCAGAGGAAAGAATGAGGTTCATACTCACTTCTGCGCAACGCACGTCGGAATCACTTGAAGAAAACCTCAAAAATATCCGGGAAGGAACTGAAGATCAAAAACAGTTCGAAATATTCCTAATGTCCTACGAACTGGAATTAGAAAAGACGTTGAAGACCCTCAGAGATGCAAGAAAGAAATTGGCAGATAGCCAAGTGGTGAAACAATGAATGGAACTATTATAGAAACTAAGAATCTAACTAAAGTCTACAATGGGAAAATCAAAGCAGTCTCAGATCTGAACCTGGAAATTAAGGAAGGCGAAATATACGGTCTTGCGGGTCCTAACGGTGCAGGCAAAACGACGACAATAAACATGCTGATAACAAGAATCGCCCCCACTGGAGGAACTGCGACGGTTGGGGGTTTTGACATTGCGAAAAATTCGTTGGCAGTACGAAAATTGATTGGTGTGGTACCGCAGGATTTCACAGCGGACGAAGATCTCACTGGACGGGAGAATTTGATGATGGTTTCCCAGTTCTACGATGTGCCCAGAGCAAAAGCACAGGAGAACATCAGAACCTTACTAAAACTCGTGGACTTGGAAGAGGCAGCTGACAGGTATGTAAGAACATATTCAGGAGGCATGAGGAAGAGACTCGAGCTGATCATAGGTCTCGTTCACGAACCAAGAATTCTCTTTCTAGATGAACCGACCCTAGGTCTAGATGTACAGACCAGAATGCAAATGTGGAACTATGTGAAGGAAATCCAAAAGAGACTCAACGTCACAATCATACTGACCTCTCACTATCTCGAGGAGATAGATGAACTGGCCGCAAGGGTTTCAATCATAGATCATGGCAAGGTTTTGATAACTGGAAGCCCAGCCGAGCTTAAGACGTCTCTTAAGGGGGATATTATCACGATCACCCTTTCAGACCAACAAAGTGCTGAATTGATTAAAACGATTCCTGATGCTGTAGAGGTAACAGATGCGGGGCAGAACACGGTCAAGATAAAGGTTGTAAATGCAGATGACTCGCTTCCCGCAATTATCAATTTCATATCTCAACACAAGCTGTCAACGATCAAATTGACCGTGGTGAAACCAACACTTGATGAAGTATTCCTAGAATACACTGGGAGATCGATTAGAGAAGAAGAAGGAGGAATGGACAGAATGAAGGTTGCAATGAACATGAGGAGGGCGAGACGATGAGCGGACTGGGGCCCCTGACTGTCAGGGAACTGAAGAAGTGGGTAAGGAATCCCATATTCTTTGTCACCAATCTGATCCAGCCAATCTTCTGGATTGCACTGTTTGGAAGTGCATTTGACATCACAAGGTTCTTCCCTGGTGCAAGCACGTCCGTGCTAGGAGGAGCACCCAATTACATAACGTATATAGTCGGAGGGGTTCTGACCACAATGGGTCTCTTCACTGCAATGTTTGCAGGAACGCAGATAATATTCGACAGAAGACTCGGCCCGATGGGAAGATTCCTTTCTTCCCCTATCAGGAGAAGTTCAATAGTTTTCTCGAAAATTATATCCTCAGTCGTCAGGATCATGCCTCAAGTGGTCATCCTGATCGTGGCCGCGTATCTCATACCGAACGGACTGAAATTCGTTCACGGATTCACGATAATAGACGTTCTCGTGCTTGCAACGGCGATAGTCCTTGTAGCGTTCATATTCTCTTCGATATTCAGTGTCATAGCAACACGAATGACGAACATGAACTCCATATTCGGCATAGTGAATCTGGTGAATCTTCCGTTGATGTTCGTGAGTTATGCAATGTTTTCGCCATCCATGATGGCTCCATGGCTAGCGAATGTGGCGAAGTATAATCCTGTTTCCTGGTCTGCCGAGGCAATTAGGATGGTCATAATAAATGGAAGTCTTACAGCCTCCCAGTGGACTCAGGTAGGGCAGTGGCTTGGCGGATTGGCGATACTCGCAGGAGTGTTAATGCTGCTAACCGCGATTCTTGTGGAGAAAGAGATCAGAGACTGACCTCCGATACGAGTCACAGCGTTTTCCTTTTTTATTCTTTACTCCTTTTACTGTTAAAATGTGTTTCCTTCAGAAAAGTGATACTGTAATTATTTTCTCCAGCACCACTCAGTTATGAAGGTCTTTGTACAAAGAGTGACTTTTCTTGAGTCTCTGTCCAATTTCCTCAATCGATCCCGGAGTTATCCCAGAGAAAAATTCCTGAGCATTCTCGAAACCCTTGCGTTCAGATTCATCCGCTTTCCTGTCAGATTTGAAACAGGTCTTGGAATCAAGGATGTATTTGGGTCCGAGGCACAATTTGAAAATATACTCGGCACGTGGTGCGTGATAACAAGATGTTACAGTATAAACGGATACAATATCCGGAAAGTTGTCCAATATCTTTCTTGTGAAGTAACCATTTCCTATCGTGTCGAGAGCTTCACTTTCAACCAAGATGTAATTCGAGGGAACATCTTTCTCAGTTGCATAATCACGCATTGCCTCGCCCTCGGTCTTCGATATCGAGGGATTTGTCCTCCCTCCCGAAACAAGAAACAGTGAATTGCTGAGAGTGGACCACAACTCTATTGCCGTATCCATTCTCCCCCTAAGTTCAACATGAATTTCGTTTGACAAGAGACGATTACCTAACACAACCACAACTTTGTCGGGCATCGGGCCGAAAGATGACGAAGCACCCATTTGAATATGTATCTGCTAGGGGTATTTCGCTTTTCTTGGTCCTGGACATGATGTTGCGAACATTGAGCTGACCCTTGTAGCAGCTGCCTCTCCATCACCTGCTCTGAACTGTATGATGTTTCGACTTTCAGAAACAGGGTGAGATTCAACCTTGACAGGCGACTGATCTCAGCGATTTTCCCATTCATTTCTAAGTAGGCCATAATATAACTGGTCGTAGGATTCTCCTCTGAGGACACACTTTTCCCTGAGATCGCCTTCGAGCTTGAATCCAAATCTTTCCAACAATTTGGATGAAGGACCATTTTTCTTGAACGGGGCTGCTTTTATTCTGTTCAAATTCAAGGTAGTGAATCCGTACTCAATGACTGCCCTTACCACTTCTGAGGCTAACCACTTTCTCCAATAATCACGATGAAGTTCATATCACAGTTCTCCACATCCAGACTCAATGTCCAGATGCCAAATACTGCAATCTCCAATCACTTTATTGCTGCCCCTAAGAACTATCATCCACATCATGCTCTGTTTCTCTTTGTAATTCTCTACTAGGGTCTTAATCCAGGTCACAGCACGGAGACTTACTCGAATAAGGTTAGGCGAAGTAGGGCGCAGTAACCGAGTCGTCGGACTTGAAAGAATAGATGTCATCTTCGTCCCCCACCCTAACTTGCCTTAATTCTAACCGGTCTGTGTACAACACTGGGAACTTCTGAAAGACAGAATCGGGAATCAATGCCTTCCATAGTAAGTAAAGATCTTAATTAACTTTCTACGTTGTCACGAACAACAAAGTATTATCCATTTCTAATGGGAACACCTGTCTTTGTGGGAGGATTTTTTTTCATGAAGTGACTGAATACAAGGGTGAACGTCAATGCCATTATCACGGTGGCAAATATTGCAACTGAATAGTATGTATTAGTGATAAATCCCTTAGACAGGGCGATAGAAGCTATGATTATGCCAACAGCTCCCCTGCCTCCAAAGATCCCAAGTGATGTTCCCGGGGTTATGCTCTTCATGTATTTTCTTGAAAACATGTAGGCCGCAAACCCTCCGATAGAGACAGTGATCAATATCAGAAACAACATATAGGGGAGTGTCGAAAGCGGGAAGATTGACACTTCCAGACCAGAGATGCTGAAGAAGAGCGGAATAAAGAAACTGGAATTTATTCGCTGGAAAGTTCGCTTAAGCACTCCGTACGCCTGTTCCCCAATCGAATTCTGATGAATGATCAGTCCAGAGAAGAAGGCTCCCAGAACGAAGGTAATTCCTATAAATTCAAAGAGTACAGATGCAGCAAGTCCCATCAGTATCACTATTGCAAAGATGACTCCTTCTTTCTCAATCTTGGTGACTCTGTCCAGCCAGCTAATCAAAAGAAACGACTTTGACTTGAGGAACATGTCGAGAAAGTACAATGCAACTACGAATGTCGCCAGAGCAGCGGAATCAATACCTATGGTCAAGAGCGGTCTGTGGAATGAGACAAAGATGATGAAAGCCACAGCGTCACTCATTGCAACCCCTCCGAGAAGTTTGAATCCATCTTCGGTTCTTATCAGTCCAGATCTGACCAGCAACACTGAAGCTATTGAAATGGAGGGTATGCTAACCGATAGAGAGGTACTTACAGCCTCTAAGTACGGCAGCCTAAAAATAAACAATGAACCAACGGACATCACTATGAAAGGGACAATGAAGGCCGTTATTGCGAACCCTGTAACGTATCTGATGTTCTTTGAGAAAATGTCTGCTGATGCTTCAATTCCAATCTGAAGCATAATGAAAAATAGAGCTAGAACACTTATGGTAGAAAGTGCAGCTGATGGAACTATGAGGCCCGATATGGCCGGACCTAACAGTACCCCAGCTATGATCGCGCCCACCACCTCTGGAAGAGAGAATGCGTGGAATATTTCCCCCAGTCCTATCGCGACGATCAGAAGGACCAGAATCTCTGTAATTAGGTCTATCAATCATTGCTTTACAGTTAATCTAATATAAAAACTCTAACTAATTTAATGACTGAATGAACTTCTATTATCAAGGAAGGCAGCAGGTCAGTCGATTGTTATTTCGATTCTAATGTCTAAATAATTGAGTCTGTTTATTCTTGAATAATTTATGAAATTATACCTTCTTCCAATTTTCATCCGTAATATCAATTCTTCGCCAGAGAGGTCATTGGGGCATAAGATAGAAATGTCAAGAGAACATTGTTCAGGGTGATTATCAGGATCGCTACAAAGGAAGATTGGGGGTCGATCAGCAACCTTTCTAGAATATCTGGATATAGCGATTGGATCAACGATACTGGAATAGAGTTCTTGGAAAGCGGTTATACCATGGTTGCAGAGGGTGAAAGTGTACTCGGATTTGCAAAGGCTGAAGATGCTGGAGACGGGTCTATGTGGTTAAGCGCACTAAGAGTACATCCATCACACAGAAGGAAAGGAATAGGTGAAGATATTACAAAATTTGCTCTGGAACTGGCAAAGAAAAGAGGTTTCAAGTTTGCAAGGATGTTCGTAGAACCATCGAATCATAAATCTATTAACCTTGTAAAGAAGCTGGGTTTCGAGTTTAGGGAAGATTACAGTATCTTCTGCGGACTAATCGATACTTCTGGCTGGCAACTTTCCAACCTTGAAGAGGATATGTACGTTGGCGCTGGTTGGGCATTCGTTCGATTGAAGGACTACAGATTGAGCGATCTTTCTGTAAAAGAAAGGGAAGGGGTAATAGTTATTGAGAAAGATAGACCCAATAACAACGCATTTCAGACCATTATAATTAGCGGAGAACTCAAAACGTTGAGCGTCACGAATTCTGGTTATGTAGCCGTTCCATCTAAATGGCGAGATCAGGTCGCGAAGTTTCTCAAACCATTTGAGGACTTTGCTGCTGCATCTCTTTTTGAACTAAAAATTTAGATCCTGTAATTCATACCTACTGGTCAGTTCGTGCTATTGCAGTAGTTTTCCGTTTTCTTTGTCTCAAGATCATCATAAATTCATCCCAGGTAAGGGTCTCAGGTTGAAGTATGCAACAATCTTTGGCTTCCTGATAATCCTTAGTATGAGGACAAGAGAACTCTAAAGGGTCAGTGTTGAAGAAGCGAGATAGGGTCATAACGCCTTGTTTCGCAACGAGAAGGGAGAGATGAGAGGAGAGGTTCAAAAACATGTGGATGATGAACGGAACAATACGGGCGCAGAGGGATTTGAACCCTCGACCTATGGCTTAGGAGGCCATTGCCCTATCCAAACTAGGCCATGCGCCCTTGCATCTTCCGTATATTTTCCACGTTTTAATTATTGCCTTAGAGTGAAAGGTTTTTGCACTGTTCTATAATTAAGTATTGTGATCTAAAATGTCTTTACCAAAAGTTTCTGTAATAGGCGCTGGCCAAGTAGGGGCAATGGTCGCAGAACACATCGCAATCAAGGAACTTGCGGACATATACCTGTTCGATGTAGTTGATGGAGTGGCAAAGGGAAAGAGTCTCGACATAATGGAAGCAATGCCTCACTGGGGCTCAGACTCATTCATGGAAGGTTACACTGTAGGACCTAACGGAGAGAACTACGAGAATCTGAAGAACTCAGAAGTAGTAGTAATCACTGCAGGGCTCGCCAGAAAGCCAGGGATGAGTAGAGATGACCTTCTTTACAAGAATGTGGATATCATAAAGAGTGCGGCAGAAAACATAAAGAAATACTCCCCGAACGCAACGATACTCGTTGTGACGAATCCAATGGATATAATGACCTATGCAACATACAAGACAATTTCTCCAAAGAAGCACAAGATAATGGGAATGGGTGGTACCCTAGACAGCGGAAGGTTCAGAACGTTTGTGGCCAAGGAACTCGGAGTGTCCGTCGATGATGTGGTCGCATTCGTAATTGGAGGGCATGGGGACGACATGGTTCCTTTTGTTAGGTACTGCACTGTTGGAGGAATACCGATCACAGAACTTCTTCCAAAGGAGAAGATTGACGCAATCGTAACAAGGACTAGAGGCGGCGGGGGAGAAATTGTCTCTTACCTGAAGACTGGTTCTGCATACTACGCACCGGGAATAGCAGTAACTGTAATGGTGGAATCGATTCTGAAAGACAAGAAGAGGGTAGTCACTTCTCCTGTTTTACTGGATGGGGAACTTGGAAAGTACTATGGAGCCGATGGATTATTCGTCGGAGTGCCTATCAAGATTGGAAAGTCCGGAGTGGAACAAATTTACAAAATGTCTTTTAATGAAGATGAAAGAAAACTCTGGGATGTCACCGTTGGTCACGTCAAAGAGAGCGTAGACAAAGTCAACGCATACCTCCACATCTGAGCATCTATCTTCTTCATTTTTCAAAACTTTTCTCAATTTTTAGAATATCTTAGCTATTTATTTCGAGCATTTCATTGAGAAAGAAAATCCTCTAATTGTGTTTATGTTAAGTGTTGACGGTCAGTTGTGGTAATCCAATTGGAACTCTTTCTATTGTCTTAACTCGATAGGTTTGTAGGGTATATCTAGTGGACCGGTATAGTACTCCAAAGGTCTCACGAGTTTGTTGTTGTTCCAGTATTCGACTATGTGTGATCCCCAGCCAGACATCCGCGACGCTACGAATATCGGAGTGAAGAGTTTGCTGTCTATGTCCAGCACTCTGTAGAGTGGACCAGCTAAGAAATCAATGTTTGGCCATATTCCCTTTGATTTTCCAAGCTTTTCTATCATAAGTTTCTCGGCCCTGAGGGCAATCTGAAGGAGTCTCCTAACTTCGTCAGTAGGTTCCTTGATCAGGCTCTCCTCAAGATAACTTCTAACCAGCTTCGCCCTCGGATCATATGCTTTGTACACCCTGTGACCGAATCCCATGATTTTCTGCTTTCCTTCGAGTGCTTCCTCTATGTACTTCTCTGTGTTGTCGGGGTCTCCTATTGCTTTGATCATGTTCAGGGCCGCCTCATCGGCGCCTCCATGGAGTGGTCCTTTCAGTGTTCCGATACCCGTTGTTGTTGCGGCATAAACGTCTGCTAGGGTTGATGCGGTGACTAGAACGGAAAAGGTCGATGCATTAGTGCTGTGTTCAGCGTGAAGGATGAACATCAGGTCAATTAGTTTGCCTTCGAACTTGTTTGGCCTTCTTCCAGTCAACATGTACAAAAAATTCTCAGACAGGTTCAGCGAACTGTCTGGTTCTATGTATCTTTTCTTTTCCCTGAATCTTCCGATTGCAGCCGCGATGCTTGGAAGTTTTGCAAGCAGAGTAATGATCTTGTCGATTGTTGATTCAAGGTCCCTGTTGTTAGGGTCCTTGTCGTACATTACCAACATCGATGTCGCAGTTCTCATAATGTCCATAGGGTGTGCAACGGGTGCCATTTTTCTTATGATCTTTTTCACCTCATCTGGAAGGCCTGCCCTATCTTTCAGTTTCTTGACAAATTCGTCAAATTCTGCCTTAGTCGGAAGTTTCCCGTAAATCAGGAGATAAGAGACCTCTTCGAAGTTTGACTTATCTGCAAGTTCCTCAATTGAATAACCTCTGTACCACAATCTTCCGTTTTGACCGTCTACCTTTGATATGGCGCTCTCATCAACATAAATCCCTTCTAACCCATAATTTATGGTGGGTTTTTGAGCCAACATTTAGATCACATAAATGCTAGATCTAACGATTATAAAAGAGTGATTAGGAATTTAGTCTATTTATGAAAATTTAGACAAAATGAATAGTATCAGTGAACCTTCGTCGGAACAATTTTAGTCGATCCTTTAGGGTCCGTTCCGCTTTGTTAATCTCCTATGATTCTGAAACGCAATGACGGAAATTGAATGACAACCTTTCAGTCATACCTGTAAAGAGCTAAAGCTGTTTCTTCTATCTGATCTCGTAAATGCGACCAGCGGAAAGATACGTTTTATGCCGGAAGTTTAAGTTTGCTCTCTTTCACTTTGTTTGTGAAAGACCTCATTTTTTCAGACAGGTCTTCATCAATGAAGTGCTCAAAAAAGCAAGCTCTTTCTTTAGCCGTTTCTTCGTCGCATCCCATCAGTTTCAAAAGTTCATAAATGGAACTCTCCTTCTTGCTCAGGTTGTCAAGAAGTTTTTTCCCTTTGTCTGAAAGCGTCATCCCTCTATATTTCTGGTAGTTTATAAGTCCATCATCCGCCAGTTTGCTCAACATCTGCGATACGGAAGCAGGTGTCACTTTCAAGAACTCTGCAATCTCTAGAGGTCGTGCGTATCCTTGTTCCCTTATGAAATGATCGATGGATTCGAGATATTTCTCCCTATCCTCGTTCGTTTTCACAGACCTAAATATTTTAGGGAGTATTACCCTTTTTCGCATAAATATAAATAGAAGAATTCTACTATTTAAGTAGTTTATTTGACTTAGTTAAATAATGGTCCATTTATTATTATAATTTAAGCCCACATAAATCGGCTCCTACGTGCGATATCAAATGTCTTTTTGAATTACATAAATATTCTTTATTTAAATGGAAAGCTGACGACAATAATACTATAATGCCTTTATATAAGTACCGCTCACTTACAAAAAATTGAATAAGACGGATGCCGATTTGGGAACGTGCAAGGGTCCGTGCAATCGGAGAATCTGGAATTTATAGCAAAAGAAGTTAGAAAATCCATTGTAAAAATGACTTTTGAGGCAAAGAGCGGTCATCCGGGCGGATCTTTAAGCGTAACGGAAATCCTCACCTATCTATATTTCAGGGAGTTGAATGTAGATCCAGCGAATCCTAACTGGCCTGATAGAGATAGATTTGTTCTCTCAAAGGGACACGCAACGCCTGCACTCTATTCAGTTCTTGCGACCAAGGGATTTTTCGATAAGAGTCTTCTCCTCGGTTTTAGGAAAATAAGTTCACTGCTCCAGGGGCACGTGGTAAATCACGTTCCGGGCGTAGACATAACCGCCGGGTCACTCGGACAGGGTCTAAGCAATGCAGTGGGGCTCGCTTTAGCCGCAAGGATAGATAAGAAGAACTACAGGGTTTACGCTGTCATAGGGGACGGTGAGGCCGATGAAGGAAGCATATGGGAGGCAGCACTGTCTGCTGCTCACCTAAAGTTATCAAATCTCATCGTTTTCCTCGATAGGAATATGATACAGCTGGATGGGTTCACTGAGGAAATATTGACACTTGGTGACCTGGAGGCTAAGTTCACTTCATTCGGTTGGGCTTCCACTACCATAAATGGTCACTCGTTCGATGAAATAGCCAGGGCAGTCGAATGGGCGAAGAAGTTAAAAGGCCCGAAGATGATAATCGCAAAGACGGTCAAGGGAAAAGGTGTAAAGTTCATGGAAAACAACCCAGAATATCACGGAAAGCCCGTGCCCAATGAAGAGAAACTGAACGAGGCCCTCAGGGACATAGAGGCGATGTAACCATGATGATGTCCAATGAGCTTTCCTGGCTCCCTGATCTAATCAATAAGCTGGATAAGAAGAGCGTCAGAGAGGCGTATGGAAGCACACTCGTCTCGATTGGAATAGACAAGAATGTGGTCGTTCTAGATGCAGATCTTTCCACTTCAACTCACACATCAATGTTCCAGAAAAAATATCCAGATAGATTTTTCAATGTCGGAATTTCCGAAAACAACATGATGGGCGTTGCGTCAGGTCTCTCCTGGACGGGTAAAAAAGTATTCGTTTCTTCCTTCGCGATATTTGCGACAGGGAGAGCATATGATTTCGTGCGGCAGAGTGTATGCTACGCAGATAGCGACGTCAGGATAGTGGCAACTCACGCCGGACTGACAGTAGGAGAGGATGGAGCTACACACCAGATGCTTGAGGACATCGGGTTGATGTCAGGCCTACCGAGGATGAGGGTGCTTGTGCCAGCAGACGCGAGAGAAACAGAACAGATAATCAGATATGTGTATGAGAACAGGGGACCCTTTTACGTACGACTATCAAGAGAGAAGGTACCGGTTATACACGACTCAGATACTTTCAGGTACGGCAAGGCAGAAACTATTATTGATGGAGATGACGTTACGATAATTGCAACGGGAATTCTTGTCGCAGCTGCAAAGGTCGCCTCAAACCACCTGAAACAAGGAGGAATATCAGCAAGAGTACTGAACATGGCGACGATAAAACCCATTGACAGGGACTCAGTAGTGAAGGCCGCAAGAGAAACTGGAAGAATAGTCACTGCAGAAGAGCATAGCATCTACAACGGCCTCGGCAGCAGGGTCAGTGAAGTTGTAACCGAAAGTTATCCAGTACAAGTCAAGAGGCTAGGAGTCTACGACACATTTGGAGAATCTGGAAAGTCGTGGGAATTGATGGATAAGTATAGTCTGAACCCGATGGGAATCGTAAATAGTGTGAAAGAAATAATGAAGGTGAATAAATGAAGTTCTTTCTTGACACCGCAAACATAGCTGAGATCGAGGAAGGGGTATCCTGGGGTTGCGTTGACGGCATCACCACTAATCCTACTCTAATTTCAAAGGAACTTGCAGGGAATGCAAACTTCAAGACTCTTGTGAAGAAGATACTTGATATCGTGGACGGACCGGTATCTCTCGAAGTGACATCCCTCAGTGCTGACGGTATGATAGAGGAGGCGAATAGACTGAAGAAATTGGGCAACAATGTAGTAGTCAAGATACCGACTACTATAGAAGGTCTAAAAGCACTTAAGGTGTTGAAGGAACAGAAGATCGAGACGAACGCAACATTGGTATTTTCTCTAAATCAGGCCCTGATGGTTGCAAAGGCCGGAGCCACTTATGCTTCTCCATTCATAGGGAGATTGGACGATATAAGCGAAGATGGTATGAACCTCATCGAAGACATCAGGGAAGTTTACGACAATTACGGTATCGAAACAAAGATCCTGGCTGCATCAATAAGACACCCAGTTCATGTCAGGGACGCTGCCTTGATAGGTGCGGATGTTGCAACCATGCCATTCGACGTTTTCAAGAAATTGATGAACCACCCAAAAACTGACGAGGGTCTCAAGAGATTCCTGGACGACTGGAAGAAAATAGACAAGAAGAAACTGATGTTCTGATGGGAAGAGTTCTCGCTGTAGCTAGTCCACCAGATTTAGATTCAGTTGCATCAATTTACCTGCTGAAGAGAGCCCTGAAGAAGGAAGTTGAAGTCAAGTATCTGGATCACAGCGTTATAGATACAATGGAGGCTGATTACATTCTCGACTCGCCTCACGGTATAGCGAAAGTACAGAGGTTTGACCATCACGACACGAAAGCTTGGACGTGTTCTGCGATGAAGGTTGTGGAATATTTTAAGATGGGAAATGCAGAGAGGAGACTAGCAGAGGCAGTCTGCTGGCAGGATAATGCAGGTTGGCGTGTTCTTGGCAAGGACGGGATGGACAATCTTCTGGATACCGCACTCAAGGGGCTGATGGTTGCAGGATACAAACCGGAAGAATTTGACAGGATTTTTAAAACTATATTCGATTCTCTTATAACAAAATTCGAGGAAGACGAGAAGGTAGTTTCTCGGATAGAAAAAAAGATACTGTTTAGAGGCGAAAACAACGAGGTCCTTGCGGTAGATGGAGATTTTCCAAAGGATGTTTTGTTTCAACTGTATTCGCCGCAGTTCCTCGTTAAGGTTTCGAAACGAGGTCTATCGGTCACGAGAACTGCTAAATTGCAATCGCCGGATCTTAACGATTTCAAGGAGCGAGTGAAGAGCATGGACGTTGCTCATATCGATAAGTGGTTCTTTCATCCACAGGGCTTCTATATGGGTTATTCTACGGACCCAGACAAGAGTGAGAAGATTCCGGTTGATCCCGTCTCATTCTCAAAGGAACTGCTTTCATTTGTGACAAAGAAATAACGCACCAATTAGTTTTGCTCGCAAAATCAAGAAAAGTTTGATAAGAAATGAGCACTACCCGTTACATGCAAAAATTCAAGGATGTGCAGTCTGAGGCTCCAGAGAGCAACTACAGACTGGACCGGGTAGGACTCACCAACGTGATGAGGCCGATCTCAGTGGAAAGAAAGGGGAAGAACATAACCCTGATACCCTCATTCAAGGTATTTGTAGACCTGCCACCATCAAGAAAGGGAAGCGATCTATCGAGGGATATTGAAGCAGTTGAAGATGTGGTGGAAGGAGAGGTAGAAGGCAGAGCTAAGGGAATTGAATACGTTGCCGAATTGATAGTGAACAAACTTCTGACTAGGCACCCATATGCTTCCTCTGCTGAAGCAGAGCTGACGGCTGATTACTTTCTGGAAAGGTCTAACCCGAAGGGGAGGAAGACCGTCGAAAGGTACGTGATTCGAGGGAGAGCCACCCAGAAAGACGGCGAGAAGTCCAAGAGATATATAGGAGCCACCGCCACAGGAATCACCGTCTGTCCATCCGCAATGAAGACAGTTTCTGCTCTAATGAACAGAGGAGACGATTCTCCGCCTTACATTTCACACAATCAGAGAAATGACGTCTCCATTCTCATGGAAATCCCAGATGGGTGGGACATTGAAGTGAACGAAATAATCGACATAGCAGAAAAATCAATGAGTGCACCAACCTACGAACTTCTAAAGAGGGAGGAGGAGGGCATGCTAGTGCTCCAGGCACACAAGAACCCGAAGTTCGTGGAGGATGCAGTAAGGGATGCAATGAAGCTCATAGTGAAGCAGTATGCGAAGATGCCAGACGATGTTTACGTGAAGGTCACGAGCGAGAGTTTTGAAACAATACACAAGCACAATGCATATGCGGAAAAATCTGGCACCCTTGGTGCTCTGAGGAAAGAGTTGGGCTAAGACCAGAACCTTTTGTTCTTTGCAAACTGAACTTCATTGATCAGTATCTTCTCTAACAATTCATTCTCTGACTTTGTTGGGACCTCTAGTATCCGGGACGCGCTCTCAGGTCCTATCCCATGAGCCGCAAGCACGAGTAGTGCTTTGTCTTCATACATCCTCAGGAGATGGTAAGATGTTCTCACCTTCCTCATCGTTTCTGCACTCATCTTGTGAACATTTTCTATCTCGTAGGGTTTGATTGGTGCAATCCTCGGACTGCTGCAGAATAAGCATCTCCTCTCCTTCAATTCCTGAATTCTACTCTTGAATACCCTGTGGCAACTGAGGCAGTAGAACCCCATCTCTTCAGAGAGCAGTCTTCTTCTCACGGCAGTAAGGATGGGAGCAGTTGGCCTGATGGGCATCATCTTTTCCTTGAGGCTGCTCATGTACAGTTTCGACGAATCTGAGAAAGCTCCCTTAAAGTCTATGACAATTTTACCGGACTTGATCTGTTTGCTGATCTCTGCGAGATTCTCAAGGTCAAGGTAGTCCCATTTGAACTTGTTGAGTGCTTCCTGGAAGAACGGAGTCTCCCTGTGGGCTGCGAAAATCCTATCCGTCCTGATTCTAGTGAAATCGCTCTCCTTAGAGATCACTCCAAATTTTTTTGCTACGTTTATTGTGCTGTACTGGAAAGTCCTTGACTTTTCTACATACCTATTCAGATTCTGGAATTCATCTTCCAAGTGCTCTAGGATATCTACTATCTCATCAGCCCTATACCTCGTGTTGCCTTGGATAACGATGTGATAGGGTGAATTGTCAAAGAGGAAAGATTCACCGTACTTTTCAGAGAGTCTGAAAGTGAGGATCAGCGCGAGCGTATAGTTCACCTTAGTCCCAGCCGTGATCTGAATGACAGTTGTGACGCTCTCTTTCTCGACCCTGATACTCTGGTCTGTCGCAACGCTTTTCCTGAAGACTCTCAACTTCTCCTTCGTAAAATCATCAAGGTTGTCATCCAAAATTCCCTCCCTTCTTTCCCTCCCCACTTCCATTGCTATTTCGTAAGGGACGGGTATCTCTTCACCAGACCAGCTGGGGGGAACGGATATGCCTTGGATGAAGTCTACGTAGATGTATCGATCCTTAATACTGAGTACTCGCCACGTACTCCCTTTCAGAGTGAAAGTGGAACCAACGTCGATCTCCGTGGCGACATAACCCTCATCGAGGAAGCCGATTATCTTCGCTGTGCTCGATTCCTTCACCACGTATCGCTTCTCGTCAGGAATCATTGAAATGTTTTCGATGAAATATTTGAGTGTCCTCCCGCTCTTCCTGATCGTCTTTGTTTCCGGATCGTATCTTATCACGTAGATGGAAGACAAGAAGATGAGAAGAGATTCAAACTCCTCTTTGGACAACGAACTGAAGTTTTGGACTCTGTTCAGAATGGACAGAACTTTTTCAAAACCGATCTGTCTTTCAGAGTGGACGATTGCCATAACCTGGTTTGCCGCCACTATCAGAGGTTTGTCTCTGATCTTGACATTTTCGATGGAATTTTCTTCAGCAAATTTTGCGATCACTGCTCCCTCCTCTGACTCGATCTCGTTCATTGCAACTATCTGGCCCTCAGATGCCTCTGCGAGTCTGTGCTTCCCCCTTCCTACTCTCTGAACTAATCTTATTACCTGTCTTGGAGAATTGACCTGAGCAACGAAATCGACGCTACCAACATCAATGCCCAGTTCCATGCTTGAAGTGCAGATGATCCCCCTCAATTTTCCCTTCTTGAAATCCTCTTCTATCTTCGTCCTAATATCCTTCCCGAGAGACCCGTGGTGGACTTCTACCAAAATTTTCTCATCAACGAGTCTGAGTCTCATGACTATGTCTTCAGCAGTGGCTCTAGTATTTGAGAAAACTATGAATTGCTTGCCGGAGTTGTAGAGTTTGAATATGTAATCCACAATTTGTGCATAGTCTTCATCCGAGCCAATTATGTCCTTGAAGGCGGGAGCAGCTCCGTTCGGCATTGCGACGCTGATATCATATCGTTTTGAAATGCCTGCCCTCAGGACTCTGTAATCTTTGTCAAAGAACAGGTTTCTTGACACTTCTTCGGGATTTCCAATGGTTGCGGAGATTGCAATTATTTTAAAATCGGGAGTAATCTCTTTCATCCTGGAGAGTCCTATCATCAACTGCCAGCCTCTCTCATCGTTCAGGAGTTCGTGGACTTCGTCTATTATCACATACTTTACAGTGCTCAAGTGGTTCCTAATCTTCTTGCCACTAATGATCAACTGGAGGGTCTCGGGTGTTGTTATGAGAACCTGTGGCGGATGGAGCAGTTGATATCTTCTCTCACTCTCGCTGCTGTCTCCATGTCTCACACCAACTTCCAGTTTGAATGCATTACCGTAGAACTCTATCCTTGAGAGTACATCCCTGTTTAGTGCTCTGAGGGGAGTAATATAGATCGCACCGAAGCCTCTTATATCTTCTTTCACCTCGCTGAGTCTATAGAAAACGGGTAGCACTGCCGCCTCAGTCTTACCGCTTCCAGTGGGAGAGGTCAGAAGAACGTTCTGGTTCTTCAGAATTTCAGGTATCCCAATCCTTTGAGGATCCGTGAAATCACTAAATCCCCTCTTTCTGAGGACCTCTAGAATCCTTTCTTCGACCCTTGCTTCAGTCTGATCACCCATGTTCTTGAGAGAATGCAGGAAACCTTAAAAAAGTGATAGCTTTAGTTCGACCAAGAAAATTATTTAAAGTCTGGATAACTTGCGCTTGATGTTAGGAAAGATGGGCCTCAAGCCCTACACGATCTATGAAATTAAAGATCTAACTCGTGGTGAACCTGACAGTCCCAAAATTGCAAGTTTCAAGCTCAAGCCAAAGGACGGTCAGAAATTCGATTTCGTTCCCGGCATGTTCTCTTCTCTTTTTTTCAATCCTGAAGACAAATTGTTCCGTTCATATTCCATCGCATCGTGTCCTACGGATGACTACATGGAGTTCATGATAGAACTGATAAATGGTAAGTTCACAAGCAGGCTGGCAAATCTGAAGGCAGGGGATGAAATATATGTCTCCGAGCCGAGGGGAGCTTTCCTGTACGAACCAGATGATTCACAAAACGACCTCTTCCTTGCTGCTGGAATAGGAATCGCACCATTCTTTTCCATGCTCCGATATCTGAAGAGCAAGGGTATGAAGAGGAACGTCTGTCTCTTCTACAGCATAAAACACAGAGAAGATATAGTCAATGCAGCCGAACTAGAGGAGTATAAGGGGTTAGGCCTGAACACAATATACACGGTAACAAGGGACACCGAAAACGGGGCATGGCAGGGGGAAAAAGGTCGGATCAGCACACAGATGATTCAGAACCACCTCGGTGATTATACTTCTAGGACGATTTACCTGTGCGGAGGCATAAGATTCGTAAAGGACATAGTCGATGAGTTGAAGGCCAAAGGGGTCAAGGATGAAGAGATCAAGAGAGACATCTGGGGAGAATAGATTCGATATATCCCAGAAGGAATCCTAAAGGAGCATCCCTACAAGACATGGGAGAAAATATTTTAAAGTTCTGTGCTGATAATTCTAAGGTGGTTTTACTAGAATCTTAGTACCATCTATTTCGTTATCGAAGGGAGCGATGTCGGGGCAGCATTTCACAACTCCCGTCCAAGTTAATGGTAAAAGGAGATGGTTAACGGTACCTTGAGAGAGGTACGAGCGCATCAGGATACTTTCCTGATTATGCATTTATGCCCTCCATCAATATGAGTGATTCAATGGAGTACACAATAGACTTCTCCCCGTTCTTGCACTTCCTCCAGAATCATTTTTACATTAATGCATCTGCGTCAATAATCAGGTTGGGAATAGGGACAAATTCGGTGCAGGCACTTCCCAAGTATGAAATCAAACAGGTTGGTTATTCTTCACTTACCTATTCATTCTGGATGTACAGTTACTTTGAAGAGAATGGAACGAAATATCAAGTAATCAAAGGGACATAGATAAAAAAGAAACTCTCATAAAAGTATCTTATGAAAAATGTGGAAAAAAATAAAAAAATAGAAAAAATTTGTTCTAAGAGTACTGTATAGCGTTGTATATCACGAAGCTGAATCCTACCGCAACGTTTCTAGTCGGCTCAAGTGACGAGGACGAGATCGAAGAACTGTAGTATGCTGGACCGACACCCTGGATTGTTCCCACGTAGAAGAACTCGTTAATGTCGATCTTGCTAGCATTGTAGTTATATGCCGTCACGGCGAGATTTCCGGCTGCTGTAGGTGGCTGAAGGTTTGCAGCGTCGAGAGCATTCCACATTGCACTGATGTTTGCCCACTGTTGAGCTACATCCGCGTTCTGAGCGGCAGTCATTCCCTGTGCAGCTTCAAATGACGAGTTGTTGAAGACCGCAGGGTCTATTCCGTCAGGATAGGAATATATTCCCAGATGGCCGATAATTGGCGCAGTGAAGTCAGCAGCTGCAGGATAGTCATCTATCCATCCCAAATAGTAGACGGGCATCGGATTCGTTCCCGGTCCACCGAGGGATGTGTCTGTTACTTCCTGACCGAACGGAATGTCAATCAGGTCTATCTGCACTTTTCCTCCGGTAACTGCGCTAATTGCTGCCCCCCAGATTTGTACCATTGCATCTTGTGAAACCGCTCCTGAAGGATCCACTATCGGGATGTGATAGACCGTACTCCCTGCAGAATAATTGGTCTGATTCCAGTACTTCGCAGCAAGTGCCAAATTACCGTTGGCATTGTAGTTGGGCTCAGGTCCGTAGGACGAGAGATTCGATGGGAAGTTTCCTATTCCTGTAGGTAGTATTCCGGATTCAACTGCAGCGAGTGGGATTCCATCCGCAGAGTTGAGATCGTTGATGTAGTAGGAATAGTTGAACGCATAGCTGAATGCCTTTCTAACGCTTAGATTGACAAAGAAGCTGGCTGGTGCGTTGAACTTGCTGTCAAGTCCTTTCGCACCGGCCACGTTAATGTCAAAGTTGTAAGCCCAGAAGAACGTATCCATCTGCGTTACAATTTCCGAACTCAGTGTTCCGGCTTTGACCATCGCTTGTAGGGTTGGAATCTCTGTGACTGTTGCCGTACCAGCTGCAAACTGAGCATATCCAGACTCCAGTTGATTCATTGCTTCCTGCTCGTTGCTAAGGTATTCAAGTATGACCTTCGGTATCAACTTGCTCGCAGGAACTCCATTCTGGACCTGATTGTAGTATGGGTTCAGAGTCAGTACAATTTCTCCAGGTTGATTCAGACTAAGCACATAGGGTCCGGTTCCCATAGGATTGTTCTTGATGTACTGGTTCCAGTTCACTACCGCACTTGGTGTAGTTGCAGAGTTGGAGAATGCTGCGAATGATGCGTTGCTGTCTCCGGGTGATCCTCCGTGCGCAACTAGCCAGCTGCTGTCCATGACTTCAGATACAGTTGGTCCAGCCAAGAACTGATAGAATATTCCAGCAACTCCGTAGTTGTATACCTCGACTGAAGTAACTCCGGTCGCATTCATGAATTCTACAAGGTGGTTTGAATAAGTCGTGGAAACGTTCGTTCCATTTCCTCCAACTTCACTTGCGTATGCATAGACTGGGGTTGAAGGCAGTAGATGGAATGTGACACTCTGTGAGGCGTTGCTATATGTGATTGCGTGGTGTATCCAGTAGTAGCTTGTATCGAACGGTCCGTATATGCTCAATCCAGGCAGTAAGCCCTGATCAAGTATCCAAGCTGCTGTTGCTGAATTGTTACCGAACAGCATGGATCTCGCGAAACTCTCAAAGACGTCGTATGCGTTTACGTTATCTCCATTGGAGAATTTTATGGATGTGTTGATGTAGAATGTTATGTTCGTATAGGCTCCTGATACTGACAATCCACCGTTCGCCGTAGACGGCACGTTTGTCGCTATAACAGGATGGAACTGGCTTGTGGAAGATCCATTGTATCCGAGTAAGAACTGATATATTTCGTAAACGACTTCGTACGATTGAGTATCGTAGGACAGAGCGGGATCAAGTGTTCTCGGGTTTCCAGGTAGGAATTCTGCGTTAACTATCTGACTGGTGTCGACTGTTCCCTTGTGGATGTTCGTTGTTACTGAATAGTTGCCTGCGTAAATTGTAAGAATGTAGTTACCTGTCACACTTCCAGAAGAGCTGCTGCTTGTTGTTGTCAGCTCGACTGTGTGCACTCCCGCATTAAATGTCGTGTTTATTGTTTCGGGCAAACCAGTGTTGTTGTCATTTATGACTTGGGTTCCGTTGTCGATATTCCAAGAGAATGACTGTATTGTGTACGACACGTCACCAGGTACTGCAGATCCAACCGTCAATGGAGGAGTATCAGCAGATCCTTGGAAGGACATGTTAGCATATCCACCAGAGTTGATCGTCTGGTTACCAGATGCTGTTGTCCATATGACTGGTCCGTAAATTGCTCCTGGAGTTGGAGTGAGTGGCGGATCTATTGTGACTTGGATCAACGAATTATTTCCAGATGCCGTTGCATTTGCAGCTACCGCATAAACGTCTACCAGATAGCTTCCAGGAGTTTTATACGTGTGAGATACTCCTGCCGTCGAATTCGTTGTTAAAGTACTTCCGTCACCAAAGTTCCAGGTTACCTGTGTCCACTTATATCCACTGGGCGTCCCAGGGAAGAATGTTATGCTAGAGTTCGCTATTGCTACTATTCCACTTGCCGATGGTGCTACTGAAAGAGCGTGGAATCCACCGTTTGGTGGTGTTGTTGGATGTTTGTACGTCAGCGCGACAACCACTCCGGCTATAATGACTATCACGACGACCACAATTACTACCCATTTCACAGCTGACCCCTTTTTCGGCGGTGCGGGGGCTGGCTGTGAATCTGTCTGTTGTGTCATAAAACCTCAGCCCCTTACTCATAAACTATACTTAAAGGTTTCTCAGTTTCCGAACACGTGTTATACGGCGATTTTCACTTATCGAAAAGAATTTGCCGAACCTAAAGCCTTTTTATACCAGCATTGAAAAACGAAACGAAAAGAGTTTCTCGTATATCTTGTACTCGAGATATATGATGGGTACAAGGGCAACTGCAGACGCTATTGAGAGGATCAGATCCAGCTCGTCGTGATATCTCGAGTAGTTCTCAACGAACATCAAGTTGAGTGAAAGGTCTAGGAACATACACAGTATCACATACCAGTACCTTGCAAGATCCTCCCTCGCCCACCGTTTCCAGCTCTTACCCGGTTGATCCACCAGCTCCTGTCTTTCTGAGCCCTTTACTCTCTTAGGAATGAGCAACTGTTTCCTCCCGGTCAAGGGTGACCCCGCTAAATGGCGATCTCGGAGATCTTCTTTATTCCGGTGTGTTCAGATTCCGTCTTGAGTATATCCTCTGCAAAGTGGCACGCCACTACGTGTCCCGTCCTTATCTCCTTGAGCTTGGGTTCCTCCGTGCTGCAAATCTCCTTTGCAAATCTGCACCTGGTGTGGAACCGGCAGCCTGATGGCGGATTGGCCGGTGAAGGCACATCCCCGCTGAGGACTATCCTTGATCTCCTAAAGTTGGGGTCCGGGATAGGTATTGCACTAATGAGTGCCTGAGTATATGGATGGATCGGATATTCGAACAACTCATCCGTGAGTGCTTCCTCCACTATTTTCCCAAGGTACATCACTATGACCCGGGTGCTGACCGCCCTTATGACCGCAAGGTTGTGTGTGATGAACATGTACGTCACGTTGTACTTCTGCTGCAGGGTCTTCAGGAGACTGAGTATCTGTGCCTGAACTGAAACGTCTAGCGCGGAAGTTGGCTCGTCCAGGACAATGAACTCGGGTTTCACCGCTATCGCTCTTGCGATAGCGATCCTCTGTCTCTGACCGCCACTGAATTCGTGAGGGAACCTGAAGAGGTGGTCCTCATTGAGTCCCATTTCAGTAACTATGTCGAGGATGTACTTTGTCGCAGCATCGCCTCTCAGCTTGACCCTTTTCTGTTTACCATTGTCATTTTCTCCCTCTACCGGAATCCCGTTTATTTTTATAGGTTCGAATATCACGTCTTTTATGAGCATTCTTGGATCAAGAGAAGAGACTGGATCCTGGAATACTATCTGGACTCTGCTCCTGAAATCCTTCTTCCTTCTCCTGCTCTTGTATATGTTGTCCTTCGTGGTGTTCAGTATCTTTTTCTCTTCTTTCTTGAGTTCCCTCGCTCCTCCGGACGTCAACTCGGAATAGAGCTGTTCTAGCTGACTCATTTCTGATTCATTGGGTTTGTAGAACAGGGCTCCCGTAGTGGGATCTATGAGATCGAGAACTACCCTACCAAGAGTCGTCTTTCCGCATCCAGATTCCCCCACAACTCCAATTGTTTCGCCCTTGTAAATGGTAATATTGACATCATCTACCGCATGGACATAGCCAAGCGTTCTGCCGGACACGCCACCCCTTATGGGGAAGTACTTTCTTATACCAATTCCCTTCAGAAGAATTTCACTCATCTATCTCACCTCCTTGCCACTGAATAGATGACAAGCCACGGTGTGCCCATCCGATGTCTCGATCGTGGGCGGTATCTCCACAATGCACCTGTCGAAAGCAAACTGGCACCTTGGATTGAACCTGCATCCGGTTGGAGGCTTGATGAGGTTGGGCACGGTGCCTCGAATGATGTTAAGTTTCTTTGTTGGATCGTCTATTCTTGGTATTGACTGAAGAAGGCCTATCGTGTACGGGTGCTTTGGGTTGTGGAAAAGCTCAATCGCCGGAGCAGTTTCCACTACATTTCCAGCATACATGACCGCAACCCTATCACACATCTCCGCAATGACGCCAAGATCGTGGGTGATGAGGATGATGGATGTCCCTCTATTCTTTCTGAGATCCCTGAGCAGCTCCAATATCTGAGCCTGAATGGTCACATCCAGTGCGGTAGTTGGTTCATCCGCAATCAGTATCTGAGGATCGTTTGACAGAGCAATTGCAATAACGACCCTCTGCAGCATACCCCCAGAAAGTTCGTGCGGATAGTTCTTCAATATCTGGAATGCATTTGGTATGTTGACAGATTCAAGGAGTCCAAAAGCCTCCCTTCTGGCCTCGCTTATCACGGGATCGGGATTCTTTTTCTTGAGTCTCTTGGTCAATCCCATGAGGTGCGATTTCTTCGCCTCTTTCGATAAAACCTTCAATATCCTTGCCCGCTCTTCTTCGCTAACATTCCCAAAGAGGGTACCCTCCAGCGAATCTACCTCTATTGATTCTTTGAGCATTTCGTCATACTTGTCCTTCTTTGCAAGGTACTTTGTTGCCTCATCAATTAGCATTTCCAGGTGCTTCTCTTCTGACTCAAACCCCTTCTTCTGAATCTTGATCTTTTGAAGTTCAGCCCCTATCTCGCCACTAAGTTCTGAAGTTATGCCGCCCTTGTCCTTGAATGACTGCAGATCTGAAATATGCTCTGAAGCGGATTTGATGACCCTCAGAATCTTGGTCTTGCTGTGGAGATATAGCGACTCCACTATCTGGTCTTCCACAGTGAAGACAGGATTGAGAGCAGCCATTGGCTCCTGGAAAATCATCGAGATGTACCTTCCTCGAATCTTGTTGTATAGATATTCATTCTTCTTGATTATCTTGTTGTGATGCCTTATCTTGGGTCTCTTTTTTAGAATTATGTCAACCTCTTGGTCTATTCCCTTTATGAGGTCGTAGTCACCCATCTTGATCTGACCTGAAATAATCCTTCCTGGTGGATCAGGTATGAGTCTCATGATGCTGTAAGCAGTAACAGATTTTCCACAACCTGTCTCTCCGACAATTCCTAGCACCTCTCCTTTTTTCAGGACGAAACTTACGTCTTCCAGTGATTTTACAACGCCATCATAAATAAAGAATTGAGTCTTGAGATCCTTGACAACTAATGCTTCTCCGACCAATTTATTCACCTCCTCATCCTAGGGTCCAGTACGTCTCTGAGGCCATCGCCGAACAGGTTGAGGGCCAGAACAAATATCAGGATCACTAGTCCCGGAATGGTTACCGCCCATGGATAGCTCTCCAAGGCTGCTCCTCCGGTACCTGCGGACGTAGCCCTTGACAAGAGATTCCCCCATTCGGCAAAACCAGGTCCTGCGAATGTGAATCCAAGATAGAAGAGTGAGGCTAGTGTGAGTATTACGTTCCCGAAATCCAGGGATATCTGCACGAAAATTGGATAGATGGAATTGGGAATGATGTGTTTTATCACTGTCCTCAGCGACGAAGAACCTGCGGCTACGGAGGCCTCCACATATTTTTGTTCTCTAACACTCAGAACCTGGCCTCTCACAATCCTCGTGTAGGTTGGCCACCATATGAGGATGAGCGACTCTATCATAACCGATTCGTATCTTCCAAATACAGTCAAGAAAGCCACTGCCAGAACTATGTAAGGCAGAGAAAGGAAGATGTCCGTTCCCCTCATGATGGCCTCTCCTAAGGCACCTCCTTTGTACCCCGCAATGCTTCCCAGAACTGTGCCTATCAAAGCACCACTAAATACTATAATGGAAGCGAGCTCCAGATCGACCCTCGCACCCTTGAGTACTCCCTCATATATGCTGTACCCTCCGATCGTCGTGCCTAGGGGGAACTTTGCATATTCGAATGGAGGAATGGGATTGAATATTATCGGCTGACCGTGATATATAGGGTAAGCGGTCATTACGCTGGGATTCCCTCCCGCCAGCCTGGGTCCTATGATCGCGAGGATAACATAGAATATAACAATGGCCAGACCAATTGTGGCGAGAGGGCTCCTTGTTAGGAAATAGAAACTCCTCTTGGATGATTCCAGACGTTTCTTCAACGCCCTCGAAAATTCAGACCCCACTGATTCAGTCGTCATTCGAGTCTCACCCTTGGATCCAGATATGAATACATTATGTCAACGATGAGATTCGCAGCTACGATTACCACTGTAAAGACGAAAGTTGTGGCCATTACTGAAACCATGTCATTGTTGTATGCAGCCTGATAGAGCCATGTTCCCATACCAGGTCTGCTAAAAACAATCTCGGTGACTACAACACCGCTTAGCAGAGAAGCAAAAATCAGTCCCATAACAGTCGTGCTCGAACCGAGGGCGTTCCTCCTTGCGTGTTTCTTTATTACAAATTGTTCCGGAACTCCTTTTGATCTGGCAGTTCGTACGTAATCTTGTCCAAGGTTTTCAAGCATACTTGATCTCATGAACCTAATGATGACTCCGAACGTAGTAAGGGCCACCACGAGGGATGGCCAAAACACATACCATAATGCATTGAAGAATGCTGGAAAGTCCCCATAGACGAGTGTGTCTATGAGAAGGAATCCGGTTGGCTGTGATAAACCCCCTGTGGGAGAAACAAAAGGTGCTATCTTCCCGTGCCAGTAACCATATACCGACCAGTTCAACTGTCCATTACCATACAGCACCAGCCAGTGAGGTAAGAATGATACGGTTGGTGCCAGCATGAAATTCAGTACGAGCAGGCCCAGCCAAAATGAGGGTATCGAGACAGCTGCCATTGCTCCCAGTCTTGTCGCGTGATCGGTTGCCCGATCCTTTCTTACCGCGCTCAAAACTCCCAGAGGAAGACCCATGACAAGAATAAGCAAGGTGGCCAGGAGTGCGAGCTCTGCAGTCGGAGGAAATCTTTTCAAGAATTCCGTAAAGACTGGTACGCCAGGATCGATGTCTCCAGGGGAGACAAAGCCCCACTTCCCAGTGAACAAAGCACCAAGATAATAGAGGTATTGGGCCCAAACGGGTCCATTGAGGTGGAGTTCTTTCATGACTATGACTCGCTGTGCGTATGTGTGTATTTTGCCTTCATACTCAGTGACAAGAAGTCCGATGTTAAGATGAGACAGGTAGAATGTTATGAGAGTGACTCCGATGATAACTGGGATGAGCAGTAGAACCCTTCGGATAATGTAAACGTAGAGCTTCAAACTTTTTTCACTCCATTCCGAAGATTGAAAAGAGCTTATTATATTTTCTTACAAAGGAGTGATGCTAAAAGAATGAATCCCCGTCTAATTCGTTAACACAAATTGTAAGCCCTCTTCCATGCCAAATTGTAAAAAAATTTACTTGCAATTCTGCAGGCCAAATGAATTGATTGTTCAACTTCATACATAATTCTGGAAAATAGTTACAATCTTTGCCAACACCTACTTGACTCTTCCCTCAATGTGTCCAATCCTCTGTATGCCAACCAGGTGTTAGCAGGCAATGATTGGTTCATCCGGGTCGCTTTCCAATAACTGACTTGAATCGCAGTAACTTTGTTGAAAGCTTGAGTTTTGCTTAGGTAGAAAATGATATGGTGAATGGCTCGGTCAGCTGCACCGTGACCGGATTGGAATCGTTTGTATTGTAGAATTCCAGATAATATGTTCCCGACTGGAGAGTGACTTGAACGCTGTGGTTCGTTGTGGTTCCTGTGGTATAAATGTAAGCAAGACTACCACTCGAATTTTGTGAAAGGTACTCCGTTTGATTCAGAACATAGAATGTGACTTCTCCTGTAGAATTAAACCTGCCATTCAACGTAGAGTTATAGTTCAATGTTTCACGGAAGCCAGCGGTACTATTCGGCTTGATTAATATGGTTGTGTTCTTCTTTATCAAAGTCTCAGTAATATCACTCAGGTTGACCGTCACATTTGTTTTTTCTGGGGGGTTATAGTAATGTGCAATTGCAAACATCAGCATGACTATTATAGCGCCAGATGCAATAGTTACTCGAATCTTTACTTTATTCCCCCTGTTTTCCATCCTCGTAAGTAGTTCTGGATAGCGGTCTCTACTCACCTGCATAAATAGAAATTTAGCGTAATAAACTTTGACTCACACTTGAAGTGACCAATGTTCTGTTTTCTATTGACAGATCGACGCGATAAAATAATGAGAAAAAAAGTTCAAAGAACGTATTCTCCGATCTTCTTTGGAAACAAGACCACGCGTGAAATGTCTTCAGAACCGGTAAGGAATCTGACGAATCTTTCAATCCCAATTCCGAATCCTGCAGACGGAGGGAGACCTTTCCTGGCTGCCTTCAGGAGCAGTGCGAAGTCCTCGGTCCTCTGTCCCTTCTTTGCAATGCGCTTTAAGATCCGTTCGTACTCATGTTCCCTCTCCCCGCCGCTTATTGCCTCCCCGTAACCGTGAGGATAGATGAGGTCCATGTCCATCAGTACTCCCTCCTCCTCGTCCTTTTCCCTGTCATAGAATTCTCTCTCCTGAAGCGGAATGTCGATGATCCAAAAGGGCTCCTTGGCATCAGCACTCATTGTTGCCTCAAAGTTCTTACCGAATTCCCTGACCGCATCTTGATATCTGACTTTCTTGAACGGTTTCTCATATTTTTTCAAGTAAGGGTTCAGTTTTTCGGGGTCAATCGATCGTTTCACGCACACGATAGAGTCGTTGATCATTCCCTCTGCTAGGTCTATCACATACTCTCTTGTCACACCTTTTACCTCAAGGTCCAATTGGGTGAACTCTGCCAGATGCCTACCCGTACTCTTCCTCTCGATGGGCTCAATCCTGATATTAGGGGAAAATGAATAGATCTTGTCAAAGTGCACGAGTGCTAGTTGCTTGTGGAAGATCATCGATTTGGTCAGTCTGTATTTGTGCCCGTAATAGCTCAGGGTCGGATCGTCTACTGGATGATTCAGCGGATCTGAAATCGGAGATATGATTACTGGATTAATCTCCAGAAATCCTTTCCTGTCAAGGTATCTCTTCATTCTTCCCCTCACTATCGTATTCACTTTAGTACCGACAATCATCATCTCCCTGTCTCTCTCATAAAAATCGTCTATGGGATTCGATTCGATCATGGCAGGAAGATCCCATTGACTCATATTACTTTAAGCTCATTCTTGGTTCACAATATGTATGGAAACACTTATATTTATGCTGATTGTATTACATTATGAAAGAATTTGATGAAATTGATAATCAAATTGTTAATTATCTAATTGAGAATGGGAGGGACCGCATAACGGACATAGCGGATGGGTTAAATCTGAACAGAGTAACAGTAGCCCAGAGAATTGAAAGATTGGTCAAGACGGGGATCATTCGCAAATTCACGCTGAAACTGAACTATGAATCGCTAGGACTTGACGTACTCGCTTACGTTTTCATTTCGTTCAAGAGGAAGGGTAGCACCACCCAGGAAGAACTGGCCCAAGCCATCTCAAAACTTGGAGGTGTAGAGGAAGTCCATATCATTGCGGGAGAGTTTGACATAATTGCAAAAGTCAGGGCAAGAAATCTGAGGGAACTGGGTGAAAAGGTTGTTAACAAGATAAGGGGTTACTCTGGAGTCGAAGCCACATTTTCGCACCTCGTCTTCAAGACAATAAAGGACTGAATGTTTCAACTCGATCCTGGTGAATAACGCAGGAGCCACATTTACGAAGAGATGGACTTCGAAACAAACTCCATGAGAGCCAATGGAAATCTCAAGGGCAGTGAATAGAGCATGTACAGCATAGTCTTGGATGGGTAGTCCACGTCTCCAACCCTGTTGATTCCCGAGATGCTTGAACTTGCAAGCGGGACCCAAAGCGAATAATATTTCTCGTATCTGTCCAGAAGTCGTCTTATCTTGAAATCTCTGCTTACCTCTGCTCCAAAGAAATTCTTCCACTTTCTCTGGTATCCGAGCAGCACATCGTTTCCATTTTCAATGGCACTAGAGAGTGAGTTTCCGGAGTTCAGAGCGGCATAGAGACCACCGCCTGTGGTTGCCTTGCTGAGTCCCGCAGCATCTCCGATCAGGTACCCATTTCCCCTCCCCAGTTCCGTAGGACCGATCGGAACCAGTCCTCCTCTTTTCCTCAGGATCTGGGAGCCTCCCGCCATATCTCTTACGGCTCGTTCGCTGTTCAATCCGGAGGCGCCGATCTCCACTTCATTCTGGTTGGGGATCTCCCACGAAAAGAAATCCGGAGTCTTCTTTCGGTCTAGGTTTATCTTTACTCTATCCGACTTCCTCGACAGATCAAACTGAAGTGAACTCAGTAGTTTTGGTGATTTTATACCCAAACTCCTTCTGACCGAACTCGCCGGTCCATCTGCCCCGATTATGTATCTCGACTCTACGGTCTCGAAACCTTTTCTTGACTTGAGAGTTGAAACTACTCTGCCCTCTTTTTGGTGGAATTCGGTAAGAGATGTAAGCAGAGACAATTCAGTCCCTTCCGATTCAGCCATTGAGGCGAGTTTTTGATCGAGAAACACTCTGTCTATTACTCTCATTCTTTCCGACTTAAGGGAAAAGGAACCAAGCGGGGTTGATATTTCCGCAATGGATGGTCTATCAGTGACTAACTCCTCTCCAACGATATCGACAACCCTCTTGTCCACGAGTCCTGAACAGTGGTTGGGGATTCCGATCTTCTCCTTGAGATCGACCATTCTCACCCTGAACCCCTTCCTGGAGAGTTGATAGGAAACGTTGGATCCAGCAGGTCCAGCGCCTATCACGAGAACATCGTACACCCGAGCCTATCAAAACTTAAGTATTAAAATTAAATGGACGGGAAAGGTGCAATAATGGCAAGGATGCATACTAGGAAAAGAGGAAGAGCAGGATCAAAACGTCCAGTAAGAGAGGGAAAGCCCGCATGGGTTACTATGGGCAACGAAGACCTGGACCAACTAATCATCAAGCTGAAGAAGGAAGGTCTGACCAAATCCAAACTTGGAATGGTCCTGAGAGATCAGTATGGCATCCCTAAGGTCAAGGAGATTAGGGGAGAGAGGATTTCGAAAATCCTTGAAGGAAGCGGTGTCAAGGATCAGGTGCCTGAAGATCTCGCAGCCTTAATAAATAGGGCCATAAACCTGAACAAGCACATGAGTATCAATCCAAAGGACCTCAAGAACAGAAGAGGGCTTGAACTCGTGGAAGCAAAGATCAAGAGACTTTCTGACTATTACAGGAGAAAGAGCAGGCTTCCTTCAGGTTGGAAATATTCCAGGGCCACTGCAGAATCAATTCTCAAATGATCTCCCTCAGTGAAGCATATTCATCGAAGTTTGAGGAAGCCAGAAAAGTAATTGATAAGGAGGATTTTTTCAGGGTATTCAGCCATTACGACGCAGACGGAGTCTCTTCTGCCCTGATTATAGCGGAGACACTCCGGAGGGTCAACAAGAATTTTCACGTTTCGTTTCTGAGATCGATGGAGCTGGATGTGATAAGGGAGTATGGAAACGGGCCACTCATTTTAAGTGATCTCGGT
The DNA here is from genome assembly GCA_026127935.1 of Thermoplasmatales archaeon. Classification (GTDB taxonomy): domain Archaea; phylum Thermoplasmatota; class Thermoplasmata; order Thermoplasmatales. The sequence continues at coordinate 20,061 of JAJSLL010000007.1, read as the reverse complement.
TCTGACGTGCCCGAGGACCTGAGTTCTAGCGCAGTCGTTGTGATAGATCATCACTCGATATCTGATGGAACTGGAAACAGGATCATAAACCTCAACCCCAGGAAGTTTGGTTATGACGGGACGAAGGAAGCGTGTTCAAGCACGGTTGCATTCATACTTTCTTTAACCATAGATCAATCAAATCAGGACCTTTTTCCTGCCTTCCTTGCAGGCGTCATAGGAGACAAACAGAACATCGGTGGGTTCAATGGAATAAACGGGAAAATAGTAGAAGACCTGAAGGCAAGATACCCCAGCTCCAAAGAACTGAACCTTTCCGGGAAGACAATTTCAGAGGCGATTTACCTCTCAATAGAACCCTACTTTGATGGACTCAGTGGGAGTCAGGAAGGATCCAGGTACCTACTTGAAAATATGTCTATAGACCCCGATTCTCCCATCGCAAACCTGAGGACCGATGAAAAGGAAAAGATAGTGGATTCCCTAGCCCTGCAGCTGATCAAGCAAAATGCTGCGAGGGAAGGGTACGAAACACTGGTATCAGACATGTTCAATTTCAAGGAACTCGGAATGACAGCCATTCAGCTCTCGGAATATTTTGACGCGGCCGGAAGGAACGGAAATATGGGGCTACCCGCCGCCTGGTATATGGGATATGAGGAGGGTAAGGAGGAGATGGATGCTCTTTCAGTGAAACTCAGGAAAGAGGCACTGGAACAAGTGAAGAAGTCATACGAGTCAAGGAAGGAAATGAAGCACTTCTACCTGTTTTATGTGGAGAATCCTTTCCTAGCAGGGATCACTGCTAGTGTAATGATGGTATACATGGTCAGTGGCGCCAAACCCGTCGTGACCCTATCAAAGAACAAGAGGACTAAGATATCGAGTCGGGCATCGAGGGAACTGGTTGCTAAGGGATTGGACCTCTCAAAAGCAGTGAGAGATGCGGCGTCCAAGGTAGGAGGTCATGGGGGCGGGCACAACATTGCCGCGGGTGGAGAGATACCGTTTGACAGGGAAGAAGAATTTCTGGAAAAACTCGACGAAGGGCTAGGCGAACAGATTGGAAGTACCTAAGAGCCATCCAAGGTATGAGAGCCTTAAGAAAAGGGAAACACTTTTGAGCTTTTACGAAAAGGGTATAGTTACGGTATCCGGATTGATCTCTCAGGGAAGGGGAGAGGCGTTTGATTATCTGATCGGGGAGAAGAGTCAGGAATTTTCGGTTGAGGCGGAGAGGGCTGCCGTTGACAAGATACTGAAATCTAAGAAAGCTGTGATATCTGTTAACGGTAACGCAGCAGCACTTGCCGGCCCAGAGATAGTGAAGTTTTCCAAAAAATTTGGCATTATTGTTGAAGCTAACATATTCTACTGGTCGAAGGAAAGAATCGAAAGGATAGTTGCCTTTTTCAGGGAGATGGGGCTGGAAATTCTCGGACTGAATCAAGACGCAATGATACCTGGTCTAGATAGCAACAGGGGGAAATGCGAGAGGAATGGGATATTTTCTTCCGACACTGTCGTAATTCCTCTGGAGGACGGAGACAGGGCTGAGGCGCTCAGAAGGATGGGGAAGTTTGTGATAGCGATAGACCTGAACCCGTTGTCTAGAACATCAAGGTTTGCCGACATAAGCATCGTGGACGATGTTCAGCGCACTTTCAACAATTTCGCGAATTTCAAGCAGACCGATTTTATAGATCGCGCTGCCTCATTTGACAATTCAAGGAACCTTGCCAACGCAATTTCATTCATCGGAGAAAGGGCGGCTTCTATGAAAGAATGGAATTTACAATGATCTCGTCTTGAGCAACTTTATTATTTTTCTTGTCCCGTTAAATTCGTTCTCCGAATACTGGGAAACTTTCACAACCTTTAGTTCAAGTCCCCTCTTCTTTCCCTCTTCCACAATTTCATCAGGATTGAATTCCTGATCATACCCAAGTGCTACTATATCGGGCCTCACTTCACTCAGAATATCGTAAATGTTCCCCTCGACTCCCAGTATCGCCCTGTCAACGGGTTTCAGTGAGTCAACCATAGCCACCCTGATATTCTCCGGTATGAAAGGCAATCTCTTCATTTTCTGAGCAACCGAATCCCTTGCAACTACCACTACCAGCTCATCTCCAAGTTTCTTTGCCTCGGTCAGGAAATGGACATGACCCGGATGAAGTATGTCGAAAACTCCGGTTGCGAGAACCCTAATCATTCTCAGGAGAATTCAACTTGGCTAAATAATCATTTCACTTGAAGCGACTTTGAAAGTCTTATCGCGTTCTTTGAACCGTCGTAAGGGGTACGGTAATAGTCCGGGACCAGCAACTCGTTCGCATATCCACTGTTCTTGTAGAGCTTTCGTGCAGCAATGTTCCTCTCAAACGTCTCCAGAATTATGAGAGTGCATTTCATTTCTACGGATATTTTCTCGACTTCTTCAAGAAGGACTTTCCCAATTCTTCTCCCCTGGAAATCAGGGTCCACTGCTATGCTTTCAAGGTGAGATATTTTAGAGTTTTTCCTGAAATAGACAGAAGCATATCCAACGATCTTATTTTCCAAGACAGCCACTACCGTTACAGAATTGGCTATCTCCAGCATGTATCTCAGAGAGGGGTAGTCATACGCATGACTTCCAAACGCCCTGTTCTCTATTCTTGTTATTTCCTCAATGTCCTTGATGGAGCCTCTTCTTAAAAAAGGTTCAGAAATCTTCATCATCCTCATAGTCTTCGTCATCATCCGGTCTTCTCTTTGCCAACATGAGGGCACCTCCTCAGTTGGGGTGATGGAAATTGATATATTAAAATTTCTTCCTTACTCCTTTGACATAGAGAGATATTCAGCATCCTCGCATGCTCAGATTCTTGACAACATCAAAAAATAATTAATGGTCTGGGAAATTGGATAGATCATGGCCGAAGACACAGTAACTTGCTCTAAGTGTGGAGCCGAGATTCCAGTTTCAACCGCACTGAGAGAGTCCATAGAATCAAAGGCAAACGAACTGTACGAAAAGAAGTTCAAATCAGAGATGGAAAAGAAAATCGTCGATGAGAGAGAGAAATTGAAGGAGAGACTTGGGGAAGAGTTCAATTCAAAGTTTTCTCAGATGGAGGACAGCATATCGATAAAGGAAAGGCATCTGCAGGAAAGTCAGAAGAGGGAGAGCGAAGAGAGGAAGAAGAGGATGGAACTGGAGGAGAATCTCAGGGAACAGAAAATCGCATCGGAAAGACTGCTGGACGAAGAGAAAGTGAAGATGAGAGAAAGCTTGAGGAGGGAGTATAATGAAGAATTCAATCTCAAGAGCAGGGAGATTCAGCAAACCAACGAGAGTCTGATGAAGCAGGTTCAGGACCTGAAGCAAAAAATCGAGCAGGGCTCACAGCAGCTTCAGGGGGAGGTCCTCGAGGAGGAGCTAGAGGACAGGTTGAGGGGTGCATTCCCAATGGATGCGGTCGTGCCAGTAACTCAGGGGACAAAGGGCCCGGATCTCATACACACTGTGAAGAATTCGGCTGGAATAGACTCGGGAATAATAGCGTGGGAGACAAAGAGGACGAAGGAATGGAAGGATGAATGGATAATGAAACTCAAGGGAGATCTCGTAAACTATAATGCGGAGACGGGGGTAATAGTCACGAAGTCTCTGCCGAGAGACATCTCTACGTTTGGGGTGAAGAACGGGATTCTCGTCACAAATTTTGAGAACGCGGTCCCACTCGCAATCATTGCAAGAATGAACCTGATCGAGCTTGCAAGGCAGAGGAGGTTGGGAGAGAGCAGCAATGAAACCAAGGACATTCTCTACCATTACCTCACCAGCACGCAGTTCAGGCAGAGGGTTGAAGCAGTGGCGGATGGTATAGTGCGGATGAGAAACGACATAGAATCGGAAAAGAGGTCGATGGAGAGACAATGGGCCAAGAGAACGAAGGAGATAGACAAAGCTATTGGAAGCATCTCGGGGATGTTCGGAGATCTTCAAGGGATAATTGGTCCGAGTCTCTCAAATGTGAAGGTCCTGAGCCTTCCAGATCACGATGAGGAATAACAGGGTTAGTCAGTTCTAACCATCCTCTGACTTCCAAGCAATTGGCCGCAAATTTTCTGCAATCTACTTGTAAGACAATCCCGTCAAGAATGCCCCGTAACCTATTCCCCATAGTAGGAAGGGATAAACGATCAGCCTCTCCCAACCGCCGACGCCTATAAGGGGTGACCCAAAGAACATGAAGAAGATGATTGCGATGTACGAGACCACTCCAAGAGCGACCGACATGAACTTAAAGGGAGAGGTCTGGTACCTGTAGGCGTAGATTGCGGTCAATGGTCCCATTATGAATGTTAAGTCCGAAACATATCCGTGAAGCGCTCCATAGTTCTCATTGAAAACACCAACCAGAAGTGCACCTACACCGGTCAGCCCTAACAGGATGGGGAACACCTTTACGTTGAAACCGCGATACACAAAGAATGCTGATGCTATAACAGCAATCCCAAGGACAGAAATGGACGTGTCGAAGAGGAATCCCGTTGGTCCGACTCCGAGATCACTGATGTAATTGTTTGCAATGCTGTAGCCGTGATAGAGTGCCTCTGTGATAAACAGCATAATGGTAAATTGAACGGCAAAAACAAAAAGCAGAACTCCAGCTACGTTTAGGCTTTTTTTGGAAGCTATCTTTTCCATGGACTAGTATAATTTGTACCTGCTAATAAAATTAATTGAATAACCAGTATCTCCGAAAGAAGATACATTCAATGATTGCTTCATAGAGTTCGTCTTCTGATCAACAATTTAACGTCATAATTCTTATAAACAGACAGGACTGCCCAGGGGGAAAGGATAAATATAGTAAAGGAGATAAAGAGTGACGAGAATGAATAGAAAAGTAATCGCAATTTTTATTGTGATTATAATAATTGCTTCGGCATTTTCTGTGTTTATGTTAACTCGCAATCAACCAGTCTCATCGATTATGCCCAAGCACGACTTAACAAATGAATCTCCGGCAGAAGGAATTGTAAATTCAACGAGTAATTCAACGAATGATAGTGCTGCAAGTCAGACGACAACCGTCAACTGGATAGGATTTGAAATTGGAAATACCGCATTAATAACACAAGTTTCAGCAATAATTCAAGTTCCGACTGTGTAATACGAGAGTTACTATCAGTTTTCCTATTACCCTACAGTTTCTGCGTGGATAGGTTTGAGCCCCGAAAGCGGAGGGAATGGCGCTTTCTTTATGCAGATTGGAATTCAGGGAAACGTATCTTCAAATGGAAAGGTCTATTATTCGATGTTCTTTGGAAATTATGGAGAATTAACCTACTCATCAATCGTGCCGAACCCTGGCGATTTGGTGGAAGTGAGCATTACGTTTACTGGCTCACAGTATAATTATGTTTACGATGATTTGACCAACGGCCAACAGATGCCATCGTATTCATATACTACTACAACCCATCCTATTACACACAGTGGGTGGTCGAAACACCTTTTTATTATAATAGCATATATGCGCAACTTCCAAAATTCTCTGATGTAATTTTTGAAGATACCGATTTTACAACGAATGGCGTATCATATAGTCTCTATAACGAGTGGAACGTGATGACGTCCAACAGATACTGGATATCACAATACCTAGATGTATCTAATGCGAACTCTCAATTCTTCGGCTCACCCGGTGGAAGCGAGAATAACCTAGATTTCACGTGGGAATCTAGTGATTATTCTGCTAGCTATATATGGGTTGCATCTGGCGGCACAGGCACCTAGTTTTCTAAATGGAGGAAGTTATCCACAATACCAAAACCAGGAAGACATTCGTTTCTTTTCTGAATTCTTTTGTTATTATTTGAACGTATCATTTTGATCCTTTTCTTCAACGTTTCCTTATTCTCTCCTGTATGTTACCCTTTCTATCTCTGGTTGCCTCTGGCATCTTCGAATTTTTTTTGAGAAACACTACACACTTTCAAGTTCTTCGGCTAGAGTGCACGCAAGATTCTCTAAATAATCAAGTTAAATCGCTTTAACTCTGAGATAGAAGAATCGCCCTTTTTCATAAGATGCATAAAGCCCTCTTTCTTTAACCTCATTTAATTCTCGAATATGGAAAGTGTTAAGAATTTGACAAGTTCTTGTGATTTCCGCATAGAGTTGTATAGCAGTTCATTAGTTTTTCTTTTATGTTGACCGAACAGAAAGTTTATTATTGGATATGTATTGTATATCCCATGATCAAGAGACCCATCACACCAGCTTCAAGGGTGGAGGTAAAGAACATAGAGGGGTATTTCATAAGAACTGTAACGAAGTTCGGGAATAGCGCAAAGATTGACTGTCCCAAGGAATATCTTGGTAGAACCGTATACATAATAGTTGCATGAACAGGGATCGCCTCATTTCATCTCTGAAAACGCTTGAACACTTCACAAACGATTCTCTCTGCCTGAAACACCATTCCACCAATCTCAGCGAATTCCATTATAACCGTGATTTACTGAGAGCTGCCGTTGCCAACACCTATGTGGAAACTGTAGGGAACAGATCAGATTCCTTATACCTGGGAATAGAGAACTCCTCCCCATCGTCCATAAAGAACTCCCTCTTCTCAAGGATATCCGCCATATCCAAACACTCCGGTATTGGGAAGGAGAGGTACATCATCGCCTTTGATTATACCACTGAGGATTTCTACGGCGAGGTGAACGACAGATGGATCCATGGCTGGACTGGAGAGAATGGAGTTACGGGAAAGTATTCCTACCTTACTGCAAGCATCGTCAACAAAGAGATGAAATTGCCTATAATCTCAATACCTTCTCCGGCAGGGAACATAATGCCTGCCGAAGTCATGTCCATTCTCGAGACCATCAAGACCGTTGTTCCGAGCATCGATCTACTGCTATTTGACAGGGGGTTCTATTCTAAGGACCTGATCGTTAGACTCAGTAGTCTTCCAGTCCCATACTTGATATTCGTACCCAAGAGGGAGATGGAGAGGAGGGAGCTTGAATCTATGAAGTTCGGAGAGAAGAAGGTGATGGTCTATGAGTTCTCGTTCTACAGCGACAACAAGAAGATCAAAGGGGATACGAAGCTGGCATTCCTGAGGAAGATATTCGACAGGAGGAGTTCGGAGTACTACGACTGGGTGTTTGCAACGAACATGGAGGAATTGAATCTCGATTCCATCATAGCTCAATACAAGATACGATGGAGAATCGAAACGATGTTCAGGGTTCAAGATGAAAGCAGAATCAAGACAAAATCAAAGATGATTGAGGTCCGCTATTTTCTGTTTGCATACGAGCAGCTCATAGAGGCGATCTGGTATCTCTTCTACAACAAGGAGGTGAGCTTCAAGAGATTTCTCATCGAGCTGAGCGATGCATGCACAACTATGGTGGACAACGAGGAGAGAAAGGAAAGAAACCGCAGACAGGAATGATTTGATCCTGTTTGTGGATAGCTATCCTTTCCGTTTCTCTCAACATTGATAGCCGAAGCTGTCCTTAAGATTTACTCAACTCGGAGATACTGATAACGCTTTATCGAGTGACCGCATATCAGACGGTGTTCAGAAGGAGTTTCAAGTCCTCGTATGGAAACGTATCTTACATCGAGAGAAGTGGAAAAATCCCAGTTATCTTCCTTCACGGTCTGGGTGGGACAGGTAACTCCTGGATGAAGCTGCCACAGTATCTGAAGGAAGGTATCGGTCTCTATTTTCTTGACCTGGTGGGTCAGGGAAGATCAGCGAAACCCGACATCGAGTATACCATCAGTGTGCAGGAAGACGTGATATGGGAACTAACAGAAGCCCTGGGTCTGGAAGATGTCTCTCTAGTAGGCAATTCTTACGGAGGATGGGTAGCAATGCGCTATTCACTCGACAGAAAGCAACCCACTCACCTGGTGCTGGAAGACAGCGCTGGAGTAAACAGAACGTTCGGAGAAATGGAAGCGGGAAGCAGAGACCAATTCGTGGAAATGGTAGTGCGCAGCAACCCAATGAACTCTCGGTCAGTCATATCCAACATAGTGAAGAATAACTCTAACCCGAGCTGGAAACTAAAGGAGTCTGAATTGAAGAAATTAAAGGCGAAGACGATGATCATATGGGGAAAGGATGACGATGTCATCCCAATTGAAAACGGAAGGATGCTCCATGCATATATACAGGGGAGCACCTTCGTCGAGATAGATAATGGGAACCACGTACCTCACGTCCAATTTCCAGAGAAATTCGCAGATCTCCTGAATACTTTCTTGACAGCTTGATTTATGGAAAACCAGAAATCTTATATTCCAGATAACCATTGTCCTTCATGGTAGATGAAAAAGAAAAGAATGATCGCCAAGACACAGAAAATGTATCGATCAAGGGAATACAAAAGAGGGTCTATGCAAGAGTGAAAGACCTTGCAAGGGACACCGGTAAAACTGTCGGAGATTTAACCAACGACGCCTTCAAGGTCCTGCTTGCGGCTGCAGGGGAGACAAAGAAGGTCGGAGAAGAATTTTTACAGGCAGTAAAAGACTCGAAGATCACTTACATCCAGGATCTGAACTCAATAGAGATATCTGGGCCCGAACTCGTCAAAAACAACAAAAAAATCAGCTTCAAGAATATCGGAAACCTCACATTCAAGAACATGTCTGAGGAGGATTTTGAGAACTACGTCGATTCCATCGTGAACGTAAAGGTCCTCGAAATTCCAAAGGATATTTCAAAGTTTAAAGTCCTAGAGAGGGCAAAATACATCGATGATCTAAAATACTCCTGAGATGCGGAGAAATTTATTCGGTAGGATTCGCATACCGAAAAGCAAAATTAATCTGTTGTGTTTGGATTAACCCGAGTGTTTGATTTAGTTCTGTACCTCATTTTAATATTAGTTGCATCAGTTTTTGCGGGCATCATAGGTTCAATGGCTGGGTTGGGTGGAGGAGTACTGATAGTTCCATTCCTGACTCTTTATTTTCATGTGCCCATCTATCTTGCAATAGGCGCATCCATCGTTTCTGTTATAGCAACGTCCAGCGGGTCAGCGTCTGCGTATGTGAAGGACAAGATTTCAAACATTAGAGTGGGTACTTTCCTTGTCTTGTTCACGACTACTGGTGCAATAGTTGGTGCATTTTTGGGACTGCGCATCAAAAACCCAGCGGCAATATACCTTATTTTTGGAATTGTTCTTTTGATTTCTGTCCTTCCACTTATCAAGAAGATTGGAGAGATTAACCAGCCGGCAAATATCAAGAACGACCCAATCGCAGAAAGAATGTCGCTCCAATCCCACTATCACAATCTCGAATTGGATAGAGAAGTGAGCTACAACGTTTCTGGGGTCAAGAGTGGTTCAGCAATGATGTTCGTTGCCGGAATACTGTCGGGTTTACTCGGAATTGGTTCAGGAGTGTTCAAGGTCATAGCCATGGATCTCTTCATGAAGCTACCAATCAAGGTATCCACGACCACTTCCAACTTCATGATCGGGATGACGGCGGCCGCTAGTGCAGGAATATATTTCTTCAACGGCGACGTCAATCCCTATATTGCAGCCCCCGTTGCAATTGGAGTACTCATCGGCGCATTAGTTGGGTCGCGGCTCCTTATGAAAGTCAGGGGTAGAACAGTAAGGATCCTGTTTGCGGCGGTAATTCTCGTTGTTGCGATAGAAATGTTGCGGAGTGGGGTGTTGCTAATAGGCGGGACGGGGTTGCACCTATGAGTACTGGCAAAGAAAGATCGTTTGAAAAAGAAAAGGAAGAAGAGGAGAAGATATCCTCCAAGGTTCTCTCGTTTTATCTCATATGGAGTGTAATCATATCCCTATCTGTAATCGTGATAGGTCTCATAACATACCTTGCAACAAACTCTACAGGTTATCTGAAGGTACCAGTAGATATACTGTTGCAGTCATATGGACCAAATACTGCTGTCTTTCCCCACTACCTGGGTACAATCACATACGGAGTTCTCAAGTTCAAGTCATTTGCAATCATTCAGCTTGGAGTTCTACTGTTGATACTCTCTCCGTTCGGGAGAATTTTCATTCAGGTTTTGATCTATGCAAGGGAGAGGGACAGAACATTCGTGGTCATTGCAGCAACAGTATTCGTGGTACTCGTGTTCTCCCTATATCTATCAAAATATATTCAGTAAATAGAATAATAAAGGTTCTCGATCAGACTAGCTGAGATTTGGGCAGAGTAGCAGATCCAGATAGGCAATCCTGCGTGGAGTTATTTCCTATAACTTTTTCCCATATATCGACTGGATTCCTCTCATTCCAAGGCTAGTATAGAACTTGTGTCCAAGCAGGTTCTCAGTTGGAAATTCTACTGTGATCATGCCGCATCCCTTTCCCTTCTCCCTCACAACCAAGGCATCCAGCAACTTCCTGCCAAGTCCGCCCTTCCTGAATTCTGGCAGGAGATAAATCTCAGTTATCCTCAGTTCCTTGTCTGGTATGTAGAAGGGTCTGTCTATGATTTCTCCCATTATCGCCCCAACAATCTTTCCATTGTAATCTGCGACAAGCACGTCTCTGGTCTCAAGCTTGATCGCGCTCTCGAGATATGCGGTTACATTCTTTTCAAGGTCCGGAGAAACGTTGAAAAGTGGGTCGTGCTCAGAGTTGAACTTCTTTAATCTCATTACCAGGTTTGTCGCATCCTTGAGATCTTCTCTTTTCAGGTCCCTGATTTTGATTTCTTCCATGTTCATTTCACCTTCTTTATAAGATTCTCATCCATCATTTTTTCTATCATTTCCCTGTTGCTGGAGATAATTTTCTTGGCCCGTTCGTAGTATTCCTTCTTGCTCATTTTTACTCTCGCCAGATTCTCCTTGACGCCTTCCTCTGCTATTGCAGACGCGATCCTTGGAAACACTTCCCACTCTTGCATTGTTGGAAGGATGTAGTCTTCCGTGAGTCCTTTCTCCTCTGCAAACAGAGCGAGCTCTCTTGACGCCCTGACGATCATAGGTTCACTTATCTTCCTGACCCTAGCATCCAGCGCTCCCCTGAAAACTCCAGGAAACACCAGACTATTGTTGACTTGGTTTGGAAAATCCGACCTTCCGGTTCCAACGATCTCCGCGCCATTCTCCTTCGCCTCGCTAGGCCATATTTCAGGCACTGGGTTTGCAAGTGCAAACACGATTGCCCTCTTTTCCATCTTCTTGATCCACTCGCCCTTTATGGTACCAGGTCCTGGTTTCGATGCCGCTATCAAAACATCCGCACCTTCAAGTGCGTTCTGGATGTCTCCCGTGATCCTCTTTCTGTTTGTCCTGATTCCGAGGTCGTATTTCCAAGGATTATCTTTCATTAAAACATCCATATCCTCCCTCTCTGGGTGCAGAACCCCGTGCGAATCGACCGCAATGATGTTTCCAATATCGAATCCCGCTGAGTCAAATAACTTGATCGTAGCGATGTTTGCGGCGCCAGATCCCACGACGACTATATTGGTGTCTCTCTCGTTTCTCCCCGTCAGCTTGAGAGCGTTGAGCAGCCCTGCAAGTGTCGCTCCAGCAGTTCCAAGCTGGTCATCATGCCAGACGGGTATGTTCATCTCTTTTCTAAGCGTTTCTAGAAGGTAGAAACACTTCGGTGATTCTATGTCCTCTAGGTTTATCCCGCCAAAGGCAGGCTCAATTGCCTTTACGATGCTGGCAATTTGTTCCTTTTCATGAACGTTTATAGGAATCGGTATTGCATCGACCCCACCCAGGTACTTAAAGATAAGTCCCTTACCCTCCATCACGGGCAATGAAGCTTCCGGTCCAATGTTTCCAAGTCCGAGGACCCTGGTTCCATCTGTGACAATCGCAACGGTGTTCCATCGCCATGTCATGTCAAATGATAATTCCTTGTCCTTAGCAATCTCAAGTGAAACTGCTGCAACTCCAGGAGTGTACCACACCGAGAAGTCCTCCAGACTTCTGACCGGTACCTTGAGCATGGTCTGAATCTTCCCTTGATATTCCTTGGAGTACTTAATGGCAAGTTCGGAAAATTTCTTACCACCAGTTTCCCCCTCATTTCTCATGTTTCAGAATCGCACTCGAGATATTAACCGTTGTCTGGACAGCCTACTGTAAGGGATTTTAGATGAATTTAATATTTATAGAATGTGAATTATCAGAATTCAGGATTTCCGAGTTTCATCAGAACACGGGGGTTAGGAAAAGACAATAGTGGAAAGTATTTTGACTTCGTCTTTTATCAATGCTCCATGACCGACTTAAGGGATCAGGTCGTAGAGGACAGAGGAGTAATCAAAAAGATTCAGCTCATATTCCCTGGCTACCACGGATATAGGATAAACGAAGACTTGCGTGATGCTGATATTATTTTGAAGGACGAATTGTACAAGAAAATGCTGGACGTTATATCGAATCTGAAAACTGGCGAAGGCTCACTCGTTAGCAGCGGCCAGTTTAAGGTACTTGAGTCGATTGGGGTCATCAGATCCAGGATACAGACAGTCGCAGAGGCTGTCAAGCACCATGGGGCAGGGTATTCTGGAATATCCGCACCAATCAAGGTGGATGCAAAGAAGATTTCTGCACTGTATGATCTGGATATGCAGATATTCGACCAGATACAGAATCTTCAAAAGGGAGTGAACTCGTTCGTACAGAATTGCTCATCTGGAAATGTCAATCAAGACGGGATTGCAGGAATCAACAACATCATTTCGGCAATTTCAGATCTGAACAGCAGTAGGGAAACGCTTCTCTATGGGGGGGTCTAAATGCCGTTTGGAAAGAAGGGTGGAGTACCACCAAGTGGTGGAAGCGCATTTGGTTCGACTACCTTTGAATGGGAGGATCAGTTCAAAGAAGGAAACATAATGTGGAAGGTTCCCAGACTGATCAAGTTGAACGACAATGCAGTCGTCAGGGAAGACGAAACGGCTGTTTTTTTCAGGGATGGAAAGGCAATATTCTACATAGACAAGCCTGGAAGATATGCACTGACTGATCTCAACGCGCCAATCGTCGGGAGTCTCGTAAAGCTATTGACCGGTATCCAGCAGCAGGCCTATGTGTATTACCTGCAGAGAAGGATCATCGACGGAAAATTTGGATCCAAGGAACCTTACGCATTCAGGGACAAGGACTTCGATATCGTCATGCTCAGGCTCTTTGGTGATATGAGGTACCGGATTTCAGATCCTTCAATATTCATAAATCAGTTTGTGGGTACTTTCAATGTCGAGACTACTGCACAGGTGGAAGACAGGATAAGGGACCAGGTTGTCATGCTTATTTACAACGTGCTTGGAAAGATGAAAGACCAGGGAATCTCGGTACTCGATCTCCCATCCAACTTGATGAACACAGAGGAAGCTGTGTTGGCTGGTGCAAAGGCTGCTTTCGATCAATACGGAATTGAGTTAAACAAGATTTCCGGATTGACGATATCGCTTCCGGACGAGGTCCAGAAGGCAATAGATACCCGTTCGAGCATGAAGGCAGTCGGTGCGAACTATCTGCAGTTCCAGGCTGGTCAGGCCATGGTGGATGCAGCGAAGAATCCTGGTGGAACTGCAGGAGCAGGAATAGGGCTCGGAATGGGGTTGGGAGCTGGAGCAGGAATGGCATATCCAATGGCATCAAACATAACGCAGGGGATGAACCAACAGCAGCCTCCCGCAGAAAAGAGAGTGAAGAAGTGCCCCAAGTGTCAAACTGATGTGGACGAGAACGTAAAGTTCTGCCCATCTTGTGGATATGATTTTTCATCTGAAGAGCAGATGAAATGTCCATACTGTGGCAAGAACATACCAAAGACGTCAAAGTTCTGTCCAGAGTGTGGGAAATCCATCACGACCAAATGTCCGAAGTGTGGGACGGAAGTACAGCCAGGAGCAAAGTTCTGCCCGAATTGTGGCGAGAAGGTGAACTGAAATGTACTGCAAGAAATGCGGCGCATCTATTCCAGATGATTCGGACTTTTGCCCTAAATGTGGAGCGCCTCAGCAGGGGAGTCAGTCTCAAACTGCAAAACAGGGAGGGAATAGTTCCCAAGACCAGCAGGCAGTCCTGAAGGACATGAAATGTCCTAATTGCGGAGCGCCGCTCAACCCTGCACCCGGAGAGGCAATGGTTGTCTGTACATATTGCGGCACTTCAATTTCTTTAGGGTCACTGGGTTGGACAAAAGTCGAAAAACACTACATTCTGGATATCAAAGTCCAGATGAAGGACCAGGCTGAATTAGTGGCCAAGGCATTTCTAGACAATAGCATATTCCACAGGCATCTGTTCGAGAAGAGCACACTCAAGAAGACGGATCTTAATTACCTGCCTTACTGGATAATGGACGCAGGATACTCCGCACAGTATCAGTTCAAGAAGGAGCAGGTCAGTCCCGGAGGATTTGTGGGAGTTGGAATGGGCGGAAGAGGTGGGTTTGGTGGCCCAACGATTAATGTCCAGACTATTGTGGAATCAGGAAACGATGTAAACGAGGTGAATTATCCAGTAATTGCAATAGAGAACATGAACCAGTACCAACCACCTGATTATGTTTTCAATCTCTCTGACAAGAGACCGATAGGACAAGACGACGTGAACGGGTCGATAAAGCTCATGAACGGAACGATGGGGGAAGAAAAAGCAAGAATGGAGGGAAAGCTCAGAATACAGCAGTGGGAGATCAGGAGGCTTCAGAAAAACGTTCATGGTTTCCTTTCAGCTAACGTGAACGTGGACATTGCCGACATGTACCTCGTCCACATTCCAGTGTGGTCGCTTCAGTTTGAACACAAGGACGAATCCATCTTTCTCCTCATAGATGCACACAACTCTAGGGTGATGGAAGAGAGCAAAGCCTAGTAATCAAACGGAACTGCACAATTCAGACTATTCCAGGCGGCACAGAAGGCGTCTAGTTGAGTCGACTCCTCCACTGAGGGGGAATTTTGGAGGTATATTTCACTCCGTCCGCTCCCAGGAAACGACCCAGCTCTTCGATTCTGGTTCCAATTTCTTCAATAGCTTCGGCAGGAATATCCGCCCCAGGTTCTTTGTGTACAGCATTTATTTTGAGAATCTTTTCTTCTCTGTCCATTCTAGGGTCTATCCTGCCAATGAGCCTCTCTCCCCACAATATGGGAAGTACATACGTTCCATACCTACGCTTCTCCCTGGGCACGAATTGTTCGAGGATGTACTCGAAACCAAAAACGCGCCTCGTCCTGTTCCTTCCAGAAATCATGTTGTCGAATGGAGAAAGTAGCGATACCCTCGGCCTAAAATCAATGTCATCCATCGATTCCAGAAGCGGGATATCTTTAGACAGAATGTATCGTTCCTCTTTTCTTCCTATGTCTTCGATCCTGAGCTGTGTAATCTCCTTCTCTTTCTCCAGTCCAGATAGAGCTCTCTTGAGGTCGTGGTAGCGTCCCCTGACAAAGTAATAATTTATTTCACCCATTGTTGCAGGACCCATAGCCTTCAGAGCTCTCGTAGCAGCGGCCCTATCTGTTGCGTTTTCTGTCAGAAGTTTCCTTTCGGCCCATTCTGGAAGGAAATCGTCAGAAAGCCCCCATACATTCTGATTCTTGTGGTGCCCAACTATCATCACTTTCCCCAGCATGTGAAGATGGAACATCATGTTTGAGATCTTGCTGTCTGAGCTCCAACCGTCAGCACTCCTATTCGACGGAGTGTAGTCCATCAACTGATCAAGACGCAAAGGTCCATCCTTCAATTCTTTCAGAATCCTCTTCTGTAGATCACGATTTTCCGAAAGGAACTTCTGTGCATGTTCGGATTGGGAACCCCATGATCCACGGAGAGATTTTGGATACCTCTTCATGAGGGAATAGAAAATAGGATACTCTTCGGTCAGCATCAACATCAATGTCGGAGTATAGTGTTCAAACACTCGCCTATCTTCCCACAAGAGCTTCTCCAAATCGGAGGGATCGAACTTTCCTATTCTGGACCACAAAGAAATAATGTGAGCTGGACCAATGACATTTATCGGGTCCCATTGGATATAGGCTACATCTCTCATAACTGACAGGATATCCTCTTTGGTTCCACCGGTAGGAAACTTACCGGTGAGGCGCTGTTTGTGCACTATGAGTTTCCTAAGATTGGTCAAGGACGTTTGGACCGCTTTCCCACTCAAGCAAATTCCTCCCAACCATTTGCCCCCATCTGAGGCAGAATGATAATCGTTAGACGGCTGTTCAAATCTAGAAGCCAATTCGTTGTATCCATTGCGATTTCGAGAACTCAAATTTGAGTCAATTAAAGTTTTTCCGTATGATTTTAGGCAACTTTGTTCCTACCGGGAATAGCCACAACGTTTTTTTTGTATTGGGAGATTGTCAGTAATGTCGGTACAGTTCACTGTTGATCTGTCTGAATCTCACTCTGGAATCCTGAAAGTGCACATGGAATTTCCCTCTTCTGGAAAGGACGAAATAGTCATGCCAGTCTGGACACCGGGCTCTTATTTGGTCAGAGACTTTTCGAGACATGTAAGCAATTTAGTGTCCAAAGGAAGGGTTGAACAGGTCTCCAAGAACAGGTGGAAAATTGAATCAAAGGAGCCATCTGCATCTGTGGATTATGAGGTTTACTGCGATGAACTGACCGTTGACACTTCTTACTCTGACAGCTCTTTTGTCCTGATCAACGGAGCGACCCTATTCTTTTACCCGGAAGGGAAGAAAGACTCCGAGTACTCCGTCAAGTTCAAGGACCTAGGAAAGTGGAAGATAGCCACGGGAATGCCCCAAAAGAAGAACCTATTCGTTGCGAACGACTACGATCATCTTGCAGACTGCCCGATATTGATCGGAGACTTACAGGTAGCTGAATTCAGAGTCATGAACAAGAGACACACCATAGCCTGGCAGGGGAGAATGGTACGAGATAAGGAATCCATAACCCAGGACTTCAAGAAGATAGTGGAAGAGGAGGGGAAAATGTTTGGAAAACTTCCATACGACAACTACGTATTCTTAATCATAACGATCCCTGACGAGTACTATGGAGGACTGGAGCACAAGAACAGCACAGCAATCCTAATGCCAGAATACAAGCTAATTGATGATTTCGATTACAAGATTTTCCTGACAACAGTTTCACACGAATTTTTTCACACATGGAACGTCAAAAGGATTAGACCCAAAGAACTGGGACCTTTCGACTACACGAAGGAAGTCTATACCAATCTGTTATGGTTGAGCGAGGGTTTCACATCCTATTATGAATGGGTCATCCTGTGGAGAGCAGGCATCGTGAAGGAAGACGAATACATGAAGCACCTCACGAGTAGCATCGATTTCTATACACTCATTCCAGGGCACACGCTGCCAGCTGATGCATCATCATTTAACACCTGGATAAAGTTATACAAGTCGGATGGAAATGTGTTCAACACCTATATATCGTATTACCTCAAGGGGGAGCTCATTGCTTTCGCACTGAATTCTGAAATAATAAAGGCTACCGGAGGAAAGAACTCGTTGGACGATGCATTCAGGGGTCTCTTCTCAGATTACAACAAGACTGGCAAGGGAATAGAGAAGAAGGATCTGATATCTCACGTTAGGAGGTTGATCGGAAAAGACGCGGAGAAGTTAGTGACTAGACTTTCGGAGACAACCAAGGAGATTGAATTTGACAGGTATCTGAAGGAAATGGGTTACAAAGTAAGCCACAAGTACGCCGACAAGAAGAATGGTCCGAGAGGATTTTCTGGCCTTGCTGTCTCACCTGAGGGTGGCAGGATCGTCGTGAAGAGCGTGTTCAAAGGATACCCTGCTTATGATGCTGGTGTATTGACTGGGGACGAGCTGGTAGCGGTGAACGGTCAAAAATTCACCGACACATTCACAAGGGTAATTCAGAAGGAATTTGGAACTAGAAAGGTAGATTCGCTAAAGAATGAAAAACCTGGTGATGATGTCCACCTATACGTTTTCAGGAAACGCAATCTCTTGGACTTCAAGTTCAAAGCAGCGGATGAGCCGAAAGAAACAGTGGTAACAAAGGATAGGGGCTCGAAGATAAAATCAAAAATGTTGTCAGGATAAGAATTTCTCTCTTATCTCCGTTAGCACCCTAATGAACTCTGTTCTGTTCAACCTTCCAGTGTTTACGTTCCTTGGACTTGGATGATATGAGCCGTAAAAATAGATACTGCCAACCTTGAAGCTGACTCCGTGCTTGAACGACATCTCAGTTACATCAAATCCTCTGCTCTTGAGGTATCCCTTGAACGTGTCAAAAGCGATCTTGCCGAGCGCAAGGACAACCTTCAGGTTGTCCATATTCTGAAATTCGAATTCACGATAATTTCTGCAATTTTCCAGCTCGTTCGGAGTCGGTTTATCGCCAGGCGGTACACACTTCAACGCAGCGGTAATATAGAGCTTTTCCAGGACCAGTCCATCATTTCTTGAAACAGAGTCTGATCTGTTCGAAAGCCCCACCTCGTGCAGACAAGAGAAAAGGAATGAAGCGCTCTTATCTCCCGTGAACACGCGTCCTGTCCTGTTTCCTCCCGTGGCGGCCGGAGCAAGCCCAAGTATCAGCAACTTCGAATGAAAGTTACCAAAGCCTGGGACAGGCTTGCTCCAAAACTCTTCTCCCAGAAATCTGGATCCCCTCTTTGCAACTTCGACCCTGAACTTTGTAATCCTCTCGCATCGGGTGCAAGAAATCAATTTTGAATTCATTGCGTCTATAGATTCAAATTTCATTTCTCCATCCTGAACACTTCTACCTTTCTTTCGTTTAGGTTAGTAAGCAACTTCTTGAAATCTGCTGGGGAGTCAAGCCTGAATTTCGCCGCAGTCTCTCCCTTCCCAACTTTTATTGTGATTTGCTCTTTGAATTCAACGAACGCTTCCTCATCCGTTCTGTCGTCACCAGCGAACAATATGAAGTCGTCACGAGTCACATATCGCCGCATCGCTTTCCCTTTGTCCATTCCTTTTATCCTGAGTTCGAAAACGTACTTCCCACTGTACATTTCGAATCCGTCTTCAGACATCTTTGAAATGACCCTTTCGAGACTTTCTAAGTCGCTCTTTTTGACGTTGCAATAATGGAACTGTAATCCACCCACCTTGTCAATCACCCTCAGTCCCGGGAAATCACGTTCTAGATGAGAGTACTTTATCGACATCTCGTGGGTCCTCTTCTTGTACTCGCCAAAATTGTCTACAGACCACTCTTCTCCGGTCTCACTGATAAACTGGGACCCGTGCATTGCTATTACATTGAATCCACTTCCCACGAACGATAACAGCCCATCAAGGTCTCTGCCAGTGACCAGATATAGGGGAACATTTTTCTTCAACTCGTTCAGAAGGCGTAGAAGTTCGACAGGTGGTACCGCGTCTTCGGGCCGGGAGACCAGGTCAACCAGAGTCCCATCATAGTCAAGGAACAACTTCGTAAGTCCCCCTTTTTCCACTATCGTTTTGATGATCTCGCCATACATTTAGAATCCCCTAATTCTTGCATTTTGGAGATTTACGCAGAACTAAATTATTTTTCGGCTCTCAACCGAGGGTGAGTATATGGCCGGTTCAGGTTTGACGGAAACTGTCGAAGGTCGTCTGAACGTTCTTATTTCCGTCCCTCAATATGTTCTTCATCTTTTTCTCCTTTCTTCCGGCCGAATAGTAATAAGATAAATCCCTCGAGTTTTCCATCGTCAGGACGTACACCTTCCCCTTTCCGAACCTTCCGGTCCTGCCCCTTCTCTGTATGGACCTTACCTCGCTTGCGACAGGTTCATAGAAAATCACAGTGTCCGCCGCCGGTACGTCGAGCCCTTCCTCTCCAACCTGTGTCGCCACTAGGACCTTGGTGATGCCATCCCTGAATAACTGGAGAGCAGAGGTCTGTTCTTTCTGGGTCATTCCCTTACCATCTTTCCTCGAACTCTGACCGATAAATTTCTCACAGGAATATCCCTCATTTTTCAGGATATCGGTGAGGATATTGGCTGTTATTCTGTAGTGGCAGAAAACGATCG
>JAJSLL010000021.1 GCA_026127935.1 Thermoplasmatales archaeon | reverse complement strand
CGGGTATCTCTTAGGGTCATCGCTCCAGTTTATCATCAACATCAGATGACCCACATTTAATCAAACCCTAACTGGAGCCCGCTAGGATGCCTGACTACCCCATGCGCCCAGTTTAACTCCTAGATGCTCTTCTTATCCTTTTCAGTCTTCGCATTCTTTTCTTCCGCCACTTCCATCGCATCTTGTGCCGCTTCTTCCAATCTCTAGAACTCCTTCTCATCCGAGCACCTATTCTCAACCCTTATCACGAAGTAAATTTAAGTGTTTGGATGAAAAAGTACTTCTAAAACAAGCACAGTGGGAGAGAAAATAGAATAAAAATTAAAATTTATTTCATTTCGAGGACAACAACGTCCTTGACGGACCGCATTGTCTTGAAAGGAATCACGAGTCTTCCCTGGGCGTCCTTCTGCTGCGAATCAGTCGCTATGTCATCAGCAGGATTCACGAGGACGTGATTAATCTGCCCGGTATCGGTATCAACCATGAAATTTGATATTGTGCCCAGGATGAGCCCTTCGCTAGTCATCACAGTTTTACCCTTCAGTTCGGTTACAAACTTTCTCATTTTTTCACCTGTAATATATCAGATCTTCTCTGTGAGCAGGCTTTGATTCTCTGCTCATGTTTTTAGATACTTCTTCGTAATATTTTATTGTTTCCTCATCTAGACTGGGTTTCACCTTGCGCAAAGCCTTCTCGAAATCATCCATCGAAACAGTCTTCGTGTTGATGTTTTGTCTTATCGCCTCCAGGCCCGCTTCCCTCACCAGATTCTCTATGTCAGCCCCCGTATAGTGCTCGGTCTTTTCTGCAAGCACCTCTAGGTCGACATCAGAGTCGATCGGCATCTTCTTTGTATGAACCTTCAATATTTTCAGCCTAGCAACCTTCGTCGGTGGTCCGATGAAAATTATTCTATCAAATCGTCCAGCTCTGAGAAGTGCCGGATCTATTATGTCTAGCCTGTTAGTTGCAGCGAGGATCGTTACTCCCTTCATCGCTTCCATTCCATCCATGCTTGTCAATAGCTGATTGACTATTCTGTCCGTTACACCGGATGAAGCGAACATTCCTCTTCTAGGAGCGATAGCATCGAGTTCATCAAGAAAGACGATTGTGGGGGCACTCTGTTTTGCCTTCTTGAAAATCTCTCTTACCGCCTTCTCCGACTCTCCAACCCACTTGCTCATGACTTCTGGTCCTTTTATGGAGATGAAATTTGACTGGCTCTCGGTAGCTACGGCCTTTGCCAGTAATGTCTTTCCAGTCCCGGGGGGGCCATAGAACAGTATCCCTCTGGATGGTTTGAAGCCCATTCTCTCGAACACTTCTGGATTATTTACTGGCAGCTCAACTGTTTCAATAAGCTCTTTTTTCACATCCTCCAAATTCCCAACTTCCTCCCACTTCACGTTTGGTACTTCTATGGTCACCTCTCTGAGGGATGAAGGTTCAATCTCCTTCAGTGCTGAGAAGAAGTCTTCATTTGAGACGTGCATTTTCTCTAGAATTTCAGTCGGTATAGGATTGTCCAGATCAATTTCCGGTAAATATCTTCTGAGAGCTTTCATGGCAGCTTCTCTGGAAAGTGCAGCAAGGTCTGCCCCCACAAAACCGTGGGTCAGTGAGGATAGCTCATCAAGGAGCTTCTCCCTTTCTTCTGGCTTGCCCTCGAAAGGCATTCCTCTAGAATGTATCTGCAGAATTTCTTTTCTTCCAAACTTGTCGGGAACCCCTATCTCAATTTCTCTGTCGAATCTTCCAGGTCTTCTAAGCGCAGGGTCGACTGCTTCAAGTCTGTTTGTGGCAGCGATCACTATAACCTGTCCTCTGCTTTTCAATCCGTCCATCAGAGTCAGAAGTTGTGCTACGACTCTCCTTTCGAGTTCCCCCTGAGTCTCTTCTCTTTTTGGAGCGATAGAATCGATTTCATCTATGAATATTATGGAGGGTGACTCCTTTGCCGCCTTATCAAAAGTCTCTCTTAGTGCCTTTTCGCTTTCACCGTAGAACTTGTTTATAATTTCAGGTCCATTTATGGAATAGAATCTTGCGCCGGACTCATTCGCAACCGCTTTTGCAATTAGGGTTTTACCGGTCCCTGGCGGTCCGAAGAGGATGACTCCTTTGGGAGGGTCTATTCCCAGTCTCTCAAAAAGTTCTGGGTGCTTCAGCGGGAGTTCAATCATCTCCCTGACCTTCCTAAGTTCTTCTCCAAGTCCTCCTATGTCCTCGTAAGTTATCTTTTCCCCTTCTTCCTCTGCGTTGATGGCCTCTTCCCTCATCTCGATCATAGTCTCTTCAGTGACCATGAAGATACCCCTACCGCTACCAACCTTTGCAACCTTGAATGAGACACCACCCTTGCTCGTAAGTGCAAGTCCCTGAACAGAAATTATGTCCCCTTCTACGATTGGTCTTCTAAGCAAAGATCTCCTAACATAATCTTCAATTCCGGGAGCAAAACGGATTCGCTGATTTTCTGCAATAATGGGCGCAAGAACCAGTGTTTCTGCTGGTCTCACTTCTGCTCTTGATATCTTGATCTTGTCTCCCACCCTAACCCCTGAATTCTGCCTTACCAATGGGTCGATTCTTATGATACCTCTATTCTCCTCTTCTTCGCTCAACCTGAAAACTCTAGCCGCCGTTACTTTCTTCCCTTCTATCTTGATTATTTCTCCGATAGAAACTCCTAGAGCCTCTCTAGTAGCCTGATCTATCCTAGCTCTGATTAATCCAACATCCTCCTGGAGGGCTTCCCAGACGACTAAATTTATGTAATCAACCATAGTTTCACTACCACCTTATTTAACATACATATTTAACCATTTCTTAAGAGTGCATACCGCCCAAAACACATCAATTTCATTGACCTGAAAGACTGCACTTTTGTTACTCATCTTTAGGGACCGAGTTTGTACTACGAATTAAGATTTAAAATTTGATATGACAATTGTCTGACATTTAAAGAAATACTGTACTGTGTTATACTTCATCGCTCTTTTGGCGGTGTCTGTTAATCCTTTATTCCCAACTCTAAAATCGGTTAGCAAAATATATATATGTCGTCATACATATAGATGACAGAGGTAATACACATGCCTATGAAATCAATTATAAAGAGCGCACTCGGCGACGATGGGAATTCTTTTAGCGATTCACCTACCACGACACCAGGTGTAGTTGGCATTCAAAGTCCTAGAGCTCCCCTCGCATCCCCTGACGACGAAGAGCTCGCTAAGATAGTAGAGCAGTTAAAGGTGGGAATAAAGATAGTTGGATGTGGTGGTGGAGGAACCAACACAATCAACAGATGCATGGAGGAAGGCGTATTTGGGGCAGAAATGGTTGCAGCGAATACTGATGCAAAGCATCTCCTGACAGTAAAGGCCCACAGGAAAGTACTGCTTGGTAAGAGAATTACAAGAGGTCTTGGTGCGGGAGCGCTTCCGCAAGTCGGCGAAGAGGCAGCCAGGGAAGCGGAAGAAGATATTCTGAATGCGCTGGGAAGAGTTGACATTGCATTCATTACTGCGGGTATGGGTGGAGGAACTGGAACAGGTTCCGCCCCAATAGTGGCAGATATTGCGAAGAGGCAAAAGGCGCTCGTGATAAGCGTAGTCACTTTGCCGTTCACATCAGAAGGCAGGGTAAGGATGGAGAATGCACTGTTCGGGCTCGAGAAGCAGAGAAGAAACTCTGATACAACAATAGTAATCCCAAATGACAAACTCTTGCAGCTCGTTCCTAGATTGCCATTGGATCAGGCTTTCAAGGTTGCAGATGGAATTCTGATGGAAGCTCTCAAGGGACTCACTGAAATTATAACCAAACCAGGGCTTGTAAATCTGGATTATGCAGATATCAAAACAATCATGGCCGGAGGCGGTGTTGCAATGATTGGTATAGGAGAGTCAGAAGGAACAGGTCAGAATAAGATTGAACAAGCAGTTCAGGAAGCAATCTCATCTCCGTTGATAGAGGCAGATATATCTGAGGCTAAAGGGGCACTCATAAGAGTAGTAGGCGATGACCAGATGTCCGTCGCAGAGGCGGAAGGAGCCGTAAGACTGGTCCAACAGAAAGTAAGCCCCAACGCGAGAATAATATGGGGAGCATCCATCGACCCGACTCTCAAGGGAGCAATAAGAGTGCTGGTGGTGCTGACAGGTGTCAAATCTCCATACATGCTGGGTACTAAGGGAGAAATGAGTGCAATAGCAAAAGCAGCAGGAGCGAAAGGTTTAGACTGGAATGTAGATTCAGTTTAGATCGAACTTGAAGTCCATAATAATGGCTGGGGGCCTGGGAACCAGGCTCCGGCCAGTGACTGATAACATACCCAAGTCGTTAATTCCGGTAGCCGGCAAACCCGTTGTATATTATTTAATGGATGCATTTTCGAAAGTTTCAAACGATTACATTTTCACTGTCAGTTACAGATACGAGAAGGTCATAGATCTTTTCTCAGGGCCGAAGGTGAAGGGGAAGAACATACTCTTTTCTGTTGAAAAAGAACCATTGGGCACTGCAGGAGGGTTGAAAAAGGTGGAGAAATTTGTTGAAGAAACCTTCGTGGTCGGGAATGCCGATACGATCTTTCAACAGGATGTCAGAGGTCTCGTCAATTTTCACAAGAAAAACAATAATTCTATCACCTTGGGTCTAACTCCAGTGGAGGATCCATCTGAATTCGGAGTTGCCAAAGTAAAGAATGGCAGAATCGTGGAATTCCAGGAAAAACCAAAGGTGAACGCGATCTCAAATCTTGCAAACGTTGGGGTCTATGTAATGGAACCGGAAGTCTTTGACTACATCGAAAGGGGAAAGACTGTGGACGTAGCGAAGGAACTACTGCCTTCGCTGAAAAGGGATGGGAAGCCCATAGGAGGTTTCAGGATGAAAGGTACGTGGATAGACATCGGACGGCCGAGAGACCTGATAAGGGCCAACCTCTTTCTGTCTGGAAAGGCAACGAAAAAGTTCAAAGGTTCGAAGCTGTCAGGGAAAGTTTACCTCGGAAAAAACGTGAAAGTGGGGAAGAACTGCGTCCTCGAAAATGTTGCACTTTATGACGGAACCACTATAGCTGATAACGTTCACTTGAAGAATTCTGTAGTTTATGATAATTCAACGGTGGGAAGTGGAAGCACAATCGAAGATTCCATCCTTTCGTTCGGTTCGGAATTGAGCGACGGAGTAATAATATCTGATTCTGTGATCGGCGGCGGTCTCCTCCTCCGGAAGGGAGGAAAAATTGAGGGTACCGTTGTGTCACTTGGTGAGGATAATCCAGGAAATAATTAGTGCAAGCATAATTACTGCAAGTGCGATCAGGACCCTCCAACTCATTCCCTTACCGAACAGTATAGGAATTGGTCCAATCATTATAAAACCGCCGATTTTGGATTCTCTTTGTGTCTTAGGTTGCGAAGTTTCTGCCATATTTCCTTGATATTGGTAAGGTTGATCTCCCCTGTTCTCTTTTAATGAAATCACTACTGGAATCAGGAAGAAAAGGAGCGGTGCAAATGAAATCGGACTGGAAGAAACAAATACTGGTACGAGGAGGATAAAAAAAACCCTAACGTAACCCTGGTATGCAAGCAGCGATTCCGATCCAATGAACAGAACGGTTGCTATCAGGAACCAGACGAATGGTCTCAAATTTCTCTAACACTAAAACAAATTTCTGTTTTATAACTTTTCCAGTCTAGATGGTTAAGCTTGAATGCACATGGCAAGTTCCAGAGAGTAAATTCGCAAAATCTTTAAAGGAATCCTGCTTTTTGAAGTATCAGGATATCCTCTGTAGAAAGTGAAACTCCTGTCTTGAACTTCTCATATATCTCCTCTGCTTTTGCCTTGGCTTCATTTTCCCTTCCCTTTCTCTTTTCCTTGGACTGTCTCTGCTTGAGAGCAAGAATCAGCTTTTCATATTCCCTGATGGTGTTGAAGAGTTCATCCAGCTTTTGATTTTCCTTGAAAAGTTCTGCCTGCACTTGGAGGTACTTCTCGTGAATCTCGTCCGCTTTTCCCTTCGTCTCAATCATTTCTTCGTAGATCTTGTTCTGGTTGTCCCTCAGAGTAATGACTTCCTTTATTATGGTCTGATATTCGTCCTGAGTCTTCTTTATCTCGTCCTTGTTAGTCTTGATTTCTTCGTCCAGCTTCTTGTAGCTCGCATCGTCAAGGGCTATCTTCTCCGACTCTTTCTCATAATCCTTGACAGTCTTGTCCATGCCCCTTATCCTCTTTACAATCTCTTCTTCTTCTTTCTTGTTATAGACTCCGGTCATCTGTCTTCTGATAAGGTCATCCTTCTCTTTCTTCATCTTCCTGAGGTCAACCTGCTTTCCCTTATCCCTCAGTATGGAGGAACGGAGCGATCGCCGCTCGTTAATCTCCTTTCTAAACTCGTTAGAAAGTTTATCTTTCTTTACCTTGAGGTCTGCAGCTTTGTTGGAGAGTTCGTCTTTCGAACTCTTCATCTCTCTAAGAGACTTTATGAGCTCCTTAACTTTGTTGTTAAGCACGTCTCTCTCGTCAGCAAATCTATCCATTTCTTCTCGGAGGTCATCCCTCCTTTTTCTACTTTCATCAAGGTCCTTTTTAATAGCCAACCTCTTATTCTCTAATTCCGTAAGCGAGTCAATCATCATAAACCTCAGGCGAGGCTAATTTGTTTCGAAAATTTAACTTTTGTGCGGAATTTGTCTTGTAAAAATGAACTAAGCACCCAATAAAATGGCTCAAAATCTGATCTGATGTCTCGCTTTAGATGATTTTTGATTTAATGTCACAGGTCTCGTCAGGACTTTAATACTTTCCCAAACTGCCTAAGTTATGAAACACGAGGTATGTCCTCAATGCGGGTCAGAACGCATAGATCACGATACTGGATACATTACCGGGAAGTACAAGTATCTGGATTGTGGATATGTAGGTAGCGTGATTTTTGAGTTTGATGATAAGAACTATGAAAGGTAAAGACGATGGGTGGGTCTCTTATTTTGCTTGCAAATACTTGGAAAGCTCTCACTTTATGGGTCAAGCTGAAGCCTCATTGCCGACTAAACTACATCCTACAAAAAGTGGAAAGTGAATGACGGAACCAAGCTCGTCATGGAAAACAAGGGGTATCGCCATTGGAGTTGGTATAGCATTCATGGTACTTGCCCTGATACTCCAATCCATCACACAAGCAATACCCTCTTTACTCATAATATTCAAGTACGGAACAAGTAGCGGAACAGTGGCATTAGGGAATTTTGAGCTTTCAAATCCCATAATATGGGCACTTTTCATGGGTGGAACAGCTGCGGTTTACCAAGAGTCATTCAAGTACTTCTCCGTCAACACTCAGAGCAAATATTTTGCCATTTGGATCGGGCTTGGATTTGCCCTTGTAGACGTAGGAGTCATTTTATTAGATTTGTTATTCTATAGGAGAGCAGGAATTCAGAAAACCGTAATGGTTCTCTCGGTGCTAAACGGCGTTTCATCACTTCTATTTCATCCAGGGACTGCCCTAATACTCAAATATGGTAGAACGATCGAGAGAGGATTTTATTTCTTGTTATTCACGATTCTACTTCATGGAATAGAGGATGGTGGATTGGTGTTTACAGATCTATACATACTCGTCCACCGAAGTGCTTATGAAAAAGCGATTATCATTTTTTGGGTTGTGGCAATGGTGGTTTCAATAACGTCGTTTGTAATCGGAATGTTCTTTAGGAGAAGCCTCTATGCAAGAGAAATGGACGAACATCTCATTTAGAGGCAGTATGTAACCTCCATGCTGGCCCAAAAGCTACGGATTCAAATAAGATATGAGGAATTTTTTTATAATCAAACTTGCTTCTAATCCTGCACACATATTTGTGTGCAGCTGAGTGAATAGATTGCCATTTACTTCAAACAAAGAAGAACGCATTCGTCAACTGGAAGGGCAGCTGTCCAACATGAAGATGAGTAGTTCATACGGCAGTAACTGCGAAGGAATAGCTAGAATACAGCTGCAGCTAACCCAGCTATATGCCGATGTCGGAAACAAGATGATCTCTGACCAGATGCTCCGAGATGCTCAGAAAACACTTCAAGATCCTTTGTGCCAGAAGACTAAAGTTACGGATCAAATGATGAGAAGTGTTGAGTATTACCAGAGTCATCCAGGGATGCTACATATGCAGTCGATGCCTGCTATTTACAGATATCTTTCATTGATTGTGCTTCTTGTAGGATACGGAGCCCTGTACCTTCTGTATTACGTGTTTCGTTCCTTCTTTGTCTACAATGATTTCCTTGCCGGAATTCTGGTTGTTTTCATACTCAGCATTGGAATCAACTTTTTGATAAGAAATCGATACATGAAGAGGGCCGCCAGTCAATGAAAAAAGAAGCCTAAATGACCGAAGGGACTGTACCCATTCATCCATTGATTTCAAAGATAAGCCGCTTATTGGTTAAACTGGAATTGATTTACCTGTACAAGCAGATTCCTGTGAATAGAGGTGCATTTTTGTCGATAAGAGCGCTTCTTCAGGACCAGCGATTTTCTCGCATCGACCGACAAAATCTTTCACTTCATCCGCATACATATCAACCTTTCCATCGAACTCACCCAAGAGTTTGTTGTTGACAAACAGTTTTGAAGAGACGGTGGTAGAGTAAAAATTGGTCACAGTAATGCTACCTTCATTCCCGAAAATTACCAGATCGTTTGAATCTGAAGATATCAGTCTTGAACTGAGGGAGGTAGCTATGACACCATTCCTAAAATCAAAGGTTGAGTGCATCGTGTCTTCCACAACTGAGCACTTAGGAAAATTGTATGCTTTGACAGATTCCACTTCCCTTCCGAACAGGTTAACGAAGCTATCGAATACGTGGACCCCTATTCCCACCACAGACCCACCTCCAGCCATTTCAGGCTTTCCCCTCCATATTGTCGTGTCATAATGGGGCGAATTCCTTGTCCACTTTCCAAATGCGAATCGTGGCTGACCTATTAGACCCGATGAAATACTCCTATTGACTTCACCAATAGCAGGATGAAATCTTAAGTGGAAACCAACTGCAAATCTAAGTCCCTCTCTCTTCGATAATCTGGAAAGGGTCTCCGTATCTTGGACTTTGAGCGTCGCTGGTTTTTCCAAAAGGACTGACTTACCTGATTCGAATGACATTTTTGCATGCAAAAAATGAAGATAATTCGGAGATGAAATATAAACCGCTTCAAAAGATTTCTTGAGGAATACACCCAACTCGGAGGAATATTCCGCTCCTAGTTCCTTCGAGATCCTTTCTCCCTTAGAACGGTCAGTAGAATAAACGTGCGTAATTCTTGATCCTGTACTTCTTATAGCTGGTATCATCCTCGATATAGCATGATTTCCGAGCGAGATTATGCCGAAATCCATGAGATATAATTGAAGATCTGGATATAGCATTTGTCAACCCAGCAGATTCCAACCCAGGTTTGTTCGGATTAAAAAATCCAAGACCATCCATCCTCAGCGTCATCGAACTTTGGCACTTATGCTAACTGAACCCGCTGACTAGGAATGGTGTCAGGACAGTCATTGCAGACTTTATGGTAATGAATCCCGTGACAAACAATTTCTATTGCAAACACGTAGTCGTGCATCTGAGGTTTACAATTACTTTTCTCTTTGATGTCCCTTTATTACCCGCGAATGTGCTTCGCTTGGCCAATGAATGGTGTGTCAGAATTTATATTGAATCTCTTTCTTTGATTGCGGAAATCTTGGCCCTCCCGGGAATGTATATTACAAGGACAGCTGAGACAATAGCGAAGAAAAGCAGCACAATGAAAGCGTTATACATGCTGGTGAATAGGTGGAGCCCATCGAAGAGGAAGATGCCAGTACTTGCTCCAAGAGTATTCCCCACTCCCCATACCATTGCATTTGCACTTGTCGAGTTCTCCCTGGGCACAACCTGAGAAACATATCCCATTAGAACAGGGAACCCAGTGAACGCAAAAAAAGCAAAGAGGGTGTAAGTGACCAGTATAGTTACTAGGCCCTTTGACAAGAACAGGAATAGCACGAAGAAAATTACCAGACCGATAGAAGTAACTGTTATCGTGAACTTCCCCCCAAATTTCGAAGTTAAGTATCCGAAAATCGGTTGACCGACGACGGGGGCGATAAGTGCAAAACTTAGGACAGATGCCATAATTTTTTTGGAATGGAAGATACCAACCAAGTAGGAAGGTATGTATGTGTTGATCGACATAATGAACATTGACCTAAGAAAAACGATCACAACCAGCATTACCAAGAAAGCTGGAACGGCACCCTTAATAGACGAACGGTTTTCAGGCTGTTTTTGTATCACGGGGGACTTTATCCGATAGTCTTTTCTTTTAAAGAATTTCAGACCGAGGAAAATGATAAGAGCAGCTACCAAAAAGTATACAACAATCAAATCCAGTCCCAGAACGTTTCCCAATAGGGCAATTATGAACACAACAATAAAAGGAAAGGCACTCCTTCCCAAGCTCCCAAACGATCCGTTGATTCCAAGGTACGAAGGAGACTCTTTGGGCCCATAAGTGTGCGAAAGTATTGTTGCTCCGATTGGATGGTAAATAGACTGACCTATTCCCAATAGTACAGACCCTAGAATGAGAAATTCATAAGCTTCTCCCCTAAATATGAATGGGAGGGAAAATACGAAGGCAGCAAAACCATTCAAGAATATTCCTAAGGTGAGAATCAAAGTGTCCTTATCAACTCTATCCGCGTAGGATCCAACATATACGCTCAAAGCGCCGGAGATAAGGTTGTACAGAACAGGCATTAATCCTATTATGAAGACGGACAGTCCCATTTCTTCGTAATAGATAATCAGTACGGGGAAAAGGAGAGCATTGCCATCAACAGAAAAATGGCCGAGGGAAGTGAAAGCTAATGAGCGAATCTTCGTGTTCATTCTTATAAAACCACATTACGTTTAGAAATTTAAGAGTGTTCATATCGACTCATCTGCAGCGCATTGGACTAGCTCATTCTCCGTAAATCAAGATACAGGGAATCTTGACCTAGATTGTTTCTCCAATTTGATTCTGCTGTCTCAGTTTAGATGAATTTTCACCATACCCCAATTCTTTCCCTAATCACATCTTCCTGCGCAACTCCAGGCGCGAATACGGCATCGAAAGCAGAATGGTTCTCGACTGGTATAATCGCCCTGTACCTATCCGGAGAATGAGGATCCATTGTCAGACCCATGCGGAGTGTCTCTTCCTTTATGTTAGATTTCCACACCTGTGCATACGCAATAAAGAAACGCTGGTCTGGAGTGAGACCATCTACTGTAACCTTCCGTTCTGGTCTTGTCTTATAATGTAGCTGCAGAGCTTCGTAAGCGATACTTACACCTCCCAGGTCAGCTATATTCTCTCCCAGTGTTAATTCTCCATTGATGAAAATCCCAGGAAGAGGTTCCTGTGACCCATAAAACTTCTTAACCTTCTCCGCTTTTTCATTGAACTTTAGGGCATCCTCTTGCGTCCACCATTCAAGGATGTTCCCCATTGAGTCAAAATGTCTGCCTTCATCGTCGAAGCCATGGGTAATCTCATGGCCAATAACCGCCCCAATGGCGCCATAGTTAACGGCATCATCCATGCTGGAATCAAAAAATGGAGGCTGAAGGATTCCAGCTGGAAAAACGATTTCATTCCTTTCGGGAGAGTAATAAGCATTGACGGTGGATGGGGTCATTTCCCATTCAGACCTATCGACGGTCTTTCCAACCCTTGTAACCTGTCTCTTGATTTCGAATTTCATGGATCGTCGTATGTTCCCAAGGTAGTCCGAACTTTCGATCCTAAGTTCAGAATAGTCCCTGAACTTATCCGGATACCCGATCTTCACTCTTACTGCATCCAGCTTCTCGATGGCCCTTGCTCTGGTGTTCTCTGTCATCCAATCTGCTTTCTTCAATTTCGCTCTAAAGACCGATATGAGATCGTTCACAAGTTCCAGTGATTTCGAATGAGCAATCTCGTCAAATTGCCTCTCTACGTACATCTGTCCTAAAGCTTCTCCGATCTGTATATCAATCTGACGAAGCACCCTTTTCCATCTCAACTCTGGCTGTTCCTGACCCAGAAGTTTCCTGCCAAAAAAGTCGAAACTTTCTTCATAGACCTCATCGTGAAGGAACGGTGCATATCCAGCCAACAGATGCCAGTAAAGATACACGCGCATTTCCTCTAAGTCTACTTCGGAAAACATCCTTTCCAGATAATCGAAGAATTCGGGTTGCCTCACAATTACGTATGATACTCCTCGTACTCCAAGAACTGAAACATATTTCACCAGCTTCAGGTTTCCAAATCTCGAAGCGAGGACGTCAAAATCTATTCTGTTATAGTTCTTTTCCACATCTCGTAGAGCTGCAGCGCTCCTGCTGATCTTGGCTAACTTTGTCTCCAGATTAAGAATCGATTTTGCCCATCTCTTCGCAGTATCTTCGTCCGTGCCCTTGAGGATAAACATTCTCGCAATGTGTTCCAGATATTTGGCCCGAATTTCTGCAAAGGAATCTAAAAGATAATAATCCCTTTCGGGCAAGGTTATTCCGCCCTGAGAGAGATACAAAGTGTAGAGAGTACAATTTTTAGCATCGACATCGGAGCTTACATCAAAGAATACAGACACACCTTCAAGATGTAGAATTGGTATGAGCTCGATTAGAGCTTCAGTGGAGTTTATGCCAGATATGAGATTCCAGATGTCGTCAATGGGAGAGAAACGAAGTTCATTAATTGTCTTCTCATCCATGGCTGATTTGTAAAAGGAGCCGACCAATTTCTTGTTAAAATTATTGGTCCCGGTACTATCCGATAAGCAATCCTCAACTATAGAGAGTAAGACGCTCCTGTTCCACTCTACCAGTTCATTGAAAGAACCCCATTCTGATTTATCTGGAGGGATAGGGTTGTTATCCATCCACTTTCCTGCAGAGTACCTGTAGAAATCTTTCCGGGGATCTACACTTCTGTCCATGTTGCTTTCAGAAAAACGTGGTTGATGTGGTAATCTGCTTCCCTTTGTGTTAATATTTGGAGCAGTCATAGGTCCTCTAATGACTCAAACTGACCTGTGCTATAAATGTGTTTGTCCACAGATAATATCAAAGCAATGAACAAACTAAGAACCTAAGGGAGTCACCACCGTTTTAATTGCGCAGGTTCAGTTCGAGTCACAGGCACCTTCGACTTCTACCGTTATACCTATCTTCCCCAGTTCTGCAAGGAATTGGTTGAAAGGCGCCATCTGCTCAGCGAGTCTTACTGCCTTTACCTTTACTGTGCATATCACTTTCATCTTTGGCTGTAATAGAGTTCACTTCAATTTCAGTAGGTTTTCCCCAACAAACTATCTGACTCAAAATTTGGGTTCATAATTATTCACTCCAACAGAGAGAGAAGAAAATGTTTAGCCAACTTGAATAATTCAGGTTCGCTAAACGCAATCAATTTATATAGATTTCAGATAAATGTTTAGATCTAAAAGGGACTATAATGATAAAGGAACCTAAGATTTCTGAAAATCAGAGAGAGATATGGCGGGAACCTTTAAATTTTGGAAGATTCGCCGTACCTAAGGGAGAAATTCATATCTTTCCTGAGAGATGTAAGGAGTGCAACTACTGTACCAATTACTGCCCGAATCAAGTTCTGGAACGTTCACCAGAAGTGAATGTTTATGGCTACCATCCAGTGAGGGTAAGAGAGGACAAAAAGGATTCTTGTGTTGCGTGCGGAATGTGCCAGAGCATCTGTCCGGATTTTGCAATTTTTGTAAAAGAGGTGAAGATTCAATGAACTTCTTGCCACCCGGGAAATATTTCGCTGACGGTAATTTTGCACTTACAGAAGGTGCCATTCATGCAGGTTGCCGTTTCTTTGCAGGGTACCCAATAACTCCTTCAAGCGAAGTACTTGAAAGGATGAGCATCAGGTTGCCGGAAGTAGGTGGACACTTCATAGAAATGGAAGACGAGATCGCTAGCATGGCGGCCATTATAGGCGCTTCTAATGGAGGCTCAAAAAGCATGACCGCGACCTCGGGTCCAGGGTTCTCTTTGATGCAGGAGAATATAGGTCTCGGGGTCATAACGGAAACTCCAACCGTGGTTCTTGATGAAATGAGGGGAGGCCCTTCAACGGGGATACCTACCAGAGTTGGGCAGGGTGATGTTATGCAGGCCAGGTGGGGTTCTCACGGGGATCTCGCTCCAATAACATATGCTCCTAACAGCGTCCAGGAATCTTTCGACCTAGAGATAGAAGCATTCAATGCAGCGGAGACTTACAGGCAACCCGTGATAGTTGCGTCAGATCAAGTTATTGGACATCTCACGGAGATCCTGGAAGTAAAAAATATGGAAGATTATCACATCGTCCAAAGAGAGACCAGAAAGATCCGGAATGGAAACGAAGGGGTATATGATTACTCCAGAGATTTTACACCAATGTTTGAAGCTGGAACAGGATTTAGGGGCAACGTCGACAGTTTGACGCACGACGAGAGGGGTTACCCTTCAAATGAGTCTTCTGTGGAGAAGGAGATGCTTGAGCATCTTTTGAACAAGGTAAGAAAGAATGAAGACAAGATTGTGAAGTACGAAGAATTCCTCGTTGAAGATTCAAAACTGGTAGTCGTTGCTTACGGAATCACTTCCAGATCGGTTAAACAGGCAGTGAAGGAAGCGAGAAAAGAGGGTCTCAAGGTTGGAATGTTCCGTCCGATCACCCTGTGGCCTTTCCCAGAGAAAAGAATAAGGCAGCTTGCGGAACAGTCAAAGGAATTTATTGTGCCAGAGATCAATTATGGACAGTACTCGCATTCGGTTAGAGAGTACAGTCAGACCGAAATAAAGGAGATGCATTTTCCTCCAGGCGCTGTACCAGATTACAGGGTCATACTGAAAGAAATAGAGAGGTGTCTGAAATGACAGAAGTGGAATATCATCCCAAACACGACCTTATAAGGGAGGAGAGGTTTCCACACGTCTGGTGTCCGGGTTGTGGCCTCGGAATAGAACTTCAGTGCTATCTGAACGCGTTGGAGAAATCCGGGATTCCACAGAATAACCACGTGCTGGTTTCAGGTATAGGATGTACGGCAAGAATTCCCGGTTATGCAAACCTAGACACATACCACACGACCCATGGTAGGGGGTTACCTTTTGCAACGGGAATGAAAATCGCGAATCCAGATCTGAAGGTCACGGTGATAAGTGGAGATGGAGACCTTTTCAACATAGGGGGGAACCATTTCATTCACGCCGCCCGGAGAAACATGGATCTGCTTGTCATCTGTTCAAACAATTTCAACTACGGTATGACCGGAGGTCAACACGGATCGACGACTCCACCAACTTCCAAATCTGCTTCGACCCCATACGGCAACATTGAACCGACTTTCAACCTGCCTTACATTGCATCCGCACTCGGTGCCTCATATGTCGCACGATGGACCGTGATGCATCCACGACAGCTCACTAAATCTATCAGGACAGCCATGGACGTCAAGGGGTTCGCATTCATTGAGGTGTTATCTCCATGTCCACCAAACTTTGGTAAATTCAACGGATTCAAAGATGGATTTGAGGAAATGGAATTCTACCGTAAGAGTTCAGTAGTGCAGAACGATGCAAAGCTGGAAGACATATCCATCGATCCTTTTCATGGGAAGGATATAGTCCTCGGAGACTTCGTCAACAGAAAGAGAGCTTCGTACATAACGCTGGAACACGAGCTCATTGACAGAATTAGGGGGGGTGGGCAATGAGGTTTGGAGTAAGGATGTACGGCATGGGAGGACAGGGAATAATAACGCTTGCAAAACTTGTTGGTGAAGCAACAGTAGAGGATGGAAAATTCGTATTGATGACTGAAGAATACAGCCCATATATTACGGGAGGTTGGTCCAAGGCCAACCTGGTTATCAGCGACAATACTGTTGATTATCCAATCCCAGAACAGATCGACTATCTTGTGACTCTTTCCCAGGAGGGACTGGATGTCAACGTCTCAGATCTGATTCCCAACACCAAGATACTCACTGAACGGAGTCTCGTTTCAGTACCTGACGAGTGGAAGAAGCAGACCACGGAAATATCTGCGATACAGATTTCAAAGGAACTGAAAAACCCGAAGGGCGCAAATGTAGTCATGATGGGGGCTTTTTCAGGGCTGACTAAAATTTTCTCGGAGGAGTCTGGGAGGAGAGCCATAGCCAAGAGATTTCCAAAGTATGTTGACGCCAATATCGCTTGTTTCGAGAAAGGTTTTGAGGAGGGGATGAAGTTTGGCAGATAAGGTATTGGTTATAGGAGGCGGGATCGCAGGAATCCAGTCATCTCTTGACCTTGCGGAAGCAGGGACGGAAGTCATATTGGTAGAGAAATCAGCATCAATAGGGGGGAAGATGGCAGCACTTGACAAGAATTTCCCAACGTTCGATTGTTCCATCTGTATAGAAGCTCCCAAGATGAGCGATGTCACTCACAACAAGAACATCACCGTTCTGACACTTGCAGAAGTCAAAGAGGTGAAGGGGACGGAGGGGAATTTCGAAATAACGATTAACCAGAAACCGAGATTTGTGACGGATGCATGCACTCGGTGCGACCTGTGCGTGCAGGTCTGTCCCCAAGTCAGAAAGAACGAGTTTGACGCTGGAGTAGGTGCAAGGAAGGCAATACACACTCCCTTCTCCCAAGCAGAGCCTGGACCCTACGTAATAGACATAGAGAGTTGTCTGAACGAACCCCCTAATTATCTACCGTGTGGGAGGTGCACTGACGCTTGTGGTCCTGAAGCGATAGACTTCAACATGGGTCCGAAGGTGATAAAGGAAAAAGTCGTGTCAATAGTAGTCTCGACAGGTTTCGACCTCTTCAACGCATCCCTCCTCCACGAATTTGGCTACTCTTCTGATCCAGATATCCTCACCTCTTACGAGCTGGAAAGAATGCTGAATGCATCTGGACCTACAGACGGGGAAATAATCAAACCTTCCAACGGGAAGCATCCAGAAAAAGTGCTGTTCGTCCTGTGCGCGGGGTCGAGGGACGAAAGGCTAGTTCCGTACTGTTCAAGGACTTGCTGCATGTACTCGATAAAGGAAGCGTCGCAGCTAGTGGAACACGGAATCAAAGATGTCACAGTACTCTATATGGACATTAGGGCATA
Source organism: Thermoplasmatales archaeon (assembly GCA_026127935.1). Lineage (GTDB taxonomy): Archaea > Thermoplasmatota > Thermoplasmata > Thermoplasmatales. The sequence continues at coordinate 6,614 of JAJSLL010000021.1, read as the reverse complement.
TGGAAAGGGATTCGACGAACTGTACTCCAGATCACAGAAGGATGTAAAATACATCAGGTCCAGACCGGGATCGGTCAAGAGGAAGGGAGATCATATAGATGTGAGGTATGCCACAGACGATGGATCTCTGAAAGTGGAAAGCTACGACATGGTGGTCCTCGCAACTGCCTCAATTCCTTCGAAAGGGACAGGCGAGCTTGCAAAAGTCTTGGGTATTGAGCTCTCATCGGATGGCTTCTTCAAGAATGGACAAGAGGATCCCGTCTCAACTACTCGAGAAGGGGTGTATGTGGCAGGTTGTGCGAGCGGACCGAAGGATATTCCGGATAGCGTTACTGAAGGTGCGGCCGCATCTTCAAAAGCTCTGAAGTTCGTGAAGAACAGGGAGTGGATAGAAGATCCTCCTCCGCCTCCTCTGGATGTCTCGGGCGAACCCAGGATAGGAGTTTTCCTCTGCGACTGCGGTTCGAACATTGCGGGGACGGTCAACGTTCCGCACGTGAAGGAGGAGATAGGTAAACTTCCAAACGTTGTATATGTGGAAGAAAACAAATACACTTGTGCAGGCGGTACACAGGATTCAATAGTTGAGAAGATAAAAGAAAAGAAGCTGAACAGGGTAGTAGTAGGCGCCTGTTCCCCCAAGACACATGGTGTGACCTTCCAGAGGGTGTGTTCAAGAGCGGGCCTGAACCCGTATCTTTTCGAAATGGCCAATGTAAGGAACATGGACTCCTGGGTCCACAAAAGTGAAAAGGGGTTGGCTACAGAGAAGGCGGTTGACATGGTGGATATGGCCGTATCAAAGTCAAGGTTACTGACCGCAATGAACGATATAGAATTCCCTGTGGTCAGGACAGGACTAGTCATTGGTGGTGGACCAGCCGGTATAGCCGCTGCAACATCACTTTCTAATATGGGAATTGAGACGCATCTCATAGAGAAGAGCGACAGGGTTGGTGGTCTTTTGAATTCAATCAATACAGTTTCTCCGTCTCCAGCCAAGGGGGAAGAGATCCTCGCACGACTGGAAAGGGAACTCAACAAGTCGTCAGCGATAGTGCACACATCGACGACAGTAAAGGAGATAACTGGCTTTGTGGGTAATTTTTCCGCAACTCTTTCGGATGGAATGAAGATAGATGCAGGGGCGATAATCATTGCGACCGGTGCTGAGCCATATCAGCCAACAGAATTCGGATACGGTAACAATCCAGCCGTTCTAACGTCACTCGATCTTGAAAAGGATTATTCAAAACTCGAGGGTGAAAAGTATGCAATCATCTCGTGTGTCGGGTCGAGGAGCGGAGAGAAGGGCTGTTCGAGATTCTGCTGTTCAACCATGCTTCAGCAGGCTATAGACCTCAAGGAAAAGGGGAAAACAGTAAGGATATTTTACAAGGACATCCGGACGTACGAAAGGAACGCAGAGGATCTCTACAGAAAGGCTGGCAGTCAGGGAGTCCAGTTCTTTAGATACGATCCTTTGAAACCTCCGGATCAGTCCCTCGAATTTGACGGCTCATCCGTGACATTCGTCGACGAGCTTTCGTCATCCAAGATTAAGGCACCCGTTGATCATCTGGTACTGAACATAGGGATGAAGCCAAGGGCAGAGGAGATATTTTCTCAACTGAAGCTGTCCAGGGACATGGAGGGATTCCTACTCGAATCACATCCAAAGCTGGGTCCAGTGGAGGCGGCAGTGGCAGGAGTGTTTTTGGCCGGGACAGCACAGGGACCAAAGGGAGTGAAGGAGTCGATGGCCCAGGGATACGCAACCGCAACAAAAGCGGCAAAGTTACTTTTCAGAGGCAAGATCAACAAGGAACCAATCATACCTCAGATCGACAAGGAAAAGTGCGTCAAGTGTCTGAGGTGCGCTGACGTCTGTCCGTACAGTGCAATCAAAGGCGAGAGAGGCAAGTGGATCGAACTCGTTCCAGCAGCTTGCATGGGTTGTGGAAACTGCGTTGCAGAGTGCAACATAGAAGGAGCGATTTCGATGCCAAATTTCACTGACTCGCAGATAATGACGCAGATAGATGCAGCTACGGCCGAGAAGCCCGAAGAAAAACTGGTCGTGTTCGCCTGCAACTGGTGTTCATATGCCGGTGCCGACCAGGCAGGGATATCGAAGATCCAGTACCCCCCCAGTGCAAGGGTCATCAGAACGATGTGTTCGAGTCGAATCTCGCAGAAGCTGGTTATGTATGCATTCTCAAAGAACCCCGGCGCAGTCCTTGTCACAGGTTGCCACATAAACGACTGCCATTACATAGATGCAAACGAATACACGGAGAAACGGGTCGACAGATGGAAGCGCTTCCTCGAGGCTAAGAAGGTCAATCCAGATAGATTGCAGCTATGGTGGGTAAGCGCTGCGGAAGGAAACAGATTCGCGTCGAAGATCAGGGAGATGGATGCACTCATCAAGTCACTCTCGAAGGAAGAAATAGTGAGTACAGAATCCAAACTGAAGGGGGTGGTAAGACGCTAGAAATTGACGACTCGAGATGGGAGAAGGTAATCAACCTCACCGGGTATGATGGCAACGAATGTTTCCAGTGCGGTGTCTGCACAGCTACTTGTCCATTGGGGTACATGGGAGAGGAGGGAATGGACGTCAGAAATCTGATGAGGAGAGCTCAGATAGGCCTCGATATTTCAGAGAAAGTCTGGAACTGTTCCACCTGCAAGCTTTGCGAGGAATCGTGTCCCAGGCAGGTAAGTATTGTCAATGTAATTACAGGACTCAGACAGCTTGAACTCGAGGAGCAGAAGGCACCAGACAAGATTGTGAAGTTACTCTGGGACATATACGAAACTGGGAACCCCTGGGGAGGAAAGAAGGGGGACCGATCGAAGTGGGCAGACGGACTCAACCTGAAAGATGCCAAAGAGGGAACTGATGTCATTCTTTATGTTGGTTGCGACGCTGCCTACAACAAGAATCTCCACAAATCGCTGAGGTCACTTACTGACATTATGAAGAGGGCAGGAGTGAACTTTGGGATTCTTGGAAATGAAGAGAAGTGCTGCGGTGAACCAATCAGGAATGCCGGTGAAAAGTACTATCTCGATGACCTGGTTCATGAAAATATAGCACAGTTTGAGAAGACTGGTGCACAGACAGTTGTTGCATTTTCTCCACACTGCGGAAACATGTTCAATACCGTTTACAAGAAGAGGGGGTTGAAAATGGAAGTGAAGAACTACTCGGAATTCCTGAACTCCCTAATTCGTGATGATAAAGTGAAAATTGAGAATGGAGCGCACGGTAAGATCACCATTCACGATCCGTGCTATGTGAGCAGGTACGGGGATGGATCCGAAGACCTGAGGGAAATGTTCACTCTCTTTCCGGAAGTGGAAGTCAAGGAGATGCTGTCGTCAGGAAAGGACAGCCTGTGCTGTGGTGGCGGTGGAAATAGGATGTTCATCGACTTCGAGGGGAAGAGATTATCCGATTTCAGAATTGAGCAGGCAAGAGATACCGGTGCCGATACTGTGATAACGGCCTGTCCCATTTGCAACATGAATCTACTGGACAGCGCGAAAATAAATGGTGTGAAAATTCAAGTAAAGGAGCTTGCAGAGTTTGTGGGGGAGAATTTGAAATGATAAAAAAGGAGTTGTGGGTTGTAGTAGAAAGAGACGGCAGCGAAATAGAAGATGTTTCCCTGGAAATTCTTGGTAAATCTGCAGTTATTGCGAAGTCTTCCGGGTACAACGTCACAGGTATAGTGTTGGGAACTCCTGAAGATGCTGTTGTCCGAGATGTCATAAGATATGGGGCGGACAGAGTGATTCTGCTGAAGCACGAAAGACTGAACCAATATTCTAACGATCTCTATGTCAAGGTCCTCTTCGATTTGATCTCTTCCGAGCTGCCCGCCGCGCTTCTGGTCGGAGCGACTTACTATGGCAGAGATCTGGCCGGAAGACTCGCAGCAAGACTTCGGACAGGACTGACGGCTAATGCGATCAATATCAAAATGGACGAAAAGGGACTGCTCGTATTCGGTGTTCCAGCATATGGTGGTAAAATAATGGCAGAGATTGTTTGTGAAACTGCACGTCCTCAAATGTCAACGGTGAGACCCGGGACATTCTCCAAGGTTTTCGATCAGGGAAAGCAAGGTGAGATCGTCGAAGTCGTTCCTGAAATTTCTAAAGTCCAAGATAGGGTGAAAGTAATAGAAAGAAAAACCAACAAGTCAAAGGATCTTACAAAGTCAGAAAAGACGATTGTCGGAGGGAACGGAGTAGGGGGAGACTTTTCTCTGGTGTGGAAGTTGGCAGAACTCACCCATTCTGACGTGGGTGTTACAAGACCGCTGGCTGACAAGGGGATAGTTCCTAGAGAACTACAGGTTGGAACAACAGGTTACTCGCTGAAATCCAAGGTCGCCTTGATCTTGGGAGTCAGCGGTTCAGAGCATTTCACTTCGGGAATACGAGACTGTGGGACGGTCATTTCCGTTGACATAGATAAAGGGTCTGAAATATTCAATCACTCCGACTATTGTGTAGTGGGAGATGCGGCAGAGATCATTCCTGCAGTAATCAAGAAACTGGAGGGGAAGATATGAGAAATATAATTGTCTGTGTGAAAGTCGTCCCGAAAGCAGATAACGTAATCTTTGATCCGGCGACAAAGAGACTGGACAGAAGTAAGGCAGAAAATCAGATAAACGACGCAGACAAAACTGCAATCGAAATTGCCCTCAGGTTAAGAGAGAAGAACGGAGGAAAAGTGATTCTGCTTTCAATGGGTCCTCCATTATTTGAGAACTATCTCAAACTGGGTGTAGCCATGGGTGCAGACGATGCAATCCTCCTTTCGGACAGGAATTTTGGAGGAGCAGATACATACCCCACTGCGCTCGTTCTATCGACGGCCATAACTAAGATCGGGGATTACGACCTGATTCTTGCAGGAGAGGAATCTTCTGATGCTGCGCTTGGACAACTGCCAGGACAGATTGCAGAATTTCTTGATATACCGCAGGTACTTTTCGCTTCATCAGTAAAGTTAGAGGGAGGAAAACTGAGAGTGCGTAGAAGGATCAAGGGTGGACATGAAACGGTTGAAACTTCTGGCCCTGTAATGGTAAGTGTTGAAATGGGAGCAGTGCAACCGAGGTTTCCGAATTTTGAGAAAATGAAATGGGCAATCTCGGGATTTCACCTAAAAATATGGAATTCAACCGAGCTGAATTTACGGGAAGATGTCACAGGACTCAAAGGATCGCTCACCTTGGTGAAGGGATTGATTGAGATTACCCCTTCCAAGAGAAAACGTGTGTTCATAGATGGAAATGTGGAAGAAAAATCGTCTCGTTTGGTCGAGCTGCTAAAAGAGAGGTCTCTTGAATAATTTTCGTTTTGTCAAGATGCTTTAGCAAATTGCAAATCTTATACCATCTTCAAGAATATATGTCTAATTATTCCTTGAACCGACGGTTGTTAAGAGATTTGGTACTCACGTCTGAAGTGTTTTAATCACTCCCAAAGTCTGTACCGTGTTGATCCTCAAGGCCATACTTCTCTGAAATGTTCCTAAAACATTCAAGAGCATCTGAATATTCTTCGAAGTACTCTGCGCCATAGCCAGCTGGTTTATCTGCAGTTGCTTCTGTGCTAGCTGACACCCACCATCCCTCCTCTGTTGATTCATCGCGAGCAAGTTCCAGAGCTATGAAATCGTCACCCAGCTTGAAAGTCTTAAGTATCCTCTTATAAGGTTGGCTGTATCTCCCTCGTCCTCTTGCAATAGCCACTACATCACATCCCTTTTCCGACTCTTCTTGCTCAATGAGCATAACAATATATAACAACTGAGGTATAATAAGATTGTTCAACTCATATTATGTTCAGAGAATAAAATCCAATTTTCTTGGTTATCTTAGTAAATTTTACCATGATTAAATGATTTATCCGAATTGATTTGATTTGGAAATCACATTTCAAAATTCTGTTTTGGTGGATACAGGAATTTTTGGAAAGCTGTCCGTTCTATTATCACACAATGTTGAGCGTCTCTTTTTGGTATACGTTAATCCCCTCTGTAAATCCGTCAAGGAGGTTAAAGGAGTGAATTCTATCCCATTCGCTTGCAATGGTATCTTATTAAGCTCAACATTGTTAAATTGAGTGTGGTTTTAGTTTATATCTTCCGCGAAGCGTTTTTACTTTTTTTGGCTTCCCACTGACGTGAGATGGCGTTACCTTGGCAAACGGAAAGAATCCAACGGCTCTTGCTCCAGCACCTCCAGCGCTGGAAGGATTGATTTTATAACCCTCTCTCCCAGGGGAGTCAACTCGTATTTATTCCTTCACTACTCCCGTCCCTGGCTATTATGTTGAATTCCATGAGATATTTCAGTCTTTTTGATATGATAGTAGAACTCGATCTTGATATATCGTTGAGTATCTCGTTGAAATTCCTCTTTCCGTTCTTATTCCCAATAACCCCTATAGTTAACATGGCGTATTTTTTTACAAGGATACTGAATACGTTTATTGATGGGCCTATACAGATTAACGCCGTACCGTCCTCAATTAGCCGGACCTAGGACTCCGATATGAACATAGACGGGCCCAGTGGG